>JAYVGH010000022.1:0-60850 GCA_043772435.1 Bacteroidota bacterium
CTACAACTAATAAGCCCAGCATTAAAAAAAATGGAATGATAAAGCGATAATGTTCTCTTAAAAATTTTATCATAGCTAAAAATAATAAAATTTTATTACAAATGATTTATAATTAACAAAAGCTATCCAATACGCCATTGCGAGGGTTCTTCACCCGAAGCAATCTCTATATTATAGTATAACTTCTTAAACTAGTAGCGTGAGATTGTTTCCTTCGAAGTAACAACATAGATTTAATGCCCAATTATATTTGCATTAACATATTCGGCAATAGCATTTGCTTGTTCATCATCAACAGCTGCAGCAGGCATTGCACCTTTACCATGCAAAATAATTTCTTTTAAAGCGGCAACATCCATAATTGAAGCTGTTAAATCTTTAGCGCCCGCCATTCCCAATTTACCGTCTGTGCCATGGCACAATTTACAATTGGCTTCGTATAGGGCTTTTCCGTCGTTACTTGCAATTTCAACACCATCTTTTGGTATAGCTTTACGCTTATGATATACTTCTGCCAAACCAAAAGCACCTGTAATTAATAATAAACTTAATGCTGCCAGCATTTTGTTGTGTTTTCTAAAACCAACAACAGCAATGGGTATAGAGCCAAATACCATTATTAATTTTATCCAGAATAAATAATCAAATTTTCCACCAAAAGGTAATTGCATAAGTAAATAAATGCCTGTACCTAAAAATAAAAAGCTGATTATTATTTCAAATAATTTTGTTTTTTTGCTGAATACAGTCAATAATTCATTTTTGTTACTTAATAACAAAACGGTTTTAATAACATACAGCAACAAAAAAAGTGTAACAACTAAATAATGTGTGTGTAAAATACCTTTATACATATTTAAATTTTAGCGTAAAATTAATATTTAAAAGGTAAAATTAAAATATAAATCAATTAGCTTTTTTAGTTAATCTCATTAACTTTGAATCGTATGAAGATTAGATTATTACTAATTTTATTTTTAATAATAAATAAAATTAACGCTCAAATTACGTTTCCCACCAACGGAGCACCTTTTAATACGCACAGTATTTATGCGTTTACAAATGCAACTATAATTGTAGATTACGAAACAACTCTTAAAAATGGGATTATAGTTGTACAAGATGGCAAAATTATAAACGTTGGCGAAAAAATTGATGTGCCAAAAAATGCAATTGTAACCGATTTAAAAGGTAAATTTATTTACCCATCTTTTATTGATATTTATAGCGATTACGGCATGCCCGATACAAAACCACAACACCGCAATGGTTTTGGCCCTCAACTTGAAAGCAACATAAAAGGTGCGTATGGCTGGAATCAAGCAATAAAAGCCGATATAGAAGCGTATAAATATTTTACTCATAATAAAACTAAAGCCGATGATTATTTAAAATGTGGGGTTGCATCAGTACTAACATCGCCAAAAGACGGTATTGTTAGGGGAAGTGGAGCATTAGTTTTATTAAATAACACTAAAGAAAACGAAAGTATTTTAATAGATAAAGCGGCGGCTTTTTATGCCTTAAATAAAGGCACTTCAACACAAGATTATCCAAGTTCATTAACCGGCTGCATTGCTTTACTTCGCCAAACATATTACGATGCCCAATGGTACAAACAAAACATAACTAAAACTGAATACAACATTAGTTTAGATGATTTTAATAAATTACAAGACTTACCAAGCATAATTGATGGAAACGATAAATTTAACGACCTACGTGTTGCTAAAATTGGAAAAGAGTTTAATGTAAAATACATTGTAAAAGGTGGAGGAAATGAATACCAACGTATTAACGATATTCAAAACACATTTTTAAAATTTATTATTCCTGTTAATTTTCCTGAAGCTTATGATGTGGAAGATCCTTACGATGCCGAATCCATCTCCTTAACCGATTTAAAGCATTGGGAATTAGCGCCAACCAATCCTTCGGCTTTAGAAAAAAATAATATTCAATTCTGTTTTACAAGTGCCGATTTAAAAAACAAATCCGACTTTTTAAAAAACATCCGCAAAGCAATACAATATGGGCTTACCGAAAAAACTGCCTTAAAAGCATTAACAGCAAATCCTGCATTATTTATAAATGCTTACGATAAAATTGGTGCATTAAAAAAAGAATTTATTGCTAATTTTTTTATCTCTAACAAAAATATTTTTGAAGAAGATGCACTAATCCTTCAACACTGGGTTAAGGGAGAACCTAATGTGTATGCTGATATTAACCCTGTTGATATTAGGGGTAATTATAACTTATCTTATAACGATAAAAACTATAAAGTTAAATTTTTTGAGGATGTAGTTAAACCAAAAGTATCCATTACAATTGATACAGCTAAGAAAAATTTTAATTACACATTTGCAAATAACATAATTACATTTTCGTTTTTAGTAGATACGCTAAATTTAATACGTGCTTCGGGTAATTATAATGCCGTACAAAAAAACTTTGAAGGAAATTTACAATTAGCAAATGGCAGTTGGTCTGCTTTTAAATTAACCTTCGAATCAATGGTTGACACTGCTAAAAAAGCAATACCGCCTATTAAGAAAAAAGAGTTGCAACTTGGCAAAGTTATTTATCCTTTTAATGCTTACGGCGAAGCCTTAACTGATGAAACCGGTTTTTTTAAAGATAATTGGAACAAATTTAAAAATAGGTATTCCGCAATCTTAATTAAAAATGCGACCGTTTGGACAAACGATATAGACTCAGTTTTAAAAAATACAGATGTATATATTGTGGATGGAAAAATTGTGCGTATTGCGCCAAATATTGATGCGCCAAAAATGGCGTATGCAAAAATAATTGATGCACAAGGCAAACATTTAACGCCCGGCATTATTGATGAGCACAGCCACATTGCATTAACAGCGGGCGTTAACGAAGGCACACAAGCAAGCAGTGCAGAAGTTAGAATGGGAGATGTTATAAATCCAGATGATATAAATATTTATCGTCAATTAGCTGGTGGTGTTACTTGTGCGCAATTATTACATGGGTCGGCTAACCCTATTGGCGGACAAAGTGCTATTATAAAATTACGTTGGGGGCATACTGCCGAAGATATGAAATACGACAAAGCCGATGGTTTTATAAAATTTGCGTTGGGCGAAAATGTTAAACAAAGTAATTGGGGCGATTTTAATTCAGTTCGTTTCCCGCAAAGCAGAATGGGTGTGGAGCAAGTATATAACGATTTTTTTACCCGAGCAAAAGAATATGATAAAGCAATGACCACTTTTAATTTATCAAAAGAAAAAAATAAGATGAGTCCGCGTAAAGATTTAGAATTAGAAGCCCTTGCAGAGATTTTAAATAAAAAACGTTTCATAACGTGCCACAGCTACGTACAAAGCGAAATTAATATGCTTATGCACATAGCAGATACTTTTGGATTTAAAGTAAATACCTTTACTCATATTTTAGAAGGGTACAAAGTTGCCGATAAAATGAAAGCGCACGGCGTTAGTGCCAGTACTTTTTCTGATTGGTGGGCTTATAAAAATGAGGTTATGGAGGCAATACCCTACAATGCTGCTATACTTACTAAAATGGGAGTTAATACTGCTATTAATAGCGATGATGCTGAAATGGCGCGTCGTTTAAACCAAGAAGCTGCAAAGAGTATAAAGTACGGTGCATTAACCGAAATTGAGGCATTAAAAATGGTAACACTAAATCCCGCAAAAATATTACACATTGATGATAAAGTAGGAAGTATAAAAGTAGGTAAAGTGGCGGATATTGTGTTGTGGACTGATAATCCGTTAAGCGTATATGCTAAAGTTGATAAAACAATTATTGATGGGCAAATTTATTTTGACAAAGATGAGGACATAAAATTACAAGAATATATTAAAACTGAAAGAGCAAGAATTATTGCCAAACTTTTAGCCGAAAAACAAAAAGGTACTAAAACACAAAAGCACCAAGCCAAACAACAGCGTTTATATCATTGTAATACTATTGAAGGTGTAAGCGAAGAGGAAACGGGACACAGATAAAAGGTTCTAACTCCTCATTATTATAGGGAGATGGAATGATTAAATTTTAAAAATGAATGAATATTAAAAATTAAAAATACTTAGCAAGAAGAAGATGCATAAAAAGATAATAATTTAAATGAAATTGGTTATAAAATTTTAAGAATTACAGAACACGATGCAAAATATAATTTTGACAATGTATAGCGAGTTGTAATTTCAAAAATAGAAGAATTAAAAAGCAAACATATTTTACTAGAAAATGAAATTATATAAATACATCACTCCCACTAACCCCATTCGCCAAGCGGCAATAGTACAGAAAATCGTACTTAGTCTCCTATTTGTTTTTGGGTATAATTTAATGATTTGCCAAAAAACCTTCACCCACATTGCCCTATTTGGTGCTACTGCGCACATAGGTAACGGCAAAATTATCGAAAACAGCATTATTGTTATTAAAAATAATGTAATTGAAGCGGTAATGGATGCAAAAGGCGTAAAAATAAACCCGAAAGCTTACGATACAATAATTGAAATTAATGGAAAACATGTTTATCCTGCATTAATAAATACAAACAACGTGCTTGGTATGCACGATGCGGAATCGGTTAGGGCAACGCGTGATTTTGCCGAAGTGGGCAATATTAATCCACATGTAAGAAGTATAATAGCTTATAATACTGATAATTTAATTACACCCACCGTAAAAACAAACGGTATACTTTACACGCAGGCAACCCCTCGTGGTGGCTTAATTAGTGGTTCATCATCTGTTATGGCATTAGAAGGTTGGAATTGGGAAGACGCTGTTTTAAAAGCCGACGATGGTATTCATTTAAATTTTCCAAAAATAATTGAAAAAAAATTTAGTGAAGAGGAAGGCGTTACATCATCTTCAAATAAAAAGTATAACGACGAACTAAATTATCTAGTAAAATTTTTTGAAGATGCTCAAGCATATAACAAGCTTGAAGCCGTTAGTGAAAAAAACATTCGCTTTGAAGCCATGAAAACTATTTTTGCCGGTACTGCCAACTTATACCTTCATGCCGATAAAGTAAAAGATATTATAAGTGCTATTAATTTTGCAAAAAAATTCAACATAAAAAAACCTGTAATTATTGGCGGTAAAGAGAGCTACAAAATAACAAACGAATTAAAGAAAAATAATATTCCGGTTATGCTTAATCGCGTAAACGATTTACCTGATAATAACGATGATGCAGTGGATATTGTTTTTAAAACACCTTATTTACTTCAAAAAGATTCTGTTTTATTTTGTTTGCAATTGGAAGGCGACATGGAAGCAGCTCAAAGTCGCAATCTACCTTTTAATGCTGGTGTAGCTGTAGCTTATGGTTTAACTAAAGAACAAGCCTTAGCAAGTATTAGTTATAATGCAGCAAAAATTTTAGGGATAGAAAAGCTACTCGGCACTTTAGAAGAAGGAAAAATTGCCTCATTAATAGTAAGCAATGGCGATGTATTAGATATGAAAACAAATAATATAATTTTAGCTTATATTGCAGGAAAGCCTGTAACACTTATAAACAAACAAACAGAACTGTATTTAAAATATAAAATTAAGTATGGTATAAAATAAAATATGAACGTCAGTTTGAGCGGAATCGAAGACTAAATAACAAAATAAATAATTATGGATACTCAAAAAATAATAATAGGCATTAGCCAAGGCGATATAAACGGAATTGGTTTAGAATTGATTTTAAAAACATTGGTTGAACCCGGCATTGCAGAAATTTGCACGCCTGTTTTATTTAGTTCGCAACGCACAGTTTCATATTACAAAAAAGCATTAGGTATGGATGATTTTAATTTTAATCCTATGCGTGATTTTACACAAATTAATCACAAAAAAGTAAATGTGTTTGTTTGTTACGAAGAAGAGGTGTTAATAGAAATGGGCAAAAGTACCGATATTGGTGGAAAATACGCGTTTATATCTTTAGATAAAGCTACCGAAGCCTTACAAAACAAACAGATAGATGCTTTAGTAACCGCTCCAATAAACAAGCGTAACATACAAAGCGAGAATTTTAAATTTGTTGGGCATACCGAATTTTTAGGCGAAAAATTAGGCGGAGACCCATTAATGCTACTTTGCACAGATAACGGTTTGCGAGTTGCAGTTGTTACAGGTCATATTCCTGTAAAAGATATTGCTTCAAAAATTACTATAGAATTAGTAAATAAAAAAATTACGCAATTACATAATTCATTAAAAATAGATTTTGGAATTCGAAAACCGAAAATTGCGGTGTTAGGCTTAAATCCTCACGCTAGCGATAACGGTGCAATTGGTAATGAAGACATTGATATACTAAAACCGGCTATTGAAAAAGCGAATACAAATGGCCTAGTTTACGGACCCTATGCCGCAGACGGTTTTTTTGGAAGTGGTACCTACAAACAATTTGACGGTGTATTAGCCATGTATCACGATCAAGGTTTAATACCTTTTAAAACCTTATCGTTTAACGAAGGTGTAAATTTTACAGCCGGTTTAAACGCGGTGCGTACTAGCCCTGACCACGGCACGGCTTACGACTTAGTTGGAAAAAATACTGCAAGCGAACAATCTTTTAAAAAAGCAATTTACGCCGCTATTGATATTTGTAAAAACAGAAAGCTCTATGCCGAAATAACCGAGAATCCTTTAGAGTTTGCGCATATTAAAAAAGAACGATAATTTATTTTATTATTTCAAAACATCAATTAATTTCAACACCAATTTTTCCCAAATAAAATTTTCGGTAATTGTTTTTAATGCGTTTTGTTTTTTTAAATCAATTTCTTGATGAGAAGTATTTATTATTCTTACAAGAGCTGTTTCAATTTCATTCACATCACAATTATTAATTAACCAACCTGTATCATTCGTAACCAAAACATTTGTTGCGCCTACATCTGTGGCTAAAACTGCTAAGCCATTTGCCATAGCTTCTAAAATAACATTAGGCATGCCTTCGCTCCAACTAGGGCAAACCAATACATCGCAAGTTTTTATTAAAGAATTTAATAAAGGTTTATCTCTAATTTCGTTGTGATAAATAACATTATTATTTTGTAATTTTTTTTCTTCGGGAATTGGCCCAATAAAATGAAATTCAAAGTTTTGATTTTTTAAATTTAATAGTGCTTGATTTAATTCTTCAATTCCTTTTCTGCGTTCGTAACGACCTAAAAATAAAAATTTAATTTTTTCGTCAGTTGGTTTTATTTCGTTTGTAATAATTGAAGACTCAACACCCGAGGGTAACTCTACAATTTTTGAAGAATGAACACCAATCGATTTAATAATGTCTGTAATTTTTCCGCCATAGCTAAAAACAACATCTGCATGTTGTGATATTTTTTTTACAGGTAGACGTAATAAAAAAACATGCTGTAATTTAATTTTAAAATTGGGTGGCTTTTGAAACATTTCATAGCCATGAAATTTTACACCAATTTTATTACAATTAATAGTTCCACTCTTTTTTTGATTAATTAAATACCAGCCTGTAAAACCTTTGGTATAAATAAAGTCATAGGCCTTAAGATTATCTTTAATTGTGTGGTGAATTAATTTTGAATGTTTATATGAATTATAAATATAATGGCCGGGAAAAGGAAAACTTGTTGGGAAATTTACAATTATGGAGTTAATGTATTTTTTTTCATCATCTGTAAAAAATTCTAATTTATTAATATCGTAAGTACTGTTATTAAAATGTACTAAATCAACATTTATTTTATTTTGTGCTAAATATTTACATAAATAATAAGAATGCTTTTGCATGCCGCCTAATACGTATGGCCATATTCCATCGGTAATTAAGGCTATTCGCATGCTAAAATTTTTAAATAGTTTTGTTTGTAATTTTTTTTTATTAAAAACCGCATTGCTAAACTATGATTTTGTTTTTTTACAGAATACTCTATCTGCTTAAAATCAATTTGCGTTGGCAAAACAAATCCACAATTTTTAGTTTTTACAAAATTTGAAAAATCTCCTAAATTATCAGATGCAATTATTTGTAAACCGCAACTTAAATATTCAGCAAGTTTTACCGGTGAAGCTACTTGATTGGTAATAGTATTTTCACGATACATTAAGCCATAATCGGCAATTAACAACATTTCTTTTACCTGATTAGGTTGTAGCCAATTTGTATTAATTCTATTTTTATAAGTTTCAAAAAAAACAGATTGCTCTGGAGGGTGATTGGTAAGCATTACTAATTTTAAATTTTCGTTTTTTTGAAATGCCGTTAATAACCATTCTTCTAATAAATTAAATGATTGCCAGCCTGCCGAAGAGCCAGAATAAACAAGAATTGTATCGTTTTCTGAAAAACTATTTTCGCTTTTTAATTGTTTTAATTTTTCGGCTGTAGGAAATTCAAAAACAAAATTAGTGCTTAATGTGCAAGGAATTACAACATGATTTTGATTTTTATAATTATAATTTTCTTTCCAATAATTTACCAAAGCTTCTGAAACAGCTAATCTAAAGTCAGTTAAATGAATTGCTTTATTTTCAATATCTTTTATTTGTGAGATTACCTTTTTATCATCAATAACTTGGTATTCGGTAAGCTCGGCATAATAAGCCCCTCTGGCATCAAAAACTACTTTTTTAATTAGTCTTATTTTTTTTAAGGTTAAACTTAAATTAGTTGCAAAAGCACCGCGTGCAATAATTTGTTTGTGAGATGAAACTAAACATAAAAAAAACAATTGAAGAATGTTCCAGCGCCACAACCGTGCCTTTGGAAACATAGGAATAACAATGCTTTTGGGTAGTTGTGATTTTATTTTTTGTTTATTTTCTTTAAAATTCCGTATAGAAATTAAAGCAACTAGTTTAACTTTTTCTTCGTTTTGAATAGAATTTAAATACTTAACAACATCAATTACTTGGCTGTTATAAATACCACCCGGCGCATCGTTATAGGTTAAATAAATCAATTATTTACTAACGTACATTACTTCTTTTACTGCTTTAACAACTTTAGCAACGTTTGGTAAACTGGCTTCAATTAACGTTGGCGCATACGGTAATGGTGTATCGGCAGTAGTGATGCGTAAAATTGGCGCGTCTAAATAATCAAAAGCGTCTTTTTGTACTTTAAATGTAATTTCTGATGAAATGCTCGCTAAAGGCCAAGCCTCTTCAACAATTACCAATCGGTTAGTTTTTTTAACTGAATTGATAACTGTATCATAATCAATTGGTCGAACACTTCTTAAATCTATTACTTCGGCATTTATTCCTTCAGCTTCTAATTCTTTTGCAGCATTCATTGCTACTTTCAATATTTTTCCGAAAGAAACAATTGTTACATCCGTTCCTTGTTTCTTAATATCTGCAACACCAATTGGTATTATATATTCCTCCTCAGGTACTTCGCCTTTATCGCCATACATTTGCTCACTCTCCATAAAAATTACAGGATCGTTATCACGAATTGAGCTTTTTAAAAGACCTTTTGCATCGTAAGGATTACTGGGTACAACTACTTTTAAACCCGGGCAATTTGCAAACCAATTTTCAAAAGCTTGTGAATGTTGCGAACTTAACATCCCTGCACTAGCTGTAGGCCCACGGAATACAATTGGGCAATTATATTGCCCGCCGCTCATACTGTAAATTTTAGCTGCGCTATTAATAATTTGATCGATAGCAACCAGACTAAAATTAAAGGTCATAAATTCAATTATAGGGCGTAAGCCGTTACAGGCTGCTCCAACGCCAATACCAGCAAAACCAAGTTCGGCAATGGGCGTATCAATAATACGTTTTTCGCCAAATTCGGCCAACATACCTTTGCTAACTTTGTAGGCTCCGTTGTATTCGGCAACTTCTTCACCCATTAAAAAAATAGCTTGGTCGCGACGCATTTCTTCGCTCATTGCTTCACGTAAGGCTTCTCTAAATTCAATTGTTCTCATAATTCAGTATATGTTAGTTCAAAAATAACAATAAAATAGTTTTAACTATAAATAATTTTTATCAATTAAATAATTTGTAACGTAGTCATCAACCCCATCTTCTAAATTTGTAAAAGGTTTTTTATATCCTTGTAAAAATAATTTTTGCATATTGGCTTGGGTATAATACTGGTATTTATCGCGTATATCTTTTGGCGTATCCATAAATTCAATATTTTCGGGCTTATTTAACGCATTAAATGTGGCTTTTGCCAAATCTAAAAACGTGCGTGCTTTTCCGGTTCCTAAATTATAAATGCCATTACGTGGTTGCTTGATATATAAAAACCAAATAACATCAATTACATTTTTTACATATACAAAATCGCGCAATTGGCCCCCATTTTCATAAATAGGGTTATGCGAATTAAATAATTTTACTTTTCCCGTTTGTTGTATTTGATTAAAAGCATGTAAAATAACCGAAGCCATTCTACCTTTATGATATTCGTTTGGCCCGTACACATTAAAAAATTTTAAACCATACCAAGTAGGTGGGCTTAATTTTTGTGCAACAGCCCACTTATCAAATTCATTTTTACTATCACCGTAAGGATTTAATGGTTTTAATTGGTTTAATTTTGACTCATCGTCGTCATAACCATACTCACCCAAACCATAAGTAGCGGCACTTGACGCATAAATTAAAGGAATGTTATGCTTGTAACATATTTGCCAAACATATTTTGTATAATATAAATTTAAATCATTAAGTATATCAACGTTAAACTCCGCTGTGTCAGTACGTGCGCCAATATGTATTACTTGTTTTATAATATTAGCGTGAACATCAAACCATTCTAAAAAATGTTTACGCTCAACTTTTTGATAAAACATTTTTAAATTATAGTTTGGTTCTTTGTCAATAATGGTAAAGTCATCAACCAAAATTAATTCAGTTATTCCTTCTGCATTAAATTTAGAAATTAAACAACTCGCAATAAAACCTGCTGCACCTGTTATTACAATCATAATACAAAAATAAGAATAAAAACAAAATTTATTTTGCTATTAAGTAATTTATTTAAGATATTAGATTTTATTAATTTATGGAAGTTAAACGGGTATTTGATATTTTAGATAAGTTACAAGCTAATTCTACTAAAGCCGACATTTTAAACGCTAAAGAAAATAAAGTATGGCAAAATATTAGTGTTGCTAATTTTATTGAAAATACGCAAATTGTAGCGAGTGCATTATTAAAAATTGGTTTGCAAAAAAACGATGTTGTTGCAATTATGGCTAATAACCGACCCGAATGGAATTTTGTAGATTACGGTGTACAACAAGCGGGCTTTGTTACAGCACCTATTTACCCAACCATTAGTGCCGGCGATTTAAAATATATTTTAAATCACAGCGAAGCTAAACTAATTTTTATATCTGATAAATCTATCTATCAAAAATTAGCGTTAATGGAAAACGAACTTCCTAACCTAAAATATGTATTTAGTTTTAATCACATTGAAGGCGTAAAACATTTTTCGGAATTTTTAGAAATAGGGAAACAAAATTTAGACGTCGAAAAAATTACCAAAATAAAAAATACGATATTCGAGAACGACTTATATACTATTCTATACACCTCAGGCACAACAGGGCATCCCAAGGGTGTTATGATCTCGCACAAAAACATGGTGAGCAATGTGTTGGTTTGTAAAAATTTAGCGCCTTTTAAACCTGATTGGCGTGCTTTAAGTTTTTTGCCGCTAAATCATGTTTACGAACGGTTTTTAAACACGCTTTATTTATACCACGGTGTAAGTATTTATTACGCCGAAAATTTTGAAACCATTGGAGATAATTGCAGAGAAATTAAACCACAAATTTTTGTAGCTGTGCCGCGTATTATTGAGCGTGTTTTAGAAAAAATTACTGATGCTGGCGATAAACTTACAGGTATTAAAAAACAAATATTTAATTTAAGTTTACGTCTTGCCGAGCGATATGAACTTAATGGAGCCAACGGTGCTTGGTACGAACTACAACGAAAACTATGCGATATTTTGGTTTACAAAAAGTGGCGTGCCGCAGTAGGCGGTAATGTAGTATTAATTGTAAGTGGCGGTGCCGCTTTAAACACGCGTTTAGAACGTATTTTTTTCTGTGCCAAATTAACTATGTTACAAGGCTATGGTTTAACAGAAACTTGCGTAGTAATAGCCGTTAATAATTTTGGCAAAAATAATATTATGCTTGGAACGGTAGGTACTGTGGTTGAAAATAGCGAAGTAAAAATAGCTGAGGAAGATGGCGAAATTTTAATGCGTGGACCAAGCCTAATGTTGGGATATTATAAAAACCCCGAAGCTACAAAAGAAGCAATAGATGCCCAAGGCTGGTTTCATACAGGTGATGTTGGAACCTTTATAAATGGAAAATTTTTAAAAATTACTGATCGTAAAAAAGAAATTTTTAAAAATAGTGCGGGTAAATATATTTCGCCAATAATGTTGGAAAATAAAATTAAAGAAAATAAATATGTAGAACAATGTATGGTTGTTGGCGAAGGACAAAAATTTGTTTCGGCAATTATTATTCCTTCGTTTGCAAATATTAAAGACTATTGTACAAAAAACAATATTGAATGGTTAAGTAACGAAGCAATGTTAAATAACGACGTACTAAAAAAATTAATTTTAAATCCAATTAAAGAACTAAATAAAGATTTAGCTCCACACGAACAACTTAAACGCTGCGAATTAATAAACTCACATTGGAGCGTTGAGGGTGGCGAAATTACACCTAAGCTAAGTTTAAAACGAAAAGCAATTTACCAAAAGCACTTTATAACTATAAATAAAATATTTTTGGTTGAAAATTAATTTTATTATGTTTACGTTAAGTTTATGTGCTTAAAAAAAAACATACTATTTGGTGCTGTAAACTTATTGCTTTTATTTTCTTTTACTTCTTTTTCACAAAAATTTTATTTTGATAAAAATGGCAATTCTTCGCCTTCTGAAAACGCGTATTATTATAAAGAATTTAAGAAGGGATATTATATAAGTAATGCCGGTATTTATTTTGAAGGTGATGTAGTATTACAAGATCAACAAAATGACAACAACACAAAGCATAGGGGTAAATGTACTTGGTTTTATAAAAATGGTTCAAAAAAAGAAGAAACTATTTTTAATTTAAATGGCATTAAAGATGGTCAATCGTATAAATATTTTGAAAACGGAAATATTAGTTTTGAAGCGAATTATAAAAATGGTAAACCTGAAGAAAATACTTATAAAGAATTTAACGAAGACGGTACGGGCTTTAAAATAACTGATGAAAGTTTTGAAAATAATAATTTAGACTGGGAATTATACGCAAGCGATAAATCAATTGCCCAGATTGCGGAAAACAAACTTATAATTAAATCTCTTACAAAAGAAGGAACTTCACGTTATATAAATTTTCCTATAACAAGTGATGATTATATTTTAGAATATACTATTAACTTTCCAAAAGAAAGTAAGAATCCAAAAGGGGGGCTGCTTTTTAATTTTAAAGATTGGCAAAATCATCGTTATTTTTTTATTACAAATGAAAATTTCTATATAGGATCGGTTTACGAAGGAATTACTACTCAAGATGCGAATGAAATGTATAGTGCTTCTATTAATAAAGATAAAGAGAACAACTTGAAAATTTTTGCTGATGAAGATGCAATTGTATACACCATTAATGGCGAAGTTGTTTTTAAAACCGAAGATTCAAAATCGTTTGGTAGTGGCTTAGGTTTTGCAGTAAATGGCAAAAACACAATACAAGTACAATACATAAAATTAAAATTACCAATTAGTTCAATCTCTTCAAACCCTTTAAAAAAATCGGTAGATGATAAAGGTGTAGTTGGAACAGGCACCGGCTTATTGTTTAATGCAAAGGGATACATTATTACAAATTACCATGTTGTTGAAAATAACAAAAAAATTATTGTAGAGGTTTTTAAAGATCAGATTTCGAAATCGTATGAAGCTAAAGTAATTTCTCAAGATAAAACTAATGATTTAGCTATAATTAAAATTAGCGATAGTTTATCTGATATTATTCAAACTATTGATTATTCTTTTAAAAATGAAGGAAATATTGATATTGGAGCAAGTGCATTTACTATAGGTTACCCGCTTGCCTTGGGCGGCATGGGAAAAGATGCAAAATTTACTGATGGAAAAATTAGCTCTAAAACCGGTTATGAAAACGCATTAAATAGTTTTCAAACATCAATACCTGTTCAACCCGGAAATAGCGGCGGCCCTGTATTTGACGATAAATCGCAATTAATTGGTATTATCAATTCTAAAATTAGTGAGGCTGATAATGTTTCTTACGCGATAAAATTAAACTATGTAAAAAATTTAATTGAAACATTGCCCGAAACCATTACTTTTCCAAAACAAAACACATTAAGCGATTTAAAGTTAGAAGATAAAATAAAGCAACTTTTAAAATACGTTGTATTAATAAAAATAAAATGAAAATTAAATACCTCCATATTGTTTTTATTGTATTAATTTTTAATAAATCAATTGCCCAGTCAACTAAATCAAAGCCTATACCAAATCCTGCTGATGATAAATATCAACCTAAATATAATAAAGTATTAGTAAATGATGATAAAACGTCTACTAAAACCAAACATGTAAATGACTTTAATAATGCGTTTAAGTTTGAAGCTACAGGTATTTTATTAGGGAGGGCAATAGTTAGCTACGAAAATTTTATATCTAACGATTTTTCAATAGAACCAATTATTGGCTTTACATTTAAGACCGACCCCATTCAAAAATTAATTATTTCAGATTTAATAGAGTTAAATAATGTTGCAGAAGAAGGAATTGGTATTGAGAGTTTTTTTCCAGCCGAATCCGTTAATACACTTGGACGATATTTTGGTGTAAATTTTAAATATTATTTAAATGGTGATGATCCTTTTAATGGTCCTTATTATGGATTTAGCTATCGTAACTCAACAAACAACTTTACATTTAATAGTTATTCTATACCGTTTCTAAGCCCAAACGAGTATACATTTATTAGCAGTGATAGAAACATAAAACTTATAAATAATTCTTTTTTACTAATGTTAGGGGCTGAAAAAAGTATTAAAAAAACCACACATGATTTTTACGCTTCGGTTGGTTTTTCAATATTACGATACGATAAATATATTGTTTCAAGTAATACTAACACTAATTATGGTGCTCCTAATTATAATGTAACTAAGTCTGTGGGTAAATATACACGCGACTTAGCATTATATTTTACACTTGGTTATAGCTTTGGATTTGGATTTTAACCATTATTAATTACAAATAAACCTATAAACACAAACATAAAAAATATGAAAACAAAACTAAATTTATTACTTATTGGCTTGCTTATTTGTAAAGTCATTATTTCTCAAAATTTAAATTTAAATTGGAGCGATAAAATGCGTTACGATAGAAAAGAAGGATACTTTAACCGCATATTGGGCGAAAATAGCAGTTATTTATATTCAAAATTTTCGGCAAATGGCGGCATGTTTAAAGTAAAAACGCGTAAAATTATTATTAAAGCACTCGATAAAAAAACAATGAAAGAAGTGCAATCAAAAATAATTTTTGATAGAAAAGATTCTAAATTCGATAATTTTAAAGGATTAGATTATTATAAAACTGTAATTTTTAACGATGTTATATATGTATTCTGGTTAAACAGCACCCGTGAAGCAGAGGAACTGCACGTTAGTACTTACGATGTAAAAATGAAACCCATTAAAAAAATTAAAAAAATTTATGAATTAAAAAAAGTAGGCGGCAAAAACAATAGTAATCCTGAAATTTTTGTGGTTTATAATCCAAAAGTTGGTAATACTGTTTTAATTGGTGGCGAACCATCGGTTACTAAAGGTAGCCCTACTAAATTTGAATATAAACTAATTGATTCCGAATTAAACTTTTTAGCGAGCAAACAAATCGAATTACCAATTGTTTCAAGTGGCTCATCTCGTTTTGCATATAAAAATGGGTTATCGTCTAACTATTCTTATGAAGATAATGGAATTCTTTATTTAAAAACCAGTATTACACCAACTAAAGATGAATACAAAGAATTAAAAAACAATAAAAATTTATATGCAAATTATTATACTTTAATATCTGCTATTAATCCTGTTGATGGTTCATTAAATTCTTATCCAATAAAATTTGAAAATAAATACACTCAATCGTGTGTATTATTACCCGATGCCAATTCCGTAAAAGTAGTTGGCTTTTTTACCGATTTAAATAAAGATGCAAAAGGCAATGATAAACATGGTTTATATTATATAGATTTGAATGCAAAAACTTTAAAATTAAATAATACAACCATTAACACCTTTAGTGCTGACCAACTAAATAAATTGTTTGAAAAAGATAAAAATGACAGAAAAGACCGTACCGGAATATTTACATCAAAAAAGAAAAAACAATCTGAAGTTGAATCTATACCAAGCGATTATGTTATAGAGTCTACCACTCGCACATCAAATGGTGACGTAGTAATTTTTGCCTCAATTATGTATAATTACAGCCGCACTTATTGTAACTCAAGCTCGAATGGTGCTACAACTTGTAGAACTGTATATTATTGTGAAAAAGATAATGTAACGGCTTTTAAAATTGCAAGCGATGGAAAAATAAAATGGTTGCAAAATTTAGATAGACAAAAAACTTATTTAGGAACCAGTATTTATGACATGAATGTTATAACTAAAAATGATAAGTACTATGTTACTTATGGCTCAGATTTTCAAGCCAAATCAGAGAAAAAAAACAGGTCTTCCCGCAAATCTAAAAAGCAACAAACAGATAGATTAGAGTATGCGGTTTTTAATGATAGTGATGGCGCATTTACAAAAAATGAAGAAAAAATTAATGCCATAAACGCATCTAAATCTGATAAAAAATACATATCACCAACTGAAATAGAAGTATATAATAATACTTTCTATGTAAACTCCCAACGAAACCGATATAAAGTTGGACCGTCTATTCTTGCATGTTTAGGGGCTATAGTTTGTTTTCCATCTGCATTTTTTACATTTAATAGTGGCGTTTTAAATTATTCTGACGGGTATATTGGAAAAATTAGTCCAAAATAAAAATTTTTAATTAAAAGATGTACAGCAATTTTTTACCCAAACTGCTGTACATCTTTTTCTGAAATTTCTTTTCCGCCTAAAATAATTAAACGCTCAATAACATTTCTAAACTCACGAATGTTGCCGGGCCAGTTTCTGTTTTGTAACGCTGAAACTGCTGTATCTGTTATTACTTTTTTTGCTATGCCCATTTCTTCGCAAACTAATTCTAAAAAATAATCTGATAAAATGGTGATATCGTCTTTACGCTCATCTAAACTTGGCACATGTATTGGAATTACTGCCAAGCGATGATATAAATCTCTTCTAAAATTTCCATCTTCAATTTCTTTTTCTAAATTTTTATTAGTTGCCGCAATTACTCGTACATTTATTTTTAACTCTTTATCCCCCCCTACTCTGGTAATTTTACTTTCCTGTAAAGCGCGCAATACCTTTGCTTGTGCGCTTAAACTCATATCACCAATTTCATCTAAAAATAAAGTTCCGCCTTCTGCCAATTCAAATTTTCCTTTACGCTGCGCAACTGCACTTGTAAACGATCCTTTTTCGTGCCCAAATAATTCGCTTTCAATTAACTCGCTTGGTATGGCCGCGCAGTTTACTTCTATTAGCGGACCATTAAATCGGTTACTTTTTTCGTGTAGTAATTTTGCAACTAATTCTTTTCCACTGCCATTACTACCAGTAATTAAAACCCGAGCATCAGTAGGCGCTACTTTTTCAATTAGTTGCTTTACGTTTTCAATCGAAGCAGAATTGCCAATCATATCCACCGATTTTAAAATTTTCTTTTTTAAAATTTTTGTTTCAGTTACCAATTCTGTTTTCTCTAACGCGTTTTTTATGCATACTAACAAACGGTTTAAATCAATTGGTTTTGCTAAATAATCGTAAGCGCCTTTTTTTACAGCGTTAACAGCAGTTTCAATAGTGCCATGCCCACTCATCATAATTATAGCTGAGCTAATATTATTTTCAATTAATTTATTTAATAATTCTTCGCCATCCAATTTTGGCATTTTAATATCGCTTAAAATAATATCGTAATTATTTTTTAGAGCAAGATTAAGAGCAGTTACACCGTCTTCAGCTTCTTCAATAGTATGTTTTTCAAATTCTAAAATTTCTTTTATTGAGCGGCGAATTGCTTTTTCGTCATCTATCACTAATATTTTTGCCATTTTTTATGAGTTATTATTTTTTATAAAATCTACCAAAGCTCCTTCTTTTAAAGAGTAAGTTGACACACGAAGTTTATTAATTGGTAACGACTTTAAAATAAAATTAATTAATAAACTCGATACTACAATCATATCAAAACGCATGGGAATTAACCCTTTAATTTCTTTACGTTGTTGCAAGTTAGATTTTATTACCAGACTAGCTACTTTATTATAATTACTTATATCCACATCGTAGCAAATTTTTTCTTTTATTAGAGGCTCACCATTATATTCTCCATGTATCATTTCAATAATAGAATCAAAAGCACCCGAAGAGCCAATTAGTTCGACTGTAGGGAATAATTTTATGGCAATAAACAAAGGTTGTAATTCATTAAAAAGGTAATCATATATAATTTTAATTTCAGTTTCAGTTATTGAATCAGAAATTGTAAACCTTTCTAACAAACGGGCTGCGCCTAATAAAAAACTTTGTTTCCAAAAAATTTGTTGTCCGTTTGCCAAAATAAATTCAGTGCTACCGCCTCCAATATCCATTATTAAAACTAAATTATCGTTAATATTTGCCGCTACTCTATTTCCTAAATAAATTAATTCGGCTTCGCGATTACCGTCAATTACGGTTATATCTATACCTAAATCTAATTTAGTTTTAATTACAAAATCTGTACCATTTTTTGCATCTCTAATAGCCGAAGTTGCATAGGCTAATGTTTTAGCAACATTAAATTGAATTAAATGTTTTTTAAATTCTGTAAGGGCATTTATTCCTCTATTAAAAGGTATAGTATCTATAAGCCCTTTATTAATAGTTCCCTCTCCCAATTTTACAGGAATTCGCGTATTGAAAATTTTAGTGTAAGCATAATTTTTTAACTCAACAATAAGTAAGTTAAATGTATTTGTACCACAATCTATAACCGCTAAAATCATAAAATCTAAAAATAACAAAAAAATTACACCAACGGTTTTGGTAATACACTTTTTATTTTGTAGTTTTATATATCTAACCTAAACACATTTTTAAATGAAAAAAATTTTATCCTTTATTGCCATAATTATTTTATGTAATAAATCATTAAGCCAAACAGTTTACAAATATCAGGTAGACGGAGAAATTTATATAAAGTTTACGCCCGGTTCTTTAAAAAATGTAGCAAAAGATAATCCTAACAATATTCAAATTACAAAGTTAGGAAATGTAAGTAAAACTCTTTTTAAGTACGGTGCTACTAAAGCTTACAAACCTTTTTACCAAGCTAACGATGATGCAAAATTACCATATATATTACAAGTAAAGTTTTCGCGAATTAATCAGATTGAAGATTTAATTAACGAATTAAAATTTATTTCCGGGGTAGAATATGCCGAAAAAGTAAGTTTAAACTCATCCGATGCTTCGCCTAACGACCCCACATTTGGAGCACACCTTACACAAATTAATGCCAATAATGCCTGGAATGTTTTTAACAGCACTTCTTTTGGAACTTCAACAATTACATGCGCAATTGTAGATAATGCAGTTGACCGTTCTCATCCAGATTTAGCAGCTAATATTTGGACAAACCCAGCCGAAATTGCCGGTAATTTAATTGATGACGATGCTAATGGTTATGTAGATGATGTGAATGGTTGGGATGCTGCTGATAATGACAACAACACTATTCCTTCGAATAATTCTATGAGCCATGGCACACATTGCGCGGGCATTGCAGGTGGTGTTACAAATAATGGTGTTGGAATGGCTTCTATTGGTTGGAATATAAAAATTATTCCTGTAAAATGTCAAACAAATACTGGAAGCACAACAGGTATTTCAAATGGTTATGGAGGCATTATTTATGCAGCTAAAGTTAATGCTAAAGTTATTTCATGTTCTTGGGGTGGAGTAAGTTCAGCTTCTTCTTCCGAACAAGCTGTAATTGATTATGCATGGAACAGAGGTTGCATTGTTGTGTGCGCGGCCGGAAATGATGGTGGCACAGGTAACGAAACAGTTTTACATTACCCAGCCGCTTATAATAATGTGTTTTGTGTAGCTTCGGTAGCTACCTCAAATGTAAAATCAGGTTTTTCATGCCGTGGTACTTGGGTTGATATTTGTGCACCAGGCGAAAATATTTATAGTACCTATCCGGCTAACACTTATAATTCTATTTCAGGCACATCTATGGCAACACCATTAGTAGCAGGTTTAGCAAGTTTAATGCTTTCTAAAACTCCGTATATGACTCAAAATGATGTTCTAAATTGTATTCAAAGTACTGCTGCAAACATTTACACTATTGCAGCAAACAGCACTTACTTAACCGGTTTTCAATTAGGCGCTGGTCGTATTGAAGCTTTTGCCGCAATGAATTGCGCCGCGAGTTTTTCAAACACGCCAGTTGTTTCAAACTTTTTTGCACCAATACGTAATACCTGTCCTGGTGTGTCACTTGCATTTGTAGATAGCTCATTGTACATACCTAGTACGTGGAGTTGGACATTTCAAGCAGGTATTCCGGCAACCTCAACATCTTCTGCCCCATTAGTACAATGGGCTGCATCAGGCACTTATTCTGTTGCCTTACAAGCTACAAATGCCAATGGCGGTAATACCAAAGTTAAATTAGCCTATATTACAGTTGCTGGACCAATAGCGCTGCCTTTAAGCGAAGGCTTTCAAGGGGCAACATTTGTGCCAACTAATTGGACAGAAAATAATATTGGTAATGATGTAATGAAATGGACAAAAACTACAAGTTTTGGAGGGTTTGGATTAAGTACATCTAGTGCTTTATTTGATGATTATAATCTAGATGCGGCTGGCGAAAGAGATGAAATCAGAACTCCAAAATATATATTTAGTAGTGTTGCAACTGCCACCTTAGGTTTTGATGTGGCTTATAAACAATTTGATAATTTTTATTCGGATACATTAGAAGTAAAATTATCAACTAATTGTGGCACAAGTTGGACAAGTATTTACAGCAAAGGTGGTTCTGTATTATCAACATCGGCAGGTACGTTGCAAGCAAATACATTTACACCAACCGCAGCAGCTTGGCGAACCGAAACTGTAAATATCTCAGCATTAACATCTGGGCAAAGTAATGTAATGATTAGTTTTGTTAATCATGGGCATTATGGGCAAGCTTTGTATTTAGATAATGTAAATATTGCTACCACTGCCATTACAAGCCCTACAGCAAATTTTAATTTAACCTCCCCTATTTGTTCCGGAGCAAGTATTACGTTAACAAATACAAGTTTAGGCGGTGCAACTTATAGTTGGACGATGCCAGGGGGAAGTCCCGCCAGCTCTACAGCAACAAATCCAACAGTCAGTTACACCACGGCAGGAACTTATAGTATAACTTTAGCAGCTATTAATGGTACTTTAACATCATCAATAACAAAAACAATAGCTATAATAGCAACTCCTACTGTAGCTGTAAATAGTGCCACAATGTGTTCCGGAGGTTTTGCGATTTTAACAGCAAGCGGTGCAACTAGCTATTCATGGAGTACAGGCGCAACTACAAATCCATTAACAGTTACACCATCTACAACAACAATATATAGCGTAATAGGTAATAATGGAAGTTGCTCTTCTAGTAATACCTCTACAGTTGTTGTAAACGCTACTCCCACTGTAGCCGTTAGTAATCAAACTATTTGCGCGGGTGGCACAGCAACTATTGCCGCAAGTGGTGCTACAACTTATAGTTGGAATACAGGTTCTACAAGTAATCCTTTACTTGTAAGCCCAGGCACTTCTACAAATTATACAGTTACTGGAACAAGTTTGGGTTGTACTAATACAAAAACGGTCAGTGTAACAATCGGCTCCGCATTAACTATATTAATTACTCCTTCTAACCCAGCAGTCTGTGCAGGTGGAAGTACAACCGTAACAGCAGGTGGCGCAACAAGTTATACATGGAACCCAGGAGGATTAATAGGTTCGTCGGTAGTATTTTCGCCAACCGTGACAACCACTTATACTGTTGCAGGAAGTAATGGCGCCTGTTCTGGCACTACATCATTTTCAATTGGTATAAACGCAAACCCAACAATTACTGCGGTTAACGTTACTAATGCAACTTGCAATGGTGCTTGTAATGGAAGCTTGGTTGCAACAGTTACGGGTGGTACTCCTGCCTATAGCTATACATACAGTCCTGGTGGTGCAAATACAAGTTTGTGCGCGGGCAATTATACAGTATTGGTTAAAGATAGCAAAGGTTGTTTGGCAATAAGTGCCACGGCAATGGTTACCCAACCTGCTGTTTTAACCTCAACAATTAATGCTAATAATACTTCTTGCGGGTTTTGTAATGGTACTTCTTCAATTAGTGCAAGCGGTGGTACTTCGCCTTATACTTATTTATGGAGCAATTCATCATCAAGCCAAAGTATTAACGGTTTGTGTTCAGGTTTTTTTAATTGTATAGTAACCGACTTTAAAGGTTGTATTTTAACAAAAACTGTAACAGTTGTTAATTCAACTTCTATAACTTCAGTGGCCTCAAATACTGTAGCAAGTTGTAGCACTTGTAGCGATGGTATTGCAAGCGTAAATGCAACCGGTGGAGTTGGTCCATACACTTATAGTTGGTCACCAAGTGGCGGAACATCTTCAACCGAATCTGCTTTAGCACCTGCCTGCTATACAGTAAATATTGGCGATTCACAGGGCTGCGCTTCAAGTGCAAGTACTTGCGTAGGTTTTGCCACTGGTATAAATCAAAATGTTTCGATAAATAATTTGTTATTAATTTACCCTAACCCAGCGCAAACACATGTAACTATTAAATATGTTGGTGCTGAATTTAATTATGTTGTTTATAACAACTTAGGGCAAATAATAGAAAATAAACAACATAATAAAAATAACGCAATCATAAATTTAAATAATTATGCCAAAGGAATTTACTTAATTGAAGTAAGTGTTGGAAAAGAAACTACTCACAAAAAATTAATTGTAGAATAATAATTTAAATTAGTTCATTTTTAAAGCTGTGGTAAAATTTACCACAGCTTTTTTATTTTCTACGCTAAAAAAGTTTACTTGATAACAAATAGTTAATGTTCGATTAAAAAAAAATAACGGCATAAAGCAGTTTAGGTAAGGTCTTTCAGCTATATTTGGTTAAACTAAAATATTATGGTAAAAATTAATTCTCCTAAATATTAGATCCCTCTCATAATTTACAGAGATATATTATTAACGTTTTTGAAATTCACTAAAACGTATTGATGTGATGCTGATTTTTGTATATCAAATAGTATGCAATAAAAAATCATAATCCACCTGTATTCAAGAGACTTATAGGTGTTTTAAAAGATACGTTTATGACAATGATTAATGAAGCTGTTCGATTATCACCAAAATTAACTCATAAAGTAGCAGGTTTAAAGCGTAGTTTAAAATCCAAATTAAGCATGGAGGATAAATCACTTAACCTTTTGATGTACTAAAAAGAGTGTAGGACATTTTTATACATAAATTCTGATTACGGCATTAGTGAGGCTCAGTGTTGGCGAATAATAACAGACCTTGAGAGATTATTAATCAAAAGTGAACTGTTTTATTTACCAGAAAAAAAAGTATTACAACAAGCTAATTCGTTTGAAATAGTATTGGTCGATGTAGCAGAAAGTCCGATTGAACGTCCGAAAAAAACAACGAAAATATTACTCCGGCAAAAAGAAAAAACACACTTTAAAAAGTCAAATAGTTGTAGACAAAATAAGTAAACGGATAATTTGTGTAGCACAATCAGAGGGGAAAAAACACGATTATCTATTATTTAAAGAAAGTAAAACATACGTTAATACAACTATTAAAATACAGGCTGACACAGATTATTAAAGATTTTAGAAAAAACACTTAAATACTGAAATACCAAAAAAGAGAAGTAAGAAAAATCCACTTACAGATGAAGATAAAAAACATAATCAACAAATATCATCTAGCAGAGTTACTGTTGAAAATATGATACGCTAAATAAAAATAGTTAGAATTTTAGCTGAAAAATATTGAAATAGGAGAAAGCGATTTACTTTAATATTAAATCTAATATCTGGAATTTACAATTATCAATTATGAAAGTGGTCTATTGTTTTTATCCAACTAAAAAAAATTACAGACTTTATTAAAAGAGCAGTATTTACAAATTGGTGCGCCTACCTTAATGGTAATAATTACCTAAAAAAAATAGCTTATTTAAACAAATATAAATAAATAGCGAGAGTATTAACTCTCGCTATTTAAATAATAGTTATTTTATTATTGTTCTTTAAATAAAATTTTCATCTCCACGCGTCTGTTTTTTTGGCGACCTTTTTCGTTTGTATTATCGGCAATAGGCATGGTTTGTCCAAACCATTCGGTTAAAATATTATCGGCTGGTACGCCTTTTTTAACTAAGTAAGCTTTAACAGCCTTGCTTCGTTTTTCGGATAGTATCATGTTTTTAGCTGCATCGCCTTGGTTATCGGTATGCCCGCTTAATTTTAATTTCCAATCGCCTTTATGATTTACTAATAATTTACCTAAATCGTTTAACGATGGAAACGATTTTGCTTTTATAATATCTTTAGCACTTGCAAATTCTAAACTTTCGAAAGCACGCTCTAATATTTTTTTCTCAGCTTCTTTCATTGGAGGCGGTGGCGGGCAACCTTTAAACGCTACTACGCCAGGCACTGTAGGGCAAGCATCGTCTTTATCTAAAATACCATCCTTATCGGTATCCGGCCAAGGGCAACCTTTGTTTTCTTTAGGTCCTGCCACATCAGGGCAACCGTCTACTTTGTCTAAAACTCCGTCACCATCTTTATCAGGGCAGCCTTTGTATTCTTTTGGTCCAAAAATATCCGGGCAAGCATCCATTTTATCAGGCGTTCCGTCACCATCTTTATCAGGGCAACCCATAAATTCGGCTAAACCGGCATCATCTGGGCACTCATCATCTTTGTCAATAATTTTATCGCCGTCTTTATCAGGGCAACCTTTAAATTCGGCAGTTCCTTTATCATCCGGGCAAGCGTCTTCTGCATCTGTAATTCCATCGCCATCTTTATCGGGGCAACCTTGTAGTTCTTTTACACCGAATACTTCGGGGCATTTGTCGTCTTTATCAGGTATATGATCTCCGTCTTTATCAGGGCAACCCATAAATTCCCAAACACCGGGTACATCTTTACACAAATCTTTTTTATCGCTAATTTTATCTTTGTCTTTATCTTTTGGCGGGCCATAAGGTATAGGTATTTTAAGCAATGCGTATAAACTTGCGCCGTAAACATCTGATGAAATTAGCATAGGCAAATTATTAGTACCAATTACTAATGGCCCCAAACGTAGCATTGTGCCTAAGGTAACAGCATCGCCTCTTGATGCTGAAAGTGTATTGTAACTTAGTGGTAACGTAACACCAAACCATTTATGATCGAAACGCGGAGCTAAACTAATATTTGTATAGTCATGTACTTTCGATTCCTTTTTTTGCATAAAATTGGTAATGTTTGCCATTAAATTTACGTAAAAAGGTTTCCAAATATGATAATCAACATTAGCGTTAATAGCTGTAGGCAATGCCATTTTAAAAGTGGTTTCACTAGCTTTACTTCCAAAACTAGTTGTCATTAAACTATCAAAACCTGCTACACTGTTAATGTTTATAGGTTTTAAATTCCAGTAACTAATATTAGCTGTAAAGTCGTTTGAGGTGCTACCTTTCCTAAATCGTATGCCGCCAATATCTACTACTGCAAAACTGGCTTTTAATTTATATTTATTTTTATCGTTGCGCCACAAGCCTTTTTCGCCATCCATTTCGTATTTATGCTCTTCAAAATCAGGTCGCCATTCGTAAACGCCTCCCACATCAAAACCTACACCGGGGTACGATGTAAATTTGTATTTGATATCGTTTTGATTTCTAAAATCAAAGTTATCGCTGTGACCATAGGCTACATCTGAACTTAATATACTAATGGTATCATTTGATTGTATAGGGAATTTATAATCTAAATTTTCAATATACAGGTATGCCGCTGTTAAACCCTGCAATAATTTAACTGTGGCACCAGCTTTAAAATAGTGTTGGTTATCTTCTTTAAATACATGGGCGTAGCTAAAACCATATTCGGCCCAACTCATTTGCTGTACACTTAATTTTTTATTATTTAAATCTTTAATCCAAAGATTTGGATATACAAACTCTTCATAAGCTAACTTTGCTAGTGGAGGAGAAATACCGTCAATATTAACATAGTTTCGCAGGCTCCAATTAAAGGCCACAGCATTTTTGCGGTTTATAGGAATTAAAAACGATGGCAACACAATTCTACCCGAAACATATATGGATTTGTTATTGTCATTATCTTTTGTAACTACATTATTTTTCCAATAATCCGGTGAAGCTTTTCTAATAGTATCCCAAGTCCCTAACTCACCTTTTAAAAAATTACGATAATTTATTGAAGATCTTTTTGCCCCAACATAATTATTTTCGGCGGTAACATTAAACCCCGATAATACAATATCCGTTCTAAATCTACCATCTACAATATTGGCGGGGTTGCTATAAGCACTAATTACACCGCCATAGTTACTGGTTTGTAGTCCTAAAAAATCTTGTGCATTACTTATAAAAAAAACGGAAACAAATAAAAAAGATAATAATTTCTTCATATTTTAATAATAAAATTTGCTTCAAAGATAATCAAAAAAACACTAAGCCTGGCGCTTAAAAATTTAGTATCTTTATGCCTCCAAAAAATTATGATAGATAAGTTAGAAGAAATAAAAAGCCGTTACCAGGATGTGGAATTAAAGTTGGCAGACCCTACTATTATTGCCAATATGAAACTGTTTAAAAAATTAAACATCGAATATAAAGAATTGGGGCAAATAGTTATAGTAATTAATGAATATAAAAAAGTGCTTTCAAATATGGAGAGTGCTAAAGAAGTGTTGGCTACCGAAAAAGATAAAGATTTTTTGGATATGGCAAAAGCCGAATTGGAAGAAAACCGTTTGTTAGAATCGGAACTAACCGATAAAATTCGTTTAATGCTAATTCCTAAAGACCCTGAAGATGCCAAAAACTGTGTGATGGAATTACGTGCGGGTACGGGTGGAGATGAAGCCAGTATTTTTGCAGGAAATTTATTTGAAATGTATAGCCGCTATTGCGAAACCAAAAATTTTAAAATTGAAATTGTAGATAGTAGCCCCGGTACAATGGGCGGTTACAAGGAAATTGTTTTTAACGTTACTGCACCCGGAGCTTATGGCATTTTAAAATTTGAAAGCGGAGTGCACCGTGTACAGCGTGTGCCTGCTACTGAGGCGCAAGGCAGAGTACATACAAGTGCAGCCAGTGTAGTAGTATTGCCCGAAGCAGAAGAATTAGACGTTGATATTAAAGATAGCGATATTGAAATGGCTACAGCCCGAAGTGGTGGTGCCGGCGGACAAAATGTAAATAAAGTAGAGAGTAAAGTAATTTTAACGCATAAACCAACCGGCTTAGTTGTAACTTGCCAAACCGAACGAAATCAATTAGGTAATCGTGAAAAAGCCATGAATATGATGCGTAATAAAATTTACGATATAGAATATCAAAAACGATTAGAGGAAACTGTAAAACGTCGTAAAACGATGGTGACGACAGGCGATAGAAGTGCAAAGATTAGAACGTATAATTATCCACAAAACCGCATTACCGACCACCGCATAAACGAAACCCTTTACGATTTAGAAAACTTTGTAAACGGCGATATACAAGAAATGATTGATAAATTGCAGTTTGCCGAAAATGCCGAACGCTTAAAAGAGGGTGGTCTATAAGTCTACTAACTCAATATAATCATACATTCACTCAATAATCACCCCAAGTTAACGTGCTTATTAACAAAATAATACTACTTTTATTAAAATTGATTTTTTAATGAAATTAAAACTATTTATCCTAATTTAGTCCCTTTATTATTTTCTATCCCAACCCAACATTGGGAATTTTAAATTTGAGTTCGTCATACGCATTAGGTCAATTAAAATACAAAATTTTTGATGTTAGCGGAAAAGAATTATTTGTAAATATTACCAATCAAACCGAAGATAAAATAACATTTAATTTATCTAATCTTCAAAAAGGTTTGTATTTTATTAACGTTAGCGCACCCGATAATACAGAATTTAGTTTGAATAAAATTATAATAAAATAATATCCTATTTCTATACCCAAATAGTTAATACTTTATCGAAAATAAAATTGTTTTATTTAAATATTTTTATATATTTGTTTAATCCTCAATACTAATGAAAAAATATTTACTAATTGTTTTTATATTTTCTACCTCGCTTAATTACGCGCAAGTAATTTATAATGCCTATGCCAAGGTTACTACTTTAACTTCAACTCAACTTACTGTCACTAATGTAAATCAAGTAAATCATACTTTTAATGTGGGTGAACAAGTTATTGTAATGCAGATGCAAGACAATGTAATTGGCACCAACACCACTAATGTTGCTACTTTTGGCGATATAAGTATTATTGGTAACGCTGGTGTGTTTGAGAAAAAAACTATTTCCGCCGTTAATTTAAGTGCAGGAACCCCCACCAGTATTGTATTAACAACACCATTAATTAATACCTATAATACTGGAGTAAACTCATCTGTTCAAATAATTACATTTAGGCAATTGAGTGCAACGGCATTTACATCCACTAATAATATAACGGGTTTAGTATGGAATGGTAATGTAGGCGGTATTATTGCAATTGAAGTGCCTACAATATTTACTTTAGGGCATAGCATTACAGCTAATGCAATTGGTTTTGTTGGAGGTTTAAAAAACACTCCAAATTTTGCTTCTACGTCTTGTGATGCAAATTTTATAATGGCAATAGGTAACAAATGGGCAGGTAAAGGGGAAGGAATTTATAAAAATACAAATACTGCTTTTACAGGCGCAAGAGGCAAAATTTTAACCGGCGGTGGCGGTGGTAACGACGAAAATTCAGGTGGCGGAGGCGGTGGTAATTTTACTGTTGGTGGTATTGGAGGTCCCGGTTACACTGGTGGCGCATCAGGTTGTTCACCAACTAGAGGCGGTTTAGGTGGCATTACTTTAAGTCTATATATAAACCCGTCGCGCATTTTTATGGGCGGTGGAGGTGGCGCCGGGCACGAAAATAATAATGTTGGCACGGTTGGTGGTGCCGGTGGTGGAATAATTCTTTTAAAGACAGGTACATTAACAACAACTGGAGCTTGTAGTACTATATCCATTACAGCTAATGGAGCAACTGCAGCTAATTCGGGTAATGATGGCAGCGGTGGTGGCGGTGCAGCTGGCACTATAGTTTTTGAAATTAATAGTTACAGTATTGTATCTACGTGTTCAATAATAATTAATGCAAATGGCGGTACGGGTGGAAATGCGGTTACAGGTTCTACGCATTCAGGCGGCGGCGGCGGCGGGCAAGGAGCTCTTGTTTTTTCAACTCCACAACCTACCTTAAATGTTAGTGCGTCTACTACGCCTGGTAATGGGGGCTTAAGTTGCAGTGGTTGTGCGTCTTCGGTAAATGCAACAAATGGCGGCGGACCAAACAATGCTGGTATAATTATTAATGGTAGCGGACCTTTACCCATAGAATTATTAAAGTTTAATGCGGAAAACCAAGATACAAAAGTAGCCCTTACATGGGCAACAGCAACTGAAAGAAATACAAACTATTTTTTTATAGAACGAAGTACCGACGCCACAAACTGGCAAAAAATCTCTCAGGTTAAGGCAGCAGAAAATTCTTCAAAAACATTGTACTACGAAACCGATGATAATGAGCCTTTGTTTGGCAACTCCTATTATCGCCTTAAAATAATTGATTTAGATAATTCGTTTTCGTACTCACCCATAAAATCAATTTATCGTACAAAAAAAGAAGCCTTTGTTGTTTTTTATCCGAACCCAACTATTGGTATTGTGAACTTAAGTTCATCTTACTCTTCAAACCAGATTAAATTCAAAATTTTTGATGTGGCCGGTAAAGAATTATCAGTAAATATTACCAATCAAACTGATGATAAAATCACCTTTGATTTTTCTACTCTTGCTAAAGGCTTGTATTTTATTAATGTTTCTGCTCACGATGGTACAGAATTTAGTTCTAATAGGATTATTTTAAAGTAAACTACAATATGAAAAAATATTTATTGTTTGCATTGGTAATATATTGCTTTCCGGATTTTCTCAAGTTATTTATTATGGCTACGCAAATGCCACAAATATTGTCGGCTTTACTTTTAAAGTAAATAATGTTGCCAAACTCAATCACACTTTTATAAACGGATATATAGTAAATGATAGATAACTGGCGGTTTGTCGAAAATACTAAACGCATATATTAAGAGAGGTGTAAATTGGTCATTATTAACATTGTTTTGCTAATTAATAATCTGCATTTCAAATCGTTTTTTAAGTTAAAAAATGCTATTTTTGTAGATAAAACTTAGTTTTAAGTGAAAAAACGTAAATATTTACTAATTTTTTATTTATCCATAACTTCCGTTATTTTAAATCAAGTTAATGCTGCTATTTGTACGGCTTTAGGCAATGGTGATTGGTCTACGGCCGCTAATTGGTCTTGTGGCTCGATTCCAAATTGTGGCGATTTAATTATTATTCCCTCCACTATTACCGTTACAATTACTTCAAATTTAAACTATACTGGTTGTGGAACCTCTATGACAATCTCAATATATGGCACTTTAAAATTTACAACAGGCAGTAAAATTAGATTACCATGTAATTCAGCTTTATTTATTCATGCAGGCGGTATTGTGCAGCCAGGCGGCGGCGGCGGCAGTTCTAACTTAATTGAAATTTGTAGTGATAATGTTTGGACAGCTTCTACAGGTACATTAGGAGGTCCTACATGTCTTCCTACTTTTATCCCGGGATGTTCAACACTATTGCCCATAGAACTTTTAAATTTTAATGCCGAAAATCAAGATACAAAAGCAGCCCTAACATGGGCTACAGCTACCGAAAAAAACACTAATTATTTTTATATAGAACGTAGTATAGATGCTTTAAATTGGGAAAAAATTCAGCAAGTAAAAGCTACCGAAAATTCTTCAAAAACATTGTACTACGAAACCGATGATAATGAGCCTTTGTTTGGCAACTCCTATTATCGCCTCAAAATAAATGATTTAGATAATTCATTTTCGTACTCACCCATCAAATCAATTTATCGTACAAAAAAAGAAGCCTTTGTTGTTTTTTATCCGAACCCAACCATTGGTATTGTGAATTTAAGTTCATCTTACTCTTCAAACCAGATTAAATTCAAAATTTTTGATGTAACCGGTAAAGAATTAACAGTAAATATTACCAATCAAACTGATGATAAAATCACCTTTGATTTTTCTACTCTTGCTAAGGGCTTGTATTTTATTAATGTTTCTGCACACGATGGCACAGAGTTTAGTTCTAATAGGATTATTTTAAAATAATTCACTCTTTTAATTTCTAATCCCTTTATATTTGTTGTTGTAAATCTTTATTATGACTAACAATACAATTTGCAATTTATTTAAAATAGAAAAGCCTATAATACAAGCCGGAATGATTTGGTGTAGTGGCTGGGAATTAGCAAGTGCCGTAAGTAATGCCGGTGGCTTAGGTTTAATAGGCTCAGGTAGTATGTACCCAGACGTGTTACGGGCTCACATTCAAAAATGCAAAGCTGCAACGGATAAACCTTTTGGAGTAAATGTACCCCTACTCTACCCTAACATTGATGAGCATATTAAAATAATTATTGAAGAGGGTGTTAAAATTGTGTTTACAAGTGCGGGTAATCCTAAAACTTGGACAAACCATTTAAAACAGCATGGAATTACTGTAGTGCACGTAGTAAGCAATGTAAAGTTTGCCATTAAATGCCAAGAGGCAGGCGTAGACGCTATTGTAGCCGAAGGCTTTGAAGCAGGCGGACATAACGGTAGAGAAGAAACTACAACACTTGTTTTAATTCCTCAAGTAAAAAAAGCAGTAAACTTACCTTTAATTGCAACTGGTGGTATTGCTAACGGTTTGCAAATGGCAGCGGCATTTTGTTTAGGTGCCGATGCAGTGCAGGTTGGCAGTCGTTTTGTTGCAAGCCTTGAAAGTAGTGCACATCAAAACTTTAAAGATGCAGTTATAAACACAAACGAGGGCGATACACAACTCACTCTAAAACAATTAACCCCCGTTAGATTAATAAAAAATAAATTTTTTAATGTAATTAACGATGCCGAAAAACGTGGGGCAACTGCAGAAGAACTAACCGAACTATTAGGCAGGGCGCGTGCTAAAAAGGGAATGTTTGAAGGCGATTTAAACGAGGGCGAATTAGAAATTGGGCAAGTAAGCGCCATGATAAAAGAGATTAAACCAGCAGCAGAAATTGTAGACGAAATTTATGAAGAGTTTAGAAGTACAATAGCACAGTTAAAAAATATTACTGTTTAATAATTTTTTGACTAGCAATTAGTAATTCACACAACAATTTGATTAAACCTAAAATTAAAATTATATTTGTATTATAATTTTAATAAATGCAATTTAACTATATACAAAGTAACCCAGCCATACTTAATGGTAAGCCTTGCATAAAAAATACACGCATAAGTGTTGATATAATTATTGAATGGCTTGCAAATGGTGCTACAGTTAACGATGTGTTATTACAATATCCACAACTTAACCAAAACGCTGTTAACGAAGCCTTACTGTATGCGGCTAATTATTTAAAAAACGATGCGTATTTTGAAGTTAAAGTTGCATAATTTTTTATGTTGCAACATTTTAAATATTTGTGCGACGAAAATATACCCACACCGTTAATAGACCATTTAAAAAGCAAAGGCGTTGAAGTGCTAAGTACCGCCTCTGCCAATTTAAACAGTTGCCCCGATATTGAAATTATAAATTTTGCTTATAAAAATAACTTTGTAATAGTAACGTTTGATGCAGATTTTGGTAAATATATTTATACGCAACAAATAAACTTTATTGGTTTAATATATTTAAGACCTGGGCATTTAAACCCAAGCATACACCAACAAACTATTAATGCTTTATTTACCGAAACGCTTAGTTTAACCCAACCTTTTGTTATAATTGCCGAGCATTTAATTAAAAGTATTAAAATTAGAGTAAGATGTTTTACTCCTTAATTATTTTACTTGTACCCAACAATTTACCTGCATTAAACACTTGCAAAAAATAAATACCATTACTTAAACTGCTAATATTAATTTGGGTTGTTGGATTTAAGATGTTAGTTGTTTGAAGCACTTGCCCAAGCGTATTTATAATTTGTATTTCGGTGGCCGAGCTTGTCGAAGCTACATTTACTAATTCAATATTTAAAATACCATTTGCCGGGTTAGGGTAAATTTTTATTTTTTTTTGTTTGCTAAATGCATTTTCATTTACACCAACATAGGTATAACAACCAATGGCGTTTACATCGCAAAAACTTGTATCGGTTTTGTAAACACTATAATTTAATGGGCGGGGAACATTTCCTCCGTTAAGATAATTAGTAAACACTATGTTTCCATCCGAGCTTAGTACCATACCGCTTAAACCATCTTGGTTTGAATTGTTTGAATAATTATCAAAATACTTTTTCCAAAGTAAATTACCGTTTTTATCAACTTTCATTATTCTTGATAAATCATTTATCCCCAAATTATGGTTATGTAAGGTTGATAGAGCACCACCAATAAGAAAATCATTATTTTTATCTACTAATACTTTATTGAAGGCATTGTTTCCTGTTAAAGTGTCAAAATCTTTTTTATAAATTAAAATACCATTTATATCAAATTTAGTAAGCGATGAAGAGGCGATAACATCTCCATTAACTATATAATCTGTATGAGCCGTACCACCAACACTAATATAATTTCCATCCTTTAATTTAATAATATCTAATAGCGCACTTCCAAAACTACCATTACTTCCCCTTTGTGTTATTAAATTTCCTAAGCTGTCTAAAATCATTATATTAGAATATTGAGTTGAACCTACATCTTGAGCTCCAACTATAATTATTTTTTTTGTTAAACTATCTTGTATTATTTTATACTCTATTTGGGTTTCATCTAAATTTGCTCTGTAAAATCTTTTATCCCATAATTTAGTCCACTTTCGTTTGTTTTTAATAAATACTCACAGGAGTATAGGTGTCCATTATAGCCCTGCGTACTTGTTTGTACTGCACCTGTAATTAAAAAGCCATTATCTACGCTAGGGCATACTGAAGTAATAAATAACTCATCATTATTGAAATAGTATTTTTTTGCTAAATAGTATCACCATTAAAATTGAATTTTATAAAAACACCCGGTTGTTTGTAATTACTGTCCTGTACAATTAAAGTCGAATACAAAAATCCCTCCTTTTTAATTAACGGATTTGGGTCAAATAGGTAATGTGTATAGTTAAAATTATTATTTCCATAACTTTTTTTCCATACTTGGTTATAATTTTGGTCAATGCCTATTAGTGTTAAACGCCATTGCAACTGCACACTAACAGTATCAAAAGTCTGTCCAATAATAACATAATTATTTAGTGTTGTTTCTATTACATCACTGCTACATGCTACGTTAGCATCCTTTAAAATATACTTTTTAAATATAGAGCTGCTTTGTGTTAAATTATTTTTATAAGTTGATGAAGTGCCAAAATTATTATTAGTTGACACTAAAATCTCTATTTTATTTGTAATGCTGCTTTGTTGCCAAATATTTTTAATATTATTTGGCATTTTTTTAAAACTATTGCTTTCCAAGTGTTTAACTATTAATTTCTATAATAAGTGCTACTTTTGCAAATAAAATGAATTACAAACTCCATAGCCTTTCACCCCAAGATGAAACACTTTTAAACGAAGGCAAACTACTGCCTTTAATGGAAGAATTTTACACTATTCAAGGCGAAGGTTTTAATACAGGCAAAGCTGCTTATTTTATTCGCATTGGTGGTTGCGATGTAGGTTGCCACTGGTGCGATGTAAAAGAAAGCTGGGATGCAAGCATTCACCCATTAGCCCCAATAGAAAAAATTATTGAAAATGTTTTATTATACAAAGCTAAAAGTGTAGTTGTTACTGGTGGAGAACCGTTAATTTATAATTTAGATGCTTTAACTAAATTATTAAAACAAAATAATATTGAAACGTTTATAGAAACATCCGGAGCTTACAAACTAAGTGGTAATTGGGATTGGATTTGTCTCTCCCCCAAAAAAACAATGTTGCCTTTGGCCGATGTTTATAAAAAAGCGAATGAATTAAAAGTAATTGTGTTTAATCAACACGATTTTATTTGGGCAGAAGAACAGGCCCAATTAGTTACTAAAAATTGTTATTTGTATTTACAACCCGAGTGGAGTAAAAGTTCGCAAATGTTACCACAATTGATTGACTATGTAAAAGAACATCCAAAATGGATGATAAGTTTGCAAACACATAAGTACATGAATATTCCGTAATTAAGTCACCCTGAGCGGAGTCGAAGGGTGTTACTTAAAAATTTAAATCGTTAAAAAAAGGCTTCGACTACGCTCAGCCTGACAAGAAAAAAAACAGTATCTTTAAAATAAAAATTATGGCTACTACACAAAAACCAAAAAAGTCGTTATTCCGCAGAATTCTTAAATGGAGCGGTATTTCGTTACTTGTAATTATTTTATTATTAATATTATTACCCATTATTTTTAAAGATAAAATTATCGCTATTGTAAAAGAAGAAGCCAACAAAAACTTAAATGCAAAAGTTGATTTTGGCGAATTTGATTTAAGTATTTTTTCATCTTTCCCCGATTTTAGATTTAAAATAAATAATGTAAGCGTTATAGGTATTAATGATTTTAAAGGAGATACCCTTGCGTATATTTCGCAACTAAGAGCCGATATAAATTTAAAAAGCGTTATTAATGGTGGTCCTTATGGCATTAACTCAATTGTGATTGATAAGCCTCGTGTTTTTGGTACTGTATTGGCCAATGGTAAAGCAAGTTGGGATATTGCCAAGGCAGATAGTAGTACCTCACCCGTTGATACTTCAAAATCAGAACCTTCGAAATTTGCAATGAAATTAAAACAGTTTAAAATTAATGAGGCTTACATTGTTTACGACGATCAAAAAGGCGGTATGTATGGTAAATTAGATAATTTGAATTACGAACTAAAAGGCGATTTTACACAAGATAATTTCGTGTTAAGTAATTTGTTAGACATTGCTAAAACTACTTTTAAAATGAGCGGCGTAAACTATTTAAGCGAAGCGCACGTAAAGATTAAGGCAGATGTAGATATGGATATGCCTAAAATGAAATTTACTTTTGTAGACAATGAATTTGATTTAAACGATTTGGCTTTGGGCTTTGATGGTTTTGTAGAAATGCCCGATACTAATATTAAAATGGATATTAAATTTAAAACAAAACAAACCGAATTTAAATCTATTTTATCGTTAATACCGGCAGTATATTCTAAAGAATTTGCTTCTATAAAAACATCGGGTAAACTAGCTCTCGACGGCTTTGCAAAAGGCACGTATAACGGTTCGCAGCTTCCCGCTTTTGCCGTTAATTTAGCAATTGACAATGCTATGTTTAAGTACCCAAGTTTGCCAAAATCGGTAAATAACGTAAATATAGATGTTCATGTAAACAATCCAACAGGGGTGTTAGATGCCACAACAATTGACGTAAATAAATTTCATTTGGAGTTAGCAGGCAATCCAATAGATTTAACGGCACATGTTAAAACACCTATTTCTGATCCGGGCTTAAGGGCGGATATGAGAGGCACAATTGTTTTGGCTTCGGTAAAAGAATTTATTCCTTTAGAAAAAACAGATGCATTAAGCGGTACCATTAAAACCGATATTAGCATTGCAGGAAACTTAAGTAGCATTGATAAAAAAGAATACGAAAAATTTAAAGCCAGCGGTAGTTTAGAAATTGATAAAATGAATTACAAAACTGCTACTTTACCTTACGAAGTTTTGTTAAACACACTAAAATTAAATTTTACAAATCAGTATGTTGAATTGGCGACTTTTGATGCAAAATTGGGCAAAAGCGATGTACAAGCAAATGGTAAAATAGAAAATTTTATGCAGTATCTTTTTAAAGGTGGATTGATTAAAGGCGATTTTTCAGTAAATAGTAATTTAATGGATTTAAACCAGCTAATGGCGTCATCCTCTACAAGTTCTGCTACTGCTGCTTCAACTTCTTCAGCCTCCTCTTCAAGCACCGCATCGAGTGTCTTCGTTATACCTTCAAACATTGATTTTAATTTAAACACTAAACTAAACAAAGTATTATATACAAATATAATATTAGATAATATGGCAGGTAATATTTTAGTGCGTAATCAAAAAGTAGATATGACTAATTTACACATGAATACCATGGGCGGTGCATTAACCATTAATGGATTTTACGAAACCACCAATCCTAAAAAACCAACTATAGGTTTAAATTTAAAAGTAGATAATTTTGATATTCAGGAAACCTTTAAATCATTTAACACTGTTCAAAAGCTTGCGCCTGTTGGTCAGTATGCTAAAGGTAAATTTACATCAACTTTAGAAAACTTTAATACTTCTTTAAATGATAAAATGGAACCTGATTTAAACGCGGTACATGCAAAAGGAGTTTTTAAAACAGACAAAGTAAATGTTGGAGGTTTTCCGCCGTTTGCAAAATTGGGCGATGCTTTAAAAATTGAACAACTAAAAAATATGGATATTAATAACCTGGTTGTTAATTATCAAATTGAAAATGGTAGAGTGGTAATGGCGCCATTTGACACTAAAATAAATAATATACCTACCACTATTAGCGGTAGCACCGGTTTTGATCAAACAATAGATTATAAGTGGAAAATGGCAATTCCAAAAACTATGTTTGGCGGCGCGGCAAATTCGGCATTAACAAGTTTATTAGCACAAGGCAATGCCGCTGCAGGAACAAGCGTAACCGTTGGCGATAAAATAAATGTTACTGCTTTATTTGGCGGAACTGTTTTAAAACCAGAAGTTAAAACAAGTTTAAAAGACGATGCCAAAAATGCTGTTGCAACAGTAACTACCCAAATTGTAAATGCAGGTATTGATAAAGCCAACGCCGAAGCGCAAAAAATATTAGAAGACGCCAAAGCACAATGCGAAAAACAAAAAGCCGAAGCGCAAGCTAACGCCGAAAAAACAAAACAAGACGGTTATACTGCTGCCGATCAAGCAGTAGAGCAAGCAAGCAACCCCTTAGCAAAATTAGCCGCTAAAAAATTAGCCGAAAAATCAAAACAAGAAATAGACAAAAAAGTACAGAAAATTATTGACGATGCCGAGGCAAAATGTGTAAAAACATTAGAGGATGCAAAAGTAAAAGCTGATGCAAAAGCTGCTGAGAATAAAAAATAAATTAACTGGTTATGAATAAAGAATTTTTAAGCAGCGCAATTAAACAATTTGAGTATTATAAATTGTTGGGCGAAAAAACAATAGCTCAATTGCCCGAAGATAAATTAGTTTGGCAGTACAATGCTGAAAGTAATAGCATTGCAACTATTGTAAAACATTTAAGTGGAAACATGCAAAGCCGTTGGACCGATTTTTTAACCACCGACGGCGAAAAAGAATGGCGCAAGCGTGATGGAGAGTTTGAAAACGACATAAAATCAAAAAAAGAAGTTTTAGAAATTTGGAACCAAGGTTGGGAGTGTTTATTTAATGCTTTAAATTCAATTACCGAAAACGATTACGATAAATTGGTTTATATACGCAACCAAGGACATACAATTACCGAAGCCATAAACCGCCAATTAGCGCATTACCCATACCATGTAGGACAGATTGTTTTTATAGGAAAAATGATTTGCGATGAAAAATGGACATCTCTATCCATACCCAAAGGAAATTCTAATACTTACAATGCCGAAAAATTTTCTCAAGAAAAAAGTAAAACGCATTTTACGGATGAGTATTTGAAGAAGGAATAATTTAGAGCATATATTAAAATGCTCAGGAAAATTATTAAATAAGGTGATATATTTATATTAATGGCGAGTAAAGAAAATGACCCTTTTGATTTTTTGGGGAGCGAACAATATTCTGAGGTAAAAGATCCTTTAAGACTTCTTGGTTACCTAACCATAATTTCAGGGCTTATGGCTATGAGTGTAATCGCTTTTAAACAGTCAGTCAATATTTCAAATATTTTTCTGTGGGGAATGGTACCATTAGGAATTATTTTTTTTATTTATAAATTATTTCCAAGAACTTGTTCATTATGCAAAAAGAAAATGAAAAGTATTAAAATCCCTGTTTACACAATAATGGGTCAGAGGGATAAAACTATTTTCTGCTGTGAAAACTGTAAAACTAAGATTACCACAAAAATAAAAACATCGGAAAATAATTAATTAGATATCAAACCTTATACGAATGGGGGAAATCAAGAGTGTTTCCTTTATAGTATAACAATTTTAAGCCCACACCTTAGTCCCCTCAGTACAATTGGTACAAATATCAATTTGATTTCTGCTTTTTAAAATTGATTTTCTAAAATTATTGTAACTATCCGAAAACCAAATGTTTTTAAACGATTGTTTATCCAAATTTCCTAATTTGTATTTAGCATCTTTATCAAAACAACAGGGTACTATTTTCCCGTCCCAAGTTATTACACATCCTTGCCACATTCGCCAGCATTGGTTTAATAATTTGTTTTTAATTTCAAAATTGCCTTCTTTATTTTTTTTGTAACGACTATAGGCTTCAATTTCCGGTATTAAATTACTTCCGTTTTCAAAATCGTAAATTTGAGCTGTTTTTATTTTTACTTCATCTACCCCTAACTCCTTACCCAATTTTTTTACTGCTTCAATTTGATGTTGGTTAGGTTTAAAAACTACAAATTGCCAAACAACATGAGGCGTTTTACTGTTTAATAATTTTTTTTGTTGTAGTATCTCTTTGGTTCCTTCAATTACTTTGTCAATTTTACCTCCAATTCGGTATTGCTCATACACATCCTGCGTAATGCCATCTACCGAAATAATTAACTTATCTAATTTACTTTTTATAGTATTAACGGCAGCTTCTTTATTTAAATAATGTGCATTGGTACTTGTAACTGTATAAATTTTATGTTGGTTTGCAAAACTTACCATTTTTAAAAAATCCGGGTTCAAATAAGGCTCGCCTTGAAAATAAAATGTTAAACTATGCAAATGGCTTTTTAATTGAAGAATTATTTTTTCGAATAAATTAGTTTGCAACATCCCTGTTGGGCGGGTAAATTCTCTTAATCCACTAGGGCATTGCGGGCAACGTAAATTACAACTAGTAGTTGGCTCAATGCTAATAGATACTGGTAAACCAAATTGTTTAGGTTTATGCATTAATCGCGAATAATGAAAGCCGTAAAACAATTTTACAAAATTAAAAACTTTATAAAACGATAATTTTTTTAAAATACCTATGTAATAGTTTACCAAAATTGCTTTTATAAAGATACGCTTAAATAAAATATTGTAATTACTTTTATAAACTACAGATGAAAAAAAAGTTTTTAAAACTATCACTTCTAATTACCGTAATTTTTGCATGTACCAAATGTGCTCAGGTAGCACCGTTAAATGGTGGTGTAAGAGATACAACGCCTCCAAAATTAATTGAAGCGGTGCCAGTTAATACAGCGTTAAATTTTAATTCGGATGTTATTATTTTGCGGTTTAACGAATTTGTACAATTAAAAGATATTGTAAACCAACTAATAGTTTCACCTAAATTAAAAACTGAACCCGAAATTGAAGCTGATGGCAAAAAAATAAAAATAAAAATAAAAAAAGAAGAATTACTGCCAAATACAACTTACCGATTTTATTTTGGCAAAGCCATTGCCGATATGCGCGAAGCAAATACACTTAGTAATTTTGATTATGTGTTTTCAACAGGAAGCTTTATAGACACTTTAAAAATTAAAGGCACTGTACTGGAAGAGTTTAATGCAAAGCCCATTGCAGACATGGTTATTGGGCTTTACAATGCAGATGTTAAGTTGCCTGACAGCATAAGTTATACAACTATACCAGACTATGTTTGTAGAACAAATGAAGCCGGAGAATTTGCATTTGGAAATTTACCGTTTAAAGAATTTAAGATAATTGCCTTTACCGATAAAAACAAAAATTATGTTTATGATGGAGAAATTGATAAGATTGCTTTTAGGGATAATAATTTAATTTTGAAAAGCGATACATCTATAAAATTAAAAGCATTTCAGGAAGAAGCCAATAAAATATTCATTAAAAAGATAAATTCACCCTATTATGGTTTTTCATCTATAATTTTTAATAAGCGTACTAAAATTGAAATGTCAACCTTGTCTAAAAGCATCAAACAAAACGTTTACTTTCCTTTAAATTCAATAGAAAGAGACACAGTAGAGATTTTTTATAAAGCATTAAACGACACATTTAAACTGATAAGTAATAACCTTATTACAAAAAAAATAGATACACTATCTATTATTCCACCAAAACAAAATAAGTCGTTAAAAAAATTGTTTGAACCTAAGTTTAATGTTGTGGGAAATAAATTACCCTTAAATAATATGCTAGAGCTTACTTTTTTAAGTTTAATGGATACATCAAAACTAAATCTATCAAAATTAAAAATTACCAGTAAAGAAGATAGTACTGTAAACTTAACACCCCTTAAAAGCGAGTGGATAAGCCCATACAGACTGCGATTACTAACTAAATTAAAACAAGGAATCAATTATAAATTAAAAATTGATACTGCCGCTTTTTATTCTGAAAATAAATTATATAACGATAGTATTGTTTTAAATTTTAAAACTGATAGTAAAATTGATTTTGGAAAATTAACCTTAAAACTACTTTTAAATAAAAAACAAAACTACATTGTTCAATTAATAAACGATAAAGAGCAAGTTGTTAGAGAAAGTTATGTTGAATTAAGTTTAGCATCTAGCAACGCTAAAACCATTGATTTTATTGATGTTTTACCGGCAACGTATCAAGTAAAGATAATTTTTGATGATAATGAAAATAAAAAATGGAATACAGGAAATTATTTACTCAATCGTCAACCCGAACATGTAATTATTCATTCTAAATTGATAAAAGTAGTTTCAGATTGGGAAGTTGAAGAAGAAATTTTAATAAAAGAATAATTTTTTTCAAACGTCAAAAAACATTTTATTTTAATGTATCAATTTAATATTTTGTTATAATAAAAGATACTAACTTGTATAATGCCAATAAAATCAATACTTACAGAGGATAATTTATTTTTTAAAAAAATTAAAATAGGCGTATATAGTAAAAATAATTTAATTATAAATTGCGCTATTAACAATTTCAACAATTTGTTGTTGAAAAAATAAAACCTTAATATATAGATAACATTAAATAATTTATTTACTTCGTATCAACAAATCTCAAAAACAAAATAACCATGGCAAAAAAAGCACCAGCTAAAAAAGCTACAGCAAAAAAAGCAGCTCCTAAGAAAGCAGCAAAAAAAGCAGCAAAAAAAGCAGTAAAAAAAGCAGTAAAAAAAGCAGCTCCTAAAAAAGCAGCTAAAAAAGCAGCTAAGAAAAAGTAATAAAAGCCCCGCATTAGCGGGGTTTTTTGTTTAACGTTATTTTAATATTAACCTTGCATAACGTCAAGGTTTTTTTATTTAAATAATAAAAATCATATTTTTGCCCTTAACTTTATAAACAAAAATTTAATTTTATATTTACACTGTAAAACCAAATTAAAAAATTAAACAAAAAAAATTATTATTATGACTAAAAAAATTATTAATTTATTTTCGGTTGCCATTGTTTCAACCGTATTATTAGCTTGCGGTGGAAAAAAGAAAGAGGAAGCAATTGTTGCTCCACAAGGAATGAATGTATTGGACTTAAGCAAATTCGGAAAACCATTTGCTATTTTTGTTCCTGATACTACCGCGGCTAAACTTTCCATTACTGAACAAACTTCAGGTGCATTAGATATTAAAGTTGGTGTAAATTTTGCAATAACAATTAATGAGCAGGCCGCTGACATAGAATTGAAAAAAAATGACGTTAAGGGTGATGAAACAAATAAATTTAAATCGTTTATTACCGAAGAGCCTACAGCTATTTTTTGGGAAAGCGAAATTACTAAACCTGAATTTCATTTTTTAATCAATCATAAAATAGGCACTTCAGAATACAGTATTGAAGATTTAAAAAGCACTGAGACAGAACCCTTAGGTAAAGACGCTACTCAAAAAATGTTTGATAGCGCTAAAGGAATTAAAGAAATTAAAAAAGAAGCCGCTTAAATCTTTACTTATCACATAACAATAAAGCCGTATCAGTTAAATCGATACGGCTTTTGTTTTATATATATTACTGCTATTAACAATATATACGAATTATCAACAAATGCTTATTCTATAAAGTTTTTTACAATATTTGCTAAGATTCAATATTATTAATATGTCAGAGGAATTTGAAAAAAACGATAGAGGCGATTTGTTCTCTAAACCAGTAAGGGCAGGAAAACGTACTTACTTTTTTGATGTGAAAAGCACTAAGGGCAACGATTATTACTTAACTATTACCGAAAGTAAAAAACGTTTTAGCGATGATGGAAAGTTTTTTTACGAAAAACATAAAATATTTTTGTACAAAGAAGATTTTGAAAAATTTATGGAGGGCTTAAACGAATCTATTGAATACATTTCAGAACACGCACCCGAAATCGAAACTCCCTCAAACGAACAAGGTAATAATTCAGAAGTGAATTTTGAAGATTTAGGCAACTAAGATTATAACCCTGACGACAACGACACAGTTAAAGTTTGTCACATCGAGTAGTTTTGTTGCCTCTTTGCAAAACGTATCGAGATGTCTATGTAATGTGTTCTCGATACGAAAAATAAAAAGAGGCGCATTTTTCTACTCGAACTGACATATAGCTATTTTAGAAGAGCTAATGGTATAATTACTGAATTCGTTCCCTGTACAAAAACTTTTCCTGTGTACTATCAAAAGGGCGGTAGACATAATAAACATATCCATCTTTAATTTTTATTTTTTGTGCACTGTGATGTTTTAATTTATAGGTAAGTAATTCCTGCCCCGATTGATAATTTATTTGTTTTAAATAATGGTGTTCATTTTTACTAAAAAATGCAAACACTTTATTTTCTACTTCGTCTACAAATAATTGTTTTTTCCATTCCCGCCAATTTTTTGGGTGATGATAATTAATTGTTACACTATCTATTAATTTATTTTGTTTGCTGTAGTGGTATAAAAAATTATTGTGGTGATTAAATATGCAAATGGTATCATTCATAATAAATAGTGGCGTATATAATGGTTCATAATACATACTTTGCGTGAAACCACTCATTAAAGCCGCCATAATTTTTTTATCGGTTTTATAAAACTCTGCCATACGCCTTGCTTCTAACTGTGCACGTGATGACAAGTAATAATACTCTAAATTATACAACTTCATTAAATCTTCATTACTTATAGTTTGTAACAAATGGTTTAATGTATCGCTCCTATTTAAATAATAATAATTATATGCCGGATATTTGTCCCACTTATCATTTACATAATAATTATTATTGGCGGTATCAATTATTGGTATTAAATATTTTTCGAAATCGTTTTTTGAAATGGGCATTACTAATAATTGATTATTCATTACATCAATTCTAAAAACAGAATCTTTACAAATTATATCTGTATAGCCTTCGTAATCGTGAAAAAAGTGAGTGGCTTCGCCGGCATATTTTGGCAATTCAAACGTACTAAAAATTTTGCCCGAATAATTAGAAAGTTGAATACTGGCTTTATCTAAACCTTTTTCAGCGGTTAAAAGCAATAATTTATCTTCATAAAAATCAAAATCGTAAATACTGTAATTTGGTTTACCTACAAGTGTTTCGGGTTTTTGAACTGCGTAAACCGAAATACTGTCTAATAAATTTATTTTTTGCTTTAGTAAAACGGTAACAAAAACTGTATCATCATTTTTTAAATGTTGCTTAGTGTCACCCTGAGACTTGTACTGAGTGGAGTCGAAGTGGGAGTCGAAGGGATGAGGCCTTACTTCTTTAACAAAACTTTGATACGATACGTGCGAAACACTTAATTTATAATTTTCTTTTTGTGTAAGCGTTAAACCAAACTCACCCTTTAAATTTGATTGTGTAACGCTGGGACTGTTTAAACATTTTATCACTGCACCTTTAATTACTATATTAGTTTCCGCATCTTTTACAATGCCGGTAATTATGGTAGTTTGAGCATTGAAGATAGAACTTAACAAAATGAATAATAATATGTGAAAATTTAATTTCATTTTAATTTGGAACGCTTATCAGTATTATCTGCATTCTATTATTAAGACGAAAGATAATTTAATTTCCATAAAAAAACCTCAATCTTTTTTTGATTGAGGTTTTTTAGTTTATTTGTTATCTTCTTTAATCAGATCAAACTTCCATTCTTTCGAAAATTCTTTTTGAGCCTTATCAAGTTTATCATAAGCAATACTATATTCATCATCAAACTTTTTAGCTAGTTCTTGTACTTTATCATCGTCTTGCTGTGTATACATAGTACTGTCTTTAGTCAACAATTCAACCATTTGCTTTGCATCGCCTGCGGTAAAATTATTAAGCATTGTAAAAAGCGTGGTTGCTGTATTTCCCAACTCGTTTTTACCTTCAAAAGGTTTTACTTTGCTTAAATTTTCTAAACTAGCTTTTGTTTTTGCTGCAAATAATGTATGGGTAATTTTTAATGAATCTATATTATGTCCATCTAACTGGTTCATAAATAAGTTTTGATTAATATTTACACCATCAATAATACTAATAACAGAATCATTATATTTTATGGCTTGATTTTGGTTTGGTCCACACGAAGCCATTCCAATTGCTAACAAAACAATACCAACTAAATTATTTTTTTTCATCTTATTAATATCTGTATAATTCCGATTTAAACGGTCCTTCAACTTTAACACCAATATAGTCTGCTTGATCTTTGTTTAAAGTATCTAACTCAACACCAATTTTAGCTAAGTGTAAATGCGCTACTTTTTCGTCTAAAATTTTTGGAAGAGTATAAACTTTTTTCTCGTAAGCTGCAGTATTAGTCCATAATTCTAATTGTGCTAATGTTTGATTTGTAAACGAATTACTCATTACAAAACTTGGGTGACCAGTAGCGCAACCTAAATTAACTAAACGGCCTTCGGCTAATACAATAATGTTTTTGCCATTAATAGTGTATTGATCTACTTGTGGTTTAATGGTATCTTTAGTGTTACCATACGTTTTGTTTAACCAAGCCATATCAATTTCAGTATCAAAATGACCAATGTTACAAACAATAGCTCCATGTTTCATACTTTCAAAATGACGGCCAACAACTATGTCTTTATTACCTGTAGTGGTAACGATAATATCAGCATTTTTTACAGCATTATCCATTTTTTGAACAGCATAACCATCCATAGCAGCTTGCAAAGCACAAATAGGATCAATTTCAGTTACAATAACGCGCACGCCTTGTGATGACAAAGATAAAGCAGAACCTTTTCCAACATCACCATAACCGGCAACAACGGCAACTTTTCCAGCCATCATTACATCGGTAGCTCTGCGAATAGCATCTACTAAACTTTCGCGACAACCATATTTGTTATCAAATTTAGATTTGGTAACCGAATCATTAACATTAATTGCAGGTAATAATAATGTACCCGCTTTCATACGTTCGTATAAACGATGAACGCCTGTAGTAGTTTCTTCACTTAATCCTCTAATTCCGGCAGCTAATTCAGGGTATTTATCAAACACCATATTCGTTAAATCGCCACCATCATCTAAAATCATATTTAAAGGTTTACGACCTTCACCAAACCATAAAGTTTGTTCAATACACCAATCAAATTCTTCGGCATTCATACCTTTCCAGGCATATACTTGTATACCTGCAGCGGCAATAGCAGCAGCGGCATGATCTTGGGTTGAGAAAATATTACATGAACTCCAGGTAACTTCTGCACCCAAAGCTGTTAATGTTTCAATTAATACAGCTGTTTGTATTGTCATGTGTAAACAACCTGCTATGCGAGCACCTTTTAAGGGTTGAGATTTGCCATATTCTGCTCTTAATGCCATTAAACCTGGCATTTCTTCTTCTGCTAATCTAATTTCTTTTCTGCCCCACTCTGCTAAGCTCATGTCTTTTACTTTGTGCGCAATAAATTTTGTGTCAGTTGTCGTGCTCATTTATTTTTTGTTTTTAGTTAATAATTTTTAAGGATAACAAAGATATTAATAAGTTTGTAACAACAAAAACTGTTAATTGTTTGATTGAAATAAAAAATATTGAACCACATATAAAGCTTGGAATATTAGATTTAAAAGTATTTTCGTTACAAAACAGCTATTATTTAAAGCGAGATGTAGAAAAAGCCGGAACTATTTTTTTATTAACTAATTTATTAGAAACTGATAATTTTAAAATAGAATATACCTTAACAAATAAGCCTTTTTTAAAAGGTAGAAACGAGCACATTTCCATTTCGCATTCGTACGATAAATTGGCTATTATACTAAATAATAACGAAAATACAGGTGTTGATGTGGAGCTAATAAGAGATAAAATACTTGCTATTAAACACAAGTTTTTAAACGAAAATGAAACAAATTTTGCCAATAATAACGTTGAACAACTTACTTATATTTGGGCAGCAAAAGAAACCTTGTATAAAATTTACGGCATTAAAGGATTAGATTTTAAACTACATTTATCAGTAGAAATAAATGAAAACAAAGGTATTTGTTACGGAAACATTATAAAAGACGATTTTAAAAAACGGTACGTATTAAAAAAAGAAAAATTAGAAAATTACTGTTTAGTTTACGCCTTACATGAACTTTAACAATTTTATAAAAAAATTAAATTCCAACAGAACTCCTTTGTTGGCAGTACTTATAGACCCTGATAAGTTTAACAAAGAACTAATTATAATTGCAAATAAAACCAAAGTGAGTTGCTTTTTGGTGGGAGGTAGCAAATTACATAATAGCGATATTACTAAAACTGTAAAAACAATAAAAAAATTATCAAAAATTCCTGTAATTCTTTTTCCGGGAGACGAAACACAATTGTGTAAACACGCCGACGGACTTTTACTATTAAGTTTAGTGTCGGGCAATAATCCCGACTATTTAATTGGAAAACATATTAAAGCTGCGCCTGTAATTAAAAAAATGGCATTACCTCATTTGCCTACGGCATACATTTTAATTGATGGCGGAAAAATTTCAACTACTCAACAAGTTACAAAAACAGAGCCAATTAACTCAAAAAACGAAACCTTAATAATTAATACTTGTATAGCATCACAACAGCTTGGCTTTAAAGCCATTTATTTAGAAGCCGGTAGTGGCGCAAATTACAGCATTTCTCCAAAACTTATAAAAAAAATAAAAAAACAAATCTCCATACCAATTATTGTTGGTGGTGGCATATCAACATCTAAAAAAACTAAACAGTTAATAAATTCAGGAGCTAATATGTTAGTAATTGGAAACATTTTAGAAAAAGATGTATATTTATTACCTAAAATTAATATGTGTTTTTAATGTTAAGTTTTAGTAAAATTATTTTGAACTAAAAAATAACAAATAACATATATTATTTAGAAAATCCCATTTTAATGAAATTATTTGTAATTACTCCTAATAAAGATGCTCCCGACGAAACAGCCCTTGTTACCAAAATGTTTGAAAGCGGTTTAACATCCATACATTTAAGAAAAGCCAGGCACTCAACTAAACAATTAGCAAAGTATATTGAAGAAATTCCTGAGCATTTTCACAACCGAATTGTCATCCACTCACACCATAAATTAGCATTTAAGTATAAATTAAAAGGCATTCATTTAACAACTACTCATTTGAGCAAAAAATGGATGTATGTTTTTGTACGTTTGCGCTTACGTTTAAAATTTGGTTTAATTTCTAAAAGTCGCAGCTACTCTCGTTTGCAACAATTGTACGCGAAAGAAGATTATAATTTTGATTATTATTTAGTAGGTACCATCTTTAATAGTTTAACAGGTGAGTTTTATAGTGGTTATTACGAAGAAGGAGTTGTAGCTGCATTAAAAAATTGCGGTAAAAAAATAGTTGCGCGCGGCGGTACTACACCAGCCCTAGTTAAAAAGGCAAATGATTTAGGTTTTTATGGCATTGCTTTTAATTCGTTTATTTGGGAAGACGCTTTACCGTATTCAAAATTTATGGAAATACTTCAAGCTTATAAATCAAATAACATAGAATTGGAATAATGTCTATACTAGATAGTGTAGCATTAATTTTTGGAGTTCTAGGGGTTTTGCTTACTATAAAACAAAGTATTTGGTGTTGGCCTTTTGCTTTAATAAGTGTTTTAGCATCTTTTGCCGAATTTTTTAATCAACGCCTATATGGCGACATGTTATTACAAGTATTTTATTTTTTTGCTGGTATTTATGGCTGGTATTTTTGGAAAAAAAATAGTAACGTAACATTTACAATTAAAAAAATAAACCCAAAAATAGTTCCGGTATTGCTAATTGTAACTGCGCTTTCATCTGTTATTTTATATTTTATTTTAAATTATTTTAAAGGCGATAAAGTAATTTTAGATTCTATTTTAACAGCTTTTAGTTTAACTGCCACCTACATGATGACAAAAAAGTGGATAGAAAATTGGATTGCCTGGATAGCTATTGATTTTACGTATATTATTTTATATGGCAGTAAAAATATGTGGTTATTTGCTGTTTTGTATTTTATATTTACATTAATGGCTGTTTACGGATTTTTTAAATGGAAAAAAATAGTGTTAAAAAAATAGCCGTAATAGGCGCCGAAAGTACGGGTAAATCTAATCTTTGCGAAAGTTTAGCACAACATTATAATACAGTATTTGTGCCGGAATATGCGCGAACTTATTTTAATACAAACAACATACATAATTATTCAATTTTAGATTTAGAAATTATTGCCCGTAAACAAATAGACTTAGAAAATGAATTAATTAAAAAAGCAAATGCACTTTTATTTTGCGACACAACATTGCTAACATTAAAAATTTGGGGCGATTTAGAGTTTAATAAATCAATACCATTTGTAGAAAATAATTTACCTGTAATTAATTACGATTATTATTTAATTGCAAATAACGATGTGCCATGGGAACCTGATATACAAAGACAGAATAAATTTAGCCGCGATTTAATTTTTAATCTAAACCTCAATTATACAAAACAACAAAATGTCCCTTATTTTGTGATTAACGGCAATAATCAAGCGCGATTAGAGAATGCGGTTAATTATATTAATTCCATTTTATGATTTTTTAATAGACTCATGTATTACACATACAACTACAATCTTTATCTTTGTAATTGTAAAAAGTTTAATAGTTATTGTTTACTTATCCGTCATTGTAGGGTCATTTATGCCTAAGCAACTTCATAGGTAGTTTTGTTTGAGATTGCCTTAAAACTTTGCTTAAACCCAAAACTAGCAATAACGCTTTTTATAAATTATAGTATATATTAATTCAACTTATAAATATCAAATGTTTATACAAAAAAATTACGTTACACTACTTTTATTAGCTACAAGCTTATGTTTTAACGCTCAAACGTTTGAAGTAGAACAAATAGAACAATTGTTTCGTCCGCGTTTAAAAGTTGACGCAAAATATATTTTTGATTCTAAATTTAAAGATACCACCTCAACCTTTAATCAAAAAGAAGCCAATGCTGTTTTTACGTTTCCCATTAAAACAAAATTAGGAGCTGATGTTAAATTAGATTTAAGCAGTTTAAAACTGAAAGATATATTGCAAAACAGCCTTCGTTTAAGAGCCTCACAAACACTTGGAATGATTCGTGTAAATACAAAACAAATAAACATTGGTTTTGATAGCTTGCCTTTAAAAAACAATTATACTGTAGCGGCAGGAATTTTAGGTGCTTCTCTTACTAAAAAATTCAGAATTTTATTTTACAGCACCAACATTGCCATTGCCGAACAAGATAAAACACTAAATAAAGCCGTGCCTCGTTTTAGCGGATTAATTGGGCAATTACACATTAGAGGCTTAAAAAAGAATTTTTTTTACGGCATAGGGGTTTCATACAGCGATGGATTATTAATAGGTTCTCCGTTTTTTGGAGGTAGCGAGCCCATTGGTAAACATTTTGTGTTTAACTACACCTTACCTGTGCAAATTAATTTACAATACAAAAGCAACCGAACATTAGTTACTACAGGTGTTAGTGCCGATGGCTATAGAACAGGGATGGACTATAACCGCAAACGTTTAAATTTAAATTATACTTCAGCAGTTGCTTACACCAGTTTACGTTATAAATTGTCAAAAACATTTGTAGCTAAAGCAGAAGTGGGATACGTATTTTACCAAAATTTACGTTACACCAAAACCGATTTTATCCGAACCAACTTCCCTATAAATAATGGCATTTACGCCCAAATAAGTTTTAGCGTTTTATTTGGCCAAAGCATTTGGGAAAAGGTGTTTGAGGCAGTTGTTAAGAGTTAGGCTTTTTTATTTATTTGTGAAATTTAATTAAATTTGATATTTAAAAGCCTAAATATCCTGCAAAAAAAATAGAGAATTTTGATTAAAGTATTTAAGAATATGGGTATGTTTTTTAATATTTTTAGCTTAATACATTCGATGTTTTTATTGATATTATTTTTCATTTCTAATGTTTTTATAGGACAAACAGATTCTTCCATTGTATATAAAAATCAAATAAAAATATCTCCAATAAGACTTTGGGGAAATGACCGTGGAATTGAGCTAAACTATGAAAGGCAGATTAATGCACACTTTTCTACTCAGATTACTACAAGATATATTATCGACATTTTTAGGGCTACTAACGCTAGAAGTTATAATCAATTAAAAGGTGTCGCAATATATCTTGAACCTAAGTATTATCTTCCCTACAAGAATCAGTCAAAAGTGTTTTTTTCATTAACTTTTGGTTATTTACAAAACACTTTTGAAAATATCGATGAATTTATAAACCCAAATGCTGATAGTATAAATAAGTTAGAGTATTTCTACAAAGATACAGTCAGAATTAATAGACAAGCTTTCGACCTTAATTTTAATTGTGGGGTTCAGAAGTACTATAAAAATTTTGTGTTTGAATTTTCCGCTGGAATAGGGTTACGATATAGACAAGTAAAATTATCAAATAAACTTAATGAAGATCAAATAATGACTAAAGGTCTCCATGAATTTTTAATTTTTCCACATCGCGAAGGAAGTTATTTTGTTCCAAATGTTTCCTTAAGATTGAAAATTGGTTATATGTTTTAACAAAAATAAGCATCAACAATTTAACTCTTTACTTAAACCACCCGCTATACATTAAATAATTAGTAGCTATTCTGTCAATTTCGCCACTAATTAGTTCTTCACTAATATCTTTTATTTTTTTTGCAGGCACCCCGGCAAATATACATCCGGCCGGCACAATTGTACCTTCGGTAACTACAGCTCCTGCGGCAATAATGGTGTTGCTTCCTATTTCGCAATTATCCATTACAATGGCACCCATGCCAATTAATACATTGTCATTTACTTTACAGCCATGCACAATAGCATTGTGCCCAATGGAAACATTATTTCCTAAACTAACAGTTGTTTTTTTGTACGTACAATGTATTACTGCGCCATCCTGTATATTTACTTTATTGCCAATGCGTATACTGTTTACATCGCCACGTACCACAGCGTTAAACCAAATGCTGCAATCATTACCCATTTGAACGTCGCCCACAATAGTAGCGTTAGGTGCTATAAAACAGTTTTCGCCAAAACTTGGCATAATATTATTTACAGGTAAAATTACTGGCATAATAATTAATTTAAGATTAGAGATTAAAAATTAAAGATATGCAATTAGAATAAAAAAAGCATCCATCTTTATTTTTAGTGAACAAATTTTTTAACGTAGAATTAATACCACTATTTAAAAAATACTTGTTTCAAACAAATATTAATTTACCTTTGTACCATAAAATGAATTTTACACAAAAAAATAATACCTATCGTTATCATACACTACCTTGTATGTGTTGGTGTATTTGTGTTCGCTAATACTTTAGCTTTTTCTAAAAAATTTATTTATTCCCTTTTTAAAATTTCTTATGTTACTACAAACCGATGTTCAAGAACAAATTCTTGAAAAATTAAATGCCTTAGTTGTTGTTTTAAATAACAACGGAAGCGCCGATTATGTCAGCCAATCCGCAGCCCAGTTATTGGGTTACCAACCTAATGATTTAATGGGCAATAACTGGTGGGAGGTTACCCGTTTTAATAAACCGGACGGAAGGCATACAAAAAATAAAATTTTGCAATTATTTAATAAAGGTATTGATACAACCGAAACCTTTGAACACTTATTTAAAACAGCAAAAGGCTCGCAAAAATGGATTCGCTGGAATGTGTCGTACCTCAACGATTTTCAGTTAATTGGAGTTGGTTACGACATAACAGAAAAAAAACTGGCCGAACAAAAATTAGTACAATCAAATAAAAAACTGTTAGAAAAAAACAGTTCAATAACCGATAGTATTTTTTACGCGCAGCGTATTCAGCAAAACAGTTTACAAAGTGCCGATTATATTAATAATATTTTTAATAACAATTTTGTACTGTACAAACCTAAAGATATTGTAAGCGGCGATTTTTATTTTTTCTATCAGGATGAAGAAACAAAATACGCCATTGCTGTTGATTGTACCGGCCACGGTGTGCCCGGCGCTATGATGAGTATGGTTGCAAATTCAATTATTAAAGAAGTGTTATTAAATAAAAAATTAAAATCTCCTTCGCAAATTTTGTACGAATTGGATAAAGAATTATTTAAAAGTATAAACTCTTACGGCTCACAAATTAGTAACGATGGTATGGATGTTGCTTTAGTTTGTATTAATAAAAAAAGCAACCGTTTGCATTTTGCAGGGGCGTTTAGGCCTTTATTAATTGTTCGAGAAAATAAGGTTATAGAATTAAAAGCCAACCGTTACCCTTTAGGTTTTTATAAAGATGTAAATAAAGTATTTGAGGAGCAGGTTATTTTATTACAACCCAACGATAACATTTATATGTTTAGCGATGGCTACACCGATCAATTTGGCGGTGAGCGCAACAAAAAATTAAATCGTAAAAATTTTAAAGAGTTATTGTTAACCATTGCCGATATGCACATAAATGAGCAGGAAGCCTTTTTAGAATACGCCTTTAATAATTGGAAACAAGATAACGAACAAACCGATGATATACTTGTGATAGGTATAAAAATGTAGTAAAATAAATTTAATGTTAAGTAAATTAAAATAAACTGAAATGGTTTAAGCGTTTGTGGTAGCCTAATTTACAGCTTTTAATTAATTGTTGAAATCTTTGCATTAAATTAAAGACAATTTTATAAACGGCGGTAATTTTAAATGATTAATTCACTATTATTGTATTTAATATACATAATTGAAAAAATTACTTTTTATAATTACTTTACTATTAAGCTTTTGCTTTAGTAATGTTTCTTATTCTCAATCTGGAGGGCGCAAGCGCGAACATAAGAACCAGCGCAAAGGAGGTTTATTTAAAGGCAATCGCAGTACCGGCCATGCGGATAGGTTTGCACGGGGTGGCTCAAGAAAAGGGGTTTTTGCCCGTTTATTCAGAAAAGATCGTCCGGCTTGGGTATACCACAGTACAAAATCAGGTCATGCCCAAAAACGTGAAACACGTCATTTATTTAGCCGTTACCGTACAAAAGGCAAGCGTTATAAAGATGGTATTTTAGCGAAACAAAATTCAGAACGTGCCCGAAAAAGAGTAAGAGGTAATGCCACTTTTCATAAACGCAGGTATAGTTAAATAACTACAAAGCGCATAAAAAAATTTGACTCGATTTTACACTAATTAACACAAAACACATGTAGTAATTCAAGTTTAAATTAGTGAACATTTGTGCTAATTCGTGTTTTAATAACAAAGCAATAAAAATTTTATTTCAATCAGCGTAATCTGTGGCAATTTTACAAAAATAAATCGCCCGCTATTCCATCCGCATTTAATTTTCCGTTAAAATTAAGTGTGTAAATTCCATTTTTCTCAATTACAAAATTCTGTTTTAATTTTAGTTTATTTAAAAAATAGTTTAAAATTTCTTCGCCAAAATTTTTACTTATTTCTTTAATATCACAACCCCATATTGTACGTAAACGGGTTAAAATATATTCGTTATATTTATCTCTTAACGTTAACTCTTCCGCTTCATAAAATGCTGTTTTGTTTTCAATTGCATTAGTGTAAAACAAATTATTTTTCACATTCCATTGCCGCGAAGAGCCATTATACGAATGTGCCGAGGGCCCTAATCCCAAATACTCTTTTTGTTTCCAATAATTACTATTGTGTACGGCAAAAAAATTTTTTTTTCCAAAGTTAGAAATTTCGTATTGAATAAAATTTGCTTCTTGTAATTTTTCAATTAACATTAAAAATTGCGTACTGCTTAACTCGTCGTTTACTGCCGGTTCTATACCTTTATTAAATTTAACTCCTAAAGCCGTTTTTGCTTCAATAGTTAGGTTATATGCCGAAATATGTTGTGTATTTAAATCAATTGCCTTTTGCAAAGTTTCCTCCCACGTTTTTTCTGTTTGAAATTTACTTCCGTATATTAAATCGATACTAATAGTATTAAAACCGGCGTCTTGTGCCATTTTTACACAATTAATAGATTGTTGAGCAGTATGTGCCCTGTTCATCCACTTTAATTCTGCTTCGTTAAAACTTTGTAGCCCTATGCTTAGGCGGTTAATTCCTAATTTTTTCCAATTAATTAAATCCTCATGTGATATATCATCCGGATTTGCTTCCAATGTTATTTCTGCACCGTTATGCCATGTAAAATAGTTAGATAACGCATTAAATAAAATCGATAATTCCTCGTACGATAATAAACTAGGGGTGCCACCGCCTATATATATGCTTTTTAGGTTTTTGTTTGCTAAATAATTTTGTCTTAAATGTATTTCTTTAACAATACTATTTATTAAAAGTGTTTTACTGTTTAAGTTTGTACTAAAATAAAAATCGCAATAACTACAGGCTTTCTTGCAAAAAGGTATATGTATGTATATGCCACTCAATTTTCTCAAAAATACGCCATAATGCATAATTTTTTACTTTTTTTTAATCATTCTAATAAATTTTATTATATTCGTGGCTTACAATTTATTTAAAGTATGAAAAAAATCACTAAACTTACTTTAACAGCCTTTGCTGTTATTTTGATTAGTTCAAACGGCTTCTCTCAAAAATTATTAAAAAAAGCAAATGCTTCATTCGAGGCTCATCAGTATCATAAAGCAATAGAATTGTATAAAACGGCTTATACAAGTGTTCCAAAAGATAAAAAAGCTTTAGTTTTATATAAACAAGGTGTTGCCAGCCAAGAAATTAATGATTACAAAGGCGCAGAAACCTATTATCAAAAAGCTATTGCCTTAAATTTTGACGATCCAACAGTTTACTTACGTTTAGCCGAAGTTTTAAAAGTACAATTAAAATACCCGGAAGCAATTGTTGAATATAATAATTATAAAACCAAAGGTGGCGATGCTAAAAAAGCAGATTTAGGTGTTAAATCATGCGAATTGGCGCAACAATGGAAAGACGCACCTCAACGCTATAAAATTGAAAACATGAGTTTAATTAACTCAAAAGAAAGTGACTTTGCACCAAGTTTTAGCGATAAAAAATACCAAACAATTACATTTACGTCTCGTCGTGATGGTGCCTTAGGTACTTCAGAATTAAACCTTGGAACAAACCACTCTGATATTTACGAAACTAAATTAGATCCAAAAAATGGTAAATGGTCTACACCGGTTTTATTACCTCCTGCAATTTCTACTCCGGTTAACGAAGCAACTGCTTGGGTTAGCAAAAAAGGCGATTTAGTATTTTTTACCCGTTGCCCTGAAGAGAGCAATAAACAATCAAAATGCGGTATTTACATGGCTAAAAAACAAGGTAGTACTTGGGGTCAAGCGGAACGTTTACCGTTTAATAATGATTCAGTACAATTTGGTCATCCTAGCTTAAGTGCTGATGGTAAAATTTTATATTTTACATCTCGTAAAAGCGGTGGTTACGGTGGTTTAGATATTTGGTCATGTACTTTTGATATAAAAAATAATACCTGGGGGCAGCCTACAAACGCTGGCCCTGCTGTAAATACCGAAGGCGATGAAATGTACCCAACTGTATCTGATGACAACAAAAAATTATACTTCTCATCTAATTACCATCCTGGTATGGGTGGTTTAGATATTTTTGTTGCTGAAGTTGGTGCTGATGGCAAATTTAACAAAGCTGTAGAGAATTTAAAATACCCTATAAATTCTTCTTATGATGATTTCTCTATTATTTATGAAGGTAAAAAACAACGTGGATATTTTACCAGTAATCGTGAAGGTGGTAAAGGAAGTGATGATATTTGGAGCTTTAATTTGCCACCATTAACCTTTAACGTTAAAGGTTTAGCTTTGAGCGCAGGTTCTAGCAGAAATGGTTCTGGAAAAGGCGAAACTGTTGAAAGCGTAAAAGTTAAAATTGTAGGCAGTGATGGGACTATTAATGAGTTTAATACTACAAAAGATGGTAGCTATTCTTTTAAACTAAAAGAAAAAAATACTTATACCATCAATACTGAAGCAGGTAAAGGTTCTAAATCTGCAACACATAACAAAGATGGCTTTTTCAACTCACCTGATAAACGTATAATTTCAACAGTTGGTTTAGATAAATCAAAAGAATTTGTTGCTGATTTTGAATTAAAACCGGTTGAAAGAGAAATTCGTATGCCTCAGGTATTATATGAATTAGGAAAGGCAGATTTATTGCCTCAATCTAAAGATTCATTAAACTTCTTATATCAAACATTAATTGATAACCCGAACATAACTTGTCAATTAAACGCGCATACAGATAGTCGTGGCGATGCTAAAAAGAATCAAGAATTATCTCAACGCCGTGCACAATCATGCGTTGATTATTTAGTTAATGAGAAAAAAATTGCTCCGGCCCGTTTAAGTGCTAAAGGTTTTGGTAAAACAATGCTATTAGTAACAGATGCTGAAATTGCTAAAGCAAAAACTAAACAAGAAAAAGAAGCTATGCATGCTTTAAATCGAAGAACTAACTTTAGTATTTTAAGTTTTGATTATGTAGATCCGAATGCTCCTAAAAAAGACCCAACAAAAACAACTCCTGTTAAAAAAGAAGGCGACGAAGACGACGAATAATATTTAACATTATAATTCTTAAAAAGACTACTTAAAAAGTAGTCTTTTTTTATGACGTTAAATAATAGTCATACTGAACTTAATTCAGCAATTAAGTTCTTTTTCTGTTTTAGTACTGAACCCGATAAATATAAGGATGCAATAAGTTCAGGATGAAAATAGTGTACTTTGAATCTACTGAAAGCAATTAAGCACTTCCTAAAAAGTAGTCTTTTTTTATTTTGTCAGGCAAAGGTACTAAAAGTCGAAGTAACCTTTACGCTGTTATGCTAAAAATTTATCAGCTAAAGGACAGGCTAAATTTTGATTTTTAACCTGATAATTATACAAGTTCCTTTAAGGAATTGCGTCCCTTTAAATTAGCCCCACAAAAGCCCATTTTTTGGCATTTGTGGGGTTTTGTTTTGGTTATTAAGATTACCGCCTTACAGTTTTGATGTTTCAAAACAGCCCGAAGCAAAGCGTTTTTACGCTTTTGGAAACGTTTTTACGTTTTGATCTCATTCAAGGCAATAAAATCCTGATGCTATTTTCTTAATTAATAATCTGCCGTTGAGTATCTAAACTCATGTTGTTTTCTACTTGCTCTTTTGTTGAAACCCTTGTGTAAATTACACAAGTATTGTTGGTGCTGGTTTTAAGTTGTTTGCCTTTGGCAAATGGCTCAAATTCTTTAAATATTTTCATCGTATTTTTTAACACCAAATTCTAACATTCATAAGGGTTTTTGAATGATTTTTATCAAGAAAACAAAATACTCAAGCAATTAGCTTTTATTTATCGCTCTTTTTAAAGATTGAAAATGCCTTTTCAAAAATTGAAACATGTTGTTATGGAATATGGAAATGCTAAGACCAAGAAAATGCTAAAATCACTTATGACCATTAATACTGCACTTGCACATGCCTGAATACTTATACGATTATAAACAACACACGCCGACAAATTTATTAAAGTCGCTTTCCATCATAAAGGCAAAACGCAAATAAAAGAAATTGAGATAGACAGCCTGTATATAAAATCTTCTTTTTTAACCCTTTCTAAAAACGATCGCGTTTTAATAAATTATTATTTAAATAAATATACTAGTACAAGGGACTTTGCTCGAATTTGGGACTTGTATGGTCATCTGTCGAAAATAGGACTAAATTTCTTTTTTGGCAAAAAATATAATTAAACTCTTAAGGTCAAAACAAGTTCATGTTTCTCTGACATCTTTATGATCTTAAGAGTTGTGGCATCTAATTTATGAAGAGAAATAATATTATGTAGAAACCCAACTGACGGTTTTAGTTTTTCTTCTGCTATTTTTTTCTCACTCCATCCAAATGGCGGATATCTAGGCAACATAAAGGTTGAAAGATCATAAATAAAAAAATGTTTTGGGTTTTTATAATCATATTTCATATAAAGGTCTTCGATGTCTGCAAGTATTTCAGCTTGTTTCTGATCAGAAAGCAAAATCAATTTTGTTGAATGAAAATTCTCCTATAGCTATAGGCTCTTTGGTTAAGTTCTCTTTGCCGTTACCTCCCCACATCGCTAAACGAATCTTGTACTTTCCTCCTTTTAATTTTAGGACTTTATTTCTAAATTCATTGTGAGAGACATTACCGGTTTTTCGAAGAATTCGTACAGTAAAAGCGGTAAGACCTTCGTATTTGCCGTTTAGAGCATCAACTGTTCCCTTAACTTCTTGGTCTACATCATCAATAAAATACTTGATAAAGTACTTTCTTTCAATAGGGTTAATCTTTTCTGAAATGATCTTATTGTAAACATCATAGTTTTGAACCGGACTTTTCATATAAACATATGCTGTAATATCATCTTTGCTGTCAAAATCGACTCCGAAATCCTTAGCGGATTTCAGATCCGGACTTGCCTCTTTATTAAAAACAATTTTCCCACCATTATCTTTATGGAAATCGGATACAAATGGTCCTTGCGCAAAGGTTTGTTGAGATAAGAAAGTT
>JAYVGH010000023.1:0-1607 GCA_043772435.1 Bacteroidota bacterium
AATGTAAAACTTGCCATGGCGCTAATGGCGAAGGAAAAATGAAAGCCGACAATGTATGTTATGAATATCCACCTTTATGGGGTTTAAAGTCTTACCAACCGGGTAGTAGTATGCATAGGGTAGTTAAAGCGGCGGCTTTTATTTATGCCAATATGCCAAATGCCGCCACAAGTTATGAAAATCCAAAATTAACAATGGAAGAAGCATTTGACGTGGCAGCCTTTGTAAACGATGACAGAATACATAAACGCCCTGCAAATAATGGCACCTTAAATTATCCGAATTTTAAAAACAAACCTATTGATTATGGCATTGGACCTTACATTGACACTTTTCCAGAATTACAACATAAATTTGGACCTTACCAACCCATTATAGATTACAGAAAAAGTAAAGGTTTAGAGATAAAATTTTAAATAAAAAATGCCACCAAAAATAAGGTGGCATTTTAATTAATTGCTCTTATTTATTATTGTTTTATTAAGGTTACGTGCCCTACATAGTTTTTCTTGTTGCCGTTCATATCTGTAATAAATATTTTATAAATGTAAACACCGTCTTGTGCAATTACATCACTACCTTTTACTTTTCCGCTCCATCCTTTTCTAAAGGCATTTGACGAGAAAATTAACTCGCCCCAACGGTCATAAATATCCATTTTATAATTTTCTTCATCAATACCAAACCCTTTTGGTTGGAAACTATCGTTAACGCCATTACCATCTGGTGTAAATGCATTTGGAATATATACATTAGACTCAGGCGTTATTTCAATTATATGCATTATTGTATCTGTGCAGCCTTTAGCATTTTTAGCTACTAAAAACACATTATAAATTCCCACAAAACCATAAGTATGGTTCGGGTTAGTAATATATGAAGTATTATTAGGCGAACCATAGTCTCCTAAATCCCAAATATATGACACAGCCCCTATTGATTGGTTTGTAAATAAAATAGTTGGCTCTAATAATCCTGCACTTTGAGGGTTTGAAATAAATTCTGCAATGGGCACTTCATAAGCTTCAATTATTTTTGCTGTATTAATTATCTCTTTACATCCAAAACTATTTGTTGCAACAACCTGTAAAGAATAAGTACCCGGTAAATATACCATTGATTTAGGGTTACCATAACCAGAATTGCCATTATTAAAATCCCAGAAATATGTATCACTATTACTATTATAATTTGTACTTGTTGATATTGCTTGAAAGTTTACAGTTAATGGCGCACAGCCCTTTACGTTATCGGGAGTAATTTTAAATTGTGGGACAGGATTTACATTTACTGTAAAATACGCTACCGCATTTGGTATGGTACATCCGTCGCTAACTATTACCGAGTAAGTATTTGGATTTGTTAGGTAATTTGCAAAAACAAATTGCGATGGCATGGTTATTCCATTAGACCAATTGAAGCTATAAGCCCCACCACTGCCACCTGTAACGTTTGGCGATATAGGAACTTTGGCGTTGTCACACACCGTAGTAACATTGCCACTAGCTAATAAAGCCGGATTAACGTTAACAATAATAGTATTAGGTCCGTTAGTACAACCGTTAGCGTCTATTATAGCAACTGTATATTGTGTAGTAGTTGTTAAC
>JAYVGH010000024.1:0-4913 GCA_043772435.1 Bacteroidota bacterium
AACTTAGTAGGTTTAATAAAATTTGCGATACACTCAGGTCTTATAAAATAGGGATTTTTATATCCATACATGTATGGATATAAAAATCCCTATTTGTGCCTATTGTATGCCCTTTTTAGTTAATGTAATTTTGGATAAAAATTAGTTTATGAAAAAAGTGCTACTAACCTTAACATTTATAACCATTACCTTTTTGATTGCCGCTCAAGTACCAAGCTTTTCTTGGGCAAAAGAAATAGATACTAAAAACGTTTTGAGCGATAATCCGATTGCTAAAGACACTTCTAACAATATTTATGTAGCAACAGATAAAGGGGTAATCAAATACAACAATGCAGGAACCATTATTTGGCAAAAAACAATTGCGGGTTCTACTTGCAAAACCTTTGGGATAAGCTTAGACGCCTCAGGAAATGTTTATACAACTGGTACATTTAGCGGAAGTGAAGATTTTGATCCCAGTGCCGCTACATCCACACTTACCTCTCTAGGTGGTTTAGATGTATACATTTTAAAATTAGATGGTTCGGGTAATTTCATTTGGGCTAAAAGTTTTGGTGGTTCAGGTGATGATAAAGTATATGATATGGCTGTTGATGCTGCTGGTAACGTTCATACAACAGGCACATATGTTTATACTGTCGACTTCGATCCAAATGTGGGAGTTTTAAATTATACCAGTTCTGGTTCATCTTCCATTGATATGTTTATTAGTAAAGTAAATACCTCCGGTAATTTAGTGTGGGCAAAAAGTATAGGTAGTCAATACGGAAACGAAGAGGTGCGCGCCATATCATTAGATGCAGCGGGGGACGTATTTACTAATGGTTTTTTTAGTACTTTCATTTACCCAGTTGATTTCGATCCATCTGCAGGAACATATACGTTTATGCCAATTGGAATTAATGATGTTTTTGTTAGCAAACTCGATGCATCCGGTAATTTTGTTTGGGCAAAGCAAATAGCAACTACTATAAATTCTTCACGTATTGATGGTCTCGCAATGGTTGCTGATGCATCTGGTAATATTTTTTGTACAGGTAAATTTAATGGAAATATTGATTTTGATCCAGGTCCTTCTACATTCACTATTACCTCAACTTCATCTAACAGTTTTATATTTAAATTAAATTTTTCTGGAGGTTTTGCATGGGCTAAAAGTTTTGAAACAATAGGTTCAACAGGAAGCTCATATGGTAAAGCTATAAATATAGATGCAACTGGCAATGTTTATACCACGGGAGCTTACGCAGATGGTGTTGATTTTAATCCAAGTGCTTCAGTTTATAGCATTACTCCTCAATCTGCTTACTGGACCGATAGTTATGTACATAAACTGGATGCTAGCGGTAATTTTATGTGGGCAGTTGGTATGGGCGGTACTTCTGAAGATTATGGAAGTAATGTAACTATTGATAGCGATAATAACATTTATACAACAGGCTATTTTCAAATGGCCGTAAATGATTTTGATCCAGGACCGTTAGCGTATGCTTTAACACCAAGTTTAGGTAGTGGCTATATTCAAAAATTAGGAACTGGGCCAGTAGGTATTAAAGAAAATAATAAATCAAATGTAAATTTTAATGTTTATCCAAACCCAACTAATGGAATTTTAAATATAAAATTGTTGGCTGAGGCTCTAGAAGCCACATTTGTTGAAATAACAGATGTTTTAGGTAAAGTACAATTATTAGAAACAATAACAGAAACCAACACACAATTAAATGTGAGTGATATGGCTAAAGGTATTTATTTCGTTACCCTATCATCAAATAAAAAAACAAGTACACGAAAATTGATTATTAACTAAAATCAAAGCCATGAAAAAAATAATTACAGCAGCTTTTTTAATAATTGCATTTTGTATTAATGCTCAGCTTAAAGTAGTAAATTCAATTACACCAACCACTGATATTAGGTGTACGTACTACGTAAATTTTATTAATAATAAATTTTATTTTCAAGGAAGCGATCCTTCTGTTTTTAGTAATGGTGTGGAGTTATTTACGAGTGATAGTACCCAAGCGGGTACTTCAATGGTTAAAGATATTAATACAACCTCTTACGGCTCCTCTAACCCAGGTAAATTTACGCAATTAAATAGTTCAACTATATTATTTGTTGCTACAGATAATGTTGTAGGTAGAGAGCTTTGGAAAACAGATGGCACTGCCACTGGCACTAGCCTTGTTAAAGATATATACGCAGGTTCGGGCAGCGGACCATTTGAACATTTTATAAGGATGGGAAGTAATGTTTACTTTATGGCTGATGATGGAGCTAATGGTAGAGAATTATGGAAATCTGACGGAACAACGGTTGGAACACAACTCGTTAAAAACATTAATCCATCTGGTAATGGAATGCAACCTCCCGTGCTAATGTATTCGCCATACACAGCGGTATTAGGAAGCAATTTATTTTTTGTGGCATCAAATGGAACTACAGGCTTTGAATTATACAAAACAGATGGCACAACAGTTGGAACCAGCCTAGTTAAAGATATTGAAGTAGGTTCTAACTCATCTAACCCATCTAATTTTATTGTAGTTAATGGTGTTTTATATTTTACTTGTAATACTGCAAGCGATGGAAACGAATTATGGAAAACCGATGGTACTTCCGTTGGTACAGTTCTAGTTAAAGACTTTAATCTTTTGATGGGCTCTTCATCTAATCCAAATTATTTAGTGGGCTTAAATAATAAACTTTATTTTTCGGCTAAAGTGGCTAATAAAACTACCCTATGCCAAAGCGATGGCTCTGCAGTTGGAACTACAACACTTTACGCATCGCCCCTTTTAAATAGCGATTTTTGTCGTTTAACGAAGGTTGACAGTAGCATTTATTTTTTTGATGTAAGTGCAAGCACGTCTCCCGATTATAATTTGTATAAATTTAATTTGCCAACAAATAATACTGCGTTAATAAAATCGGCATTATATGGCGGTTCATCGGGCCCTGTAACACAACCAACTAAAGAAAAAGCAGTTGCTTTAAATGGGATGCTGTACTTTACATTTGATAACTACACCAATGGTGATGAGTTGTGGCAGAGTGATGGAACAAGTGCTGGTACTAAATTAATTACAGATATTGCAGTTGGTGCTACTACATCTTGGATAGATAATTTAATGGCTATTAATTATGGACCAAATAGCAGGGTGTATTTTACCTCGGGTGTAAAAACTGGGTTATTATACATTACGGGTGATGCTGTAGCTACTAACGTTAGCTTGTTAAACAAACAATTTTTAAATTTTTATTTACACCCAAATCCAGCTAATGATTTGTTAAAAATAGAGTTAGATAAAAATGAAACAGCGGCTAAAGGCCTAACAATTACAAATGTTTTAGGGCAGGTAGTTTTTTCTAAAAACAATTTAGATATTTACACCGAACTTAATGTTAGAAACTTTACACCAGGTATTTATTACATAACCATTTTATCAGGCAATAAAACATCAACTCAAAAATTAATTATTAATTAAAACAATTGAAATTATAATGCAAAAATTATTAACCATAAACTATCACGGCGTAGCACAAAAGTTTCTGCATAAAAAATTAAAATTGTGCAAACAAAAAATATAAAAATAGTATACGCAGTTGTGTATTTTTTGTTGTCCACTATCATTACTTGGTGGTTTATACACGAAGGTAATCTTATGTATATTAATACAAGCTCTATGATATTATCCTGCGGCATAGCAGGTACTAAATGGGGTGTCCAAATAATTGCAGCTTGGTTATTATTAGATGAAAAAAAAGAAGAGTTTATCAAACGAATTGGTTTTGTTTGCTTTTTAGGTTCTTGTATTTTATTACCTTTTTGTATATCTTCACTTATTCAAGGAATTGTGTTTAGCTTTTTTATTACTTTAATTATAGCTGTACTAGTTATGATATTTGCTTACAACAAAGCAGTTAAAAAAACACAAATTTCAACAGCATGGTTTTGGGCTTGGATTAGCTGCCTTGCAATTGCCATAACCTTGCAAATTATGTTATTTTTTAATGAAATAGTAATGCGTTAAATTTGGTAATATTATAAAACTTTAAATATGCTCCCTGAAACAATATATTATTTTCTTGCTTTTATATTTGCTATTGTTTGTCTTGGCTTTATTCAAAAATGGAGTAAACTACCAAACCAAAAGCGTAATAAAGTAGGGCTAATTGTTTTAATACCATTTCTAATATCAATGGTTGTTTTTATTTTGATAGTTTTTTTTAAGCCAAATTATTTTAGTACTACTACCACGGTAGGTGTTTGTATTCTCTACTTTTTTTTAATAATAGTTTTTACAGCATTTTTTATTTTGTGTTATAATGATACTTACAATAAAAAAGTAAATGGAGCATCAACCATTCTTACAATATGTTTAATGTTTTTTGGAGTATTATATCTTGTTTTGAAATTTGGGTTTGCTGAAGAAAAAGAAAATATAATAAACAATATAGTATTACAAACAACTGTTACAAATATAAGCTGGGACACACATAAACCCTATTTTAAAGACATGAGTTTAGCCGATGGACAATACTTGCCAATGCCCGAAGCAATGAATAGTATACTACAAGTTGGCGATAGCATTTATAAAAAGAAAAAGGAAAAATTTTACACCGTTGTAAATGCAAAAACAAAACAAAAAAGTACTTATGAAGTAAAAGTTCATAATAGAGAACGGAGCGAACCACAATGATAATATTTATAAAATGGCACTTTAAAAAAAGCAAATAAAATACTAAGAATTAAAAAAACAATAAACAAACATCGTATTAATATTATGCAAAAAACCGACTGCCAAAACTTAGTAGGTTTAATAAAATTTGCGATACACTCAGGTCTTATAAAATAGGGATTTTTATATCCATACATGTATGGATATAAAAATCCCTATTTGTGC
>JAYVGH010000025.1:0-16054 GCA_043772435.1 Bacteroidota bacterium
TTTTAAGGTTATTCACAAATGTCTTGCATCTATTTTGTTTTTTTATCCCTAAAGATCTTTATTTATAAACACTTTGTGAGTTTAAGTGAACCCTAATTACCATCCTTTACTCAATTAAAAAAAGATTTAAATTTAATTTTTAGATATTTTTATAACTTAGTATTTTAGTTCATCTATTGTTAAAACTTAAATTTGTATGAAAAAAAATTTATCGCTAATTATATTATGCATCATAAGTTTAAATTTAAATTCTCAAAGCATTGCAAACTACGCAGTAACGCGTACTACGGGCATTGCATATAGCTCTATTTCAACTACGGGAAATGTGATTACTTATTGGCGAAATCAAACTGTAAACCAAAACTATGACAACCGCAGTAATCCAGTACCTATTGGGTTTGATTTTTGGTACAATAGTAAACGCTACACTACTGTTAGTATATAAAAAATGGGTAGACACTAACGCCTTACCTCTTCTACCAGAAATTAGTGCTTTTGAAACATGTCATACGTTATACTTATTTTAGCCTTGGCCAACTGCAATTTTAAAAACTAAATAAATGTACGAAGTTTAACAGCACATTTACCTAGTTTGAATTTGGCTATGGGTAGCATAACAAATTTTTTTCCGCCGATATGGGAAGTTTTTTTATTTTGCTTTTCTAAAAAATATTTTTACGTGTAATATAGGTTTGTGTTTGTCGCTCGATTGACAGTTTTTAAAAACCACTAGACGTAGGCTTCGCAAACCGTTAATTTTTTAATCCAAAATAAACCAGCAAAATTGGTAGGGTTACCGTTATAAATAAAATAACTTTTTCAACATCTACTTTTCGGGTTCTTTCAAGGTCATCAGGGCATTGGGTACAAGATTCAAAACCTGTAACAATATCATTTTTTGAATACGTAACAATAAGTTGTGTGTATTTGCCCAACGTACGTTTACCATTAAGTGGTTTTGTTGCTCCTAAAAGTGTTCTTCAATCATTAACACGATATACATAAATATATTGGCAGCTAGAGTCTGTTACTTGTTTTATATTATAGGGTTCTATCTCCAATACTTTTTCTACTCGTTCTCTTGTCATACCTATTTCCAAGGCAGTTACCTTTTCAAAAGTAGTGTATTTAGGCGATTGAACTATACACGAAGAAAAAAACAGAAAACTTACTGCAATCTTAAAGATTTTAATTTTTGTTTTTAGGTATTTATAGTACATAACAATTATCCGCAAATATACTATTTAATGCTAAAGAAGATTAGATGATTATACTAAACTAATATTATTAAATAATATTTACCTGCGTTGCGCCATAACCAAACTCTTTGTAAGAAGCATCGTGATAAGTGATACCTTTAATTAATTGCAAACGACTAATTATTTCTTGTTTTAAACGACCGTTACCAACTCCATGTATAAAAATTATTTTTTTCATGTGTTTAGTTATTGCACTATCTAATTCTTTTTCAAATTTTTCTAATTGAATATTTAGCATATCAAAATTGCTTAAACCGCTTGTGTTTTCAACTAATTCGTCAATATGTAAGTCAACTTCTTTTTCTAAAGATTTTAAATACTCTTTGTTTGATTTAGAAATTTTAGCTTTTGAATTAAATTCTTTTATACTTTTTAGCTTTGCAATATCCACTAAGCTTAACTCCTGTTGCACTTGATTTTGAAAAATAAACTCGTCTTTTAATAAAAAACCGTAAACGGGAAATTTAAACTCGTCGTGCTTAATGGCAGCAGCTTCAACAATAATTTTTGGAGATACGTTTATTATTTCGGCAATTGGCAATTGGGCTTTAAAATGTGTATTTTTAAATAACAAACATTCTATTTTATGATAATTGTATTCCTTAAAAAATTGTAGTTTAACTTGTTTTAAAAATACTTTTTGGTAAGCGCCCACTTCACCATGTTTAAGCGTTTGAAAATAATCATCATCTTTTATAGAATATGAATACATAATATTAAAACTAGAAGCGTTAAATAAATAAATTTTATAATCGCTAATTAAACTTTGTAATTCGTGATCGGGTTCAATTATAAAATAAATGGCATCGGTTAAATGCGCTTCGTGGTTTAACTCAATATTTTCAGCATCTTTATCAATAATTAATTCGGTGTGTATGGGTACCAAATGCTTTGCCAAAAATGGAATTTCAAAGCCATCTTGCATTTCTACAAATACATTATCCTTATCTTTTATGCGGGTAACAATGCCCTCTCCCACTTCGTTTAAAAAACGAACTTTATCGCCTATTCTTAATTTCATAATTTTAATTTTTTATTTAGCTTTTTATAATTCTAAAATATATGCTCCGTTTTGCGTAGTGTTATAAAAAGCACAGCCAAAATTACCGCATAACTTTTCAATATTTTTTAAGGTGTAGTTGCTGTTAGAGCCATCTACTACAACTTGTTTTAAATTGGTAAAATTTTGAAGGTACTCTTCTTTTAATTTAAAATTATTAGCAATAATAAGTGTAGTTACAATTTTATAATTTACAACCGGAAAAAAATTCTTTTTTGAAAGGAGTAAAATATTTAAGTCATTATAGTTTACAAAATTGTAATTATCTACTTTTACTACAGGGTTATTAAAACTGGTAAAATGGGGTTTAATGTGGAAATTATAATTACAGGTATCTATTTGATTAACCAACACTGTTTGCGAATTTTTTATGGCAACTGTACTGTATTTGCTTAATTGATAAACGCTAATTAAACTTTTTGCTTTGCTTTCGTAACTGTAAAATATACAAACAAGCTGCCAACAGATTAAAATAAAAACTGAAGCAAAAGATAATTTATAGGAGCGCTTTTGAAGAGCAAGCGTAAGTACAATAAGTAATACGCTCAAAAATAACACATCACTCATTGTAAAATCTATTAATTCAATACTACTGTTTGACTGACCGAATAAATTAATAAATTTTATTAACCACACCATTAAAAAATTTATGATAACGCTTATAAAATTTAATTTAAATAATAATAAAACAGCTAAAAGCAATAATACAAAAGTTGCTGGAACCACGATAATATTACAAATTATAAACCATAATGGAAATTGATGAAAGAAATACAATGTAATAGGAAGCGTAGAAACTGTTGCCGCTATTGATGCGCAACTTGTTTGCCATAACGAGTTTGCTATTTTATTAGAGGGTTGCCAAAGTTCTGAAATTTTTGGTTGAAAATACATTAAACCGAATAAAGCAAAATAACTTAGTAAAAAACCAATATCCATTATAAATAAAGGATTATAAAGCAATAATAAAAATGCCGAAACTAATAATATATTAATTTGATTTTTTGAACTTGGTCTAAAAAATAATTTACCAATACCCAATAAATTAAACATAATTACAGCTCTTAAAATTGGCGCTGAAAAACCAGTTAGCAACGCAATAAACCATAAAACAACTGTTACAATACCAAATCGTAAATATTTGTATTTTCTTTTTCTATCTAATAAATCAAATAAAAAATTTAAAACTAAATAAATTAAGCCGGTATGTAAACCGGAAACCGATAATACATGCAACGTACCTGTTTTACTAAAAGCCGTAATGGTAGTTTTACTAATCTCATCATCATAACCTGTAATTAAAGCTGCACAAATGGCAAAGGCATCTTGCGATAAATTACTATTTCGTAATACAGAAATAACATGTGCTTTAGCTTTTAACCCAAATTGCCAAATAGCAGATAAATTGTGCTGATTTGGAATAATTTCATAACACAACGAATCAATAAAAAAAGTATGGTAAATGTTTCGATAATTTAAATAGTTTTTATAATCAAACTCGTTAGGATTAAGGGGTGGTAATACATCTGTAACGTTGATTATAAATAAAATAGTTTCGCCTGAATTTGGTATTTTTTTTACGGTTGATTTTTTAATGTAACAAATAGTTTGTCCTGTAATTGTTTTATAAGTAAAATCTGTTTTTAACTCTAATAATTTTACCGAACATTTATAAAATTTTTCTTTTTCGATTGGCAAATCATCTATAACACCAATAAACGTCTGCGCTTCGCTTGATTTTAAATAATTCGCGTAATAGTGATCATTATATTTTGTTTGAGCGTTTACAGCAAAAGTAAAGCCTATAAAAAATAAAAAAATATCGCATAAAAATAAATATACTTTTTTTTGTTTACTATTTACAAACTGAAGGTAATACCAAATTAATAAAAGCAAAAAACATATACCTACAATTAATAAAGTTGCAAAATTATCAAAAAAAGTTAACGCAATTAAAATACCAATTACAAAAGGAATACAAATTTTAAAAAATGGAATATTTGAAAATACATTCAAGGTATTATATATTTAAAATAAATATATTATTATTAATTTTTACATCCACTTTTTCTTTTTAAAATAAACTACCAAACTAATTATTACTGTAAGCATTACGGCCCAAGCTCCAGCATATCCATATGGTGATTTAAGTTCGGGCATATATTCAAAGTTCATGCCGTATACCCCGGCAATAAAAGTAACCGGTATAAAAATACTACTCATAATGGTGAGTACTTTCATTACTTCGTTCATTTTATTGGCGTTTGTGCTTAAATAAATATCCATAATACCACTTAATAAGTCTCGATAAGTTTCAACTGTATCTATAATCCGAGTGCTATGGTCTTGTACATCTCTTAAAAACAATTGTGTATTTGGAGTAATAAATTTTGTTTCGCTACGTATTAAGTTAGCAATCATATCGCGCAGAGGCCATACTTGTTTTCTTAAAAAAATAATTTCACGCTTCATTCTGTATAATTGATTTAAGCTCTCTTTTTTTGGTTCGTTCATTATTTCCTCTTCAATCTCTTCCACCTTATCGCCAATTTTTTCAATCACATGAAAATAACAATCAACTACGGCATCTATTAAAGCATAAAATAAATAATCGGCGCCCAATTTTCTAACTCGTCCTTTTGCTTGGCGTAATCGATTACGAATAATATCAAACGCATCGCCGCCATGAGGTTCTTGAAAAGAAATCACAGTATTTTCTAGCATAACTATTGATAATTGTTCGGAAACAACTTCTGTACCATAATTAATCATTTTTAAAATTGCCAACACATAATTATCAAACTCTTCAAATTTTGGACGTTGGTCTATATGAACAATGTCTTCTAAAGTAAGTGGATGTAAGTCGTAAATGTGACCTATTTTTTCAATTAAAGCGGTATTATGCACGCCTTCCACATTTATCCATTTAACCATATTTGGTTTAACGTGCATAATGCAATCGGACAAATCATAAAAATCTTGTTCAATAAACTCTGTTTCATTAAATTCAATTAATGTAATTTTTATGCGTTTATTTGTTTCTTCACCATTATAAAACAGTGTTCCAGGTGGCTCGCCAACATTGTGATTTTTACTCATCTGTTTCTATTTCTAAATTTTTATTTCCCTGTACGCATACTACAATTTCACCTTTTACTGTTTTTGAAGAAAAATAAGTTATCATTTCATCCAACGTTCCACGTTTGGTTTCTTCAAATAACTTTGTTATTTCGCGTGACACTGAACACAATCTTTCAGCTCCTAAATATTCTTTTAATTCCTGCAATAATCTTACCAATCTAAATGGCGATTCGTAAATAATAAATGTTTTTTCTTCTGATGCCACTAATTTTAATTTTGTTTGCCTTCCTTTTTTTTGTGGAAAAAACCCATAAAAACTAAATTCGTTGCACGGCAAACCACTATTTACAAGAGCGGGAACAAAAGCCGTAGCACCCGGTAAACTAATTACAGGAATGTTATTTTTTATTACTTCGCGAATTAGTAAAAAGCCTGGGTCGCTAATGCCGGGAGTACCAGCATCAGAAACCAACCCTATATTTTTACCGGATTGTAATTGGGTAATTAATTCCTCTAAAATTTTATGCTCGTTATGTTGATGGTAAGATTTTAAAGGTTTTTCAATCTGTAAATGTTTTAGTAAAAACAATGTGGTGCGAGTATCTTCCGCTAAAATTAAATCAACAGCTTTAAGCGTGTTTATGGCTCGCAAGGTAATGTCTTGCAAATTACCTATTGGTGTTGGAATTATGAATAAAGTACCGCTCATTATTTTAATAAACGTAAAATTACATTTAATTTTACAATTTAATAATGAGTATTTAGTATAGCTTATTTATACGACACAGCAATTACCGCCTCACCGTTATTAATATTTAAAATATTTGAACCACTTTGTAGAGTACAATTAAATTTAATTTTAATTTTTTTAGTAGCTTCATTTTTTTCGTTTAGCTTATAATTTTCAACCGAAATAATTTCAAAATTAGTAGTGCTAGGTTGATTTAATTGCGATGAAGAATATTCTACTCCTTTTGAATCAATAACTTTTATTGTAATGGCAGATAATCCTTTTGTATTTTGTACACCCACAAAATTGGCGCTGTAATTGGCATTACAAACTAAATTAGGATAACAAGTTGATTGGTAATAGGTAGCGCAGGTATAAGTTTCATTACTATTATTAGTTGTTAGCGTTAATTTAGTGCGATAGTCTCTGTAAGCACCCGAAGGAAATGAGTGCGAAGGACTTGATAAATTAGAAGTAGTACCATCACCAAATTCCCATAAATATGAATATGAGCCCAGGCCCCCTGTAAAATTACTACCATATGTGTATTTTAAATTATTAAGCGGCAGATCACGAGAAGCAACAATATTAGCTTGAAATGGACTGCCAATTTTAAAAATATTTTGGTGTAGCGATGTCCAAGTTGTTGAACTGGTAGCAAGTGTATCGCTATAAGTTAGATTAATAGTTTGTGTTGTATTTGCCTTAAAAGTTTTTATAATACTACTTGTTGTTTGTGTGGGAGTAGCATCAGCAAACGCCCAATTATATTTTGCTTTAGGCGTTGCCGAATACGTTGAATAAAAAGTAGAGGTGTAATAAAGCGGTGTTAAAACTCCATCGTTAAATTGGTAAGGTGCAACGTACAAAGCACTATCGGGTTTCATAGGTGAGTTTAGAATAGATTGTTTGCAGTCGTTAATTTGAATAGAAATACCATAAAAACAATTGCTGTTACAATCTTTTTGTTTTAAATCGCCACGATATACATATACATTATTTGAATCTTGCGAATGAGCTGAGAACATATAATAATTATTTACTCCCGCTTGTAAATTAACAGGTGTACCATTTACATCGCATTTAAAATAAAATTCGGGCGAATTTAATCCCATCTCATCTTTAGGCAATGTGTTTTTTTTACACGCACTTAAGCACATAATAATTAACACAGTAATATAAAATATATTTTTTTTCATTCTTTCTTTTTTATTTATCAAACAGTGTAAAGGTTAAACCCAATTTTACACCCATAATATTTTGTTTTGTAATATTAGTTTTTGTGTTTAAATACACATCGCTTAGGCCATAAATAAACTCGCCATTTAGCGAAATACGTTTATTTAGCTTACGTGAATAAAATGCGTTTAACATAATATTTTTAGTATTGGTATTTTCATAATAACCTTTATTGGTAGTAGTTTCAGGATTAGATTTTACGCCATCTAATAAATTATAAGTTTCAATAGTATTTTTACCACCCACTAAAAAACCTGTATTAAGTCCTACACCAATTTTGTCGTTTTTTGAAATAGAATAACTAAATTTTAGCGGAATAGAAACATAATACAAAGCATTAGTTGTAATATTAGTATATGAACCTGTTGAACCAAATTCATAAACTGTTTGTGAAGCTGAGTAAAAAGGTTGTTTTATATTACCAACATTATATGCTTGCACACCAATGCTAATGCTTGTTTTAGAGCTTATGTAAATGCCGTAATTAATGCTTGCGTAATAATTAAAACCTGCGCCATCTTTAATCTTAGGCGCATTCCAACCAAATAGGTACATGTAGCCGGCTTCTACGTTTAAATAATTAAATTTAGGTTTTGTGTTTTTATAATAATCACCATCGTAAATAGCTAAAAAATTAGCATTTAAATTTTTACAGTCATGTTCTGTAGCTAACAAACCTAAGTCGGTATCAACAGGTGTCATGGACTCAAAAACATTATTTTCTAAATCATTAGAAGCCAGAGTTAAAGATGATTGTAAAACATTTTCTGTAACTTCATCCGTCGCTTTATTTTGTTTTTTATCTAAAACAGCTAATATTTTACTGCTATTAGCGCCCGATTGACCCAATTTATTAAAATTAGATATTGAATTTTGTGTGTTTCCAATTTTTGTTTTATCATTACTTGCACCGTTCTTTTCTTCAGCCGAGTTAGAGTTTGAATTTACCGATTCATTATTCTTTTCAGTATTGGTTGTTGATGGGGAAACGTTATCGGTAGTTTTTGATTCCAAAACTTCACTATTAGTTGCGTTAGTTTCGTTAGTAGTATTTTTTTGCGAATTACTTACCTTTTTAAACTTCTGTATTGATTTTACATATCCTTTATTTAGATCTGAATTTGTAGCTGAGTTTGAATTATTAGCTACTACTAATTTTTCAGAATTAGTATTACTATTTAATTCATTAGCTTTTAATGAATTTAAAATAGCATTAGTATTCGAATTCGTGTTTATTAAATCACTACTACTTTTGTTTGTAGTGTTGCTAGAAACTATTGTAGACGAGTCGTTCAATTTAAAATAAGTAAATGTAGCAATGCCCGCCACCGAAATAAATAGTAATGCTAAAAACACTAAGTTTTTGCTGTTATTTTTAGCAACGGGCAAAATTCTATTAGCATCAATTAAATTACGTGCTTTTTCCCAGTTTTTTTCATCAAACGGAAATTCGCTTTCGTTCATTTTATTGTTTATAATCTTATCAAATTGTTCTTCAAAACTCATTGTGTTTTATTTTTAAATGGTGGATAATGTTTGTTGCTCTATTTTTTGTTTTAATTTTTGTCGTGCTTCGCTTAAATGCCATTTGCTCGTGCCATCACTAATTCCTAAAAGTTCACCTATTTCTTTATGGTTGTAACCATCAATAACATATAAGTTAAAAACTTCTTTTGTTGCATTTGGCAATTCATTTATCAATTTATGAATTTGCGCGCAACTAATCTTACTCAACGCTTCGTTTACTTCGCTATAATCACTGCTATCGTAATATTGTTCTACATAAGTAACGTGTTCTTTTTGGCGTTTATTTTTTCGATATTCGTCAATTAACGTATTTACCATTATTCGCCTAATCCAAGCTTTAAAAGGTATTTCAGGTTTGTAAGTTTGAATGTTATTTAAAATTTTTAAATAACCCATATTAAGCGATTCGTTGGCACTATCTTTATCCTTGCTGTAACGCATACAAATGCTCATTAAATAGCTATAAATTTGTTTATACAAGTCATATTCGGCCTTACGGTCGTGCTTAATGCACAGTTGTATTATTTGGGGCTGAATATTCATAATTATTGTATTTACTCTATTAATTGTCCTGTGTTATACTCACCATTTTATTTATTTAGTTCTAAGGCACGATGAGCATTTCATAAAAAACTATAGCTACTGTATTATCTTATACGTAATATATCAGCATTTAGTTGGGCTGTACATAAATTGTATTTGTTTGACTATCAAATATATAAATAATTATTTAATATTCAATACACATAGGATTTTAAAATATAAAAATCTATATTTATCGTTTTAGTATGAAGGACTTGCACCTAATAAAAATTTCTACGGATTTTATTGACGACTTAAATGTAAGTGCTTGGTCTATAAATCGTAAAAATCCTAATAAGGCTATTGAAATTAGCAATGAAGCATTAAAACAATCTAAAACCAACAATTATAAAAAAGGAATTGCCGATGCTTTAAAAACCTTAGGAGCCGCTAATGTATGGATATCTAATAACGATGAAGCATTAACTAATAGTTTTGACGCTTTAGAGATATATAGAGAGTTAGGGGATAAAAAAAATCAGGCGGCCGTTAACTATTGTATTGGAGCTAATTTTAGTTATGTTTCAGATTTTGACTCCTCTATAAAATTTTATAACAAATGTTATAATATTAGTAAAGAAATTGGCGATGAAATAGGCATGGCCGATGGCTTAAACGGACTTGGAACTATTTACTACCGTATTAACGAAAACGATAAAGCCTTAGAAGTACTTCACGAAAGTGAATTACTCTGCCAAAAACATAATAGTTTAGATATTTATATAAAAGTATTAGATGGCCTTGGCGAAGCTTATTACAATAAACAAGAAAATCAAAAAGCGCTTGATTATTATTTAAAATCGGCAAAAATTAGTAAAGAGTTAGGGAACAAACAAGTAGAGGCCTTTGCTGTTGATGGTTTAGGGAGAACGTATGCGGCTTTAAAACAACCTAAAGAAGCATTAGTTAATTTTGATAAAAGTTTAAATTTACGCCGCGAAATTGGCTTTAAACCAGGTCAGGTTATCTCACTATTAAATGTAGGCATATTTTATATTGAAAATAATGAGTTTGAAAAAGCAATTGATTGTATTAAACAATCGCTAGAACTTGCATTACAAATACATAATACAGAAGGCGCTTACAAAGCCTCTGAAAAATTAGCTGAGATTTATGAAAAGACCGGAGATTTTGAAAAATCTATAGATTATTACAAAAAGTTTTCGAAATATAAGGATGAGGTTATTACTGAAAAAAGTAATCAGGTTGTAAAAAGTGTAGAGACTCAAAACAAATTATTACATTCTCAGGCCGAAAAAGCTATTTTAGAAGAACGCGCCAAAGAATTGGAAAGTTTTTCGGATAGTTTAGTGTTAATGAGCGAAGTAGGTCAAAAAATTATCTCAAGCCTTTCGGTTGAAACTATTGTAAATACTGTTTATAAGAATGTTAACGAATTAATGGACGCTGTAGGCTTTGGCATTGGTTTATTTAAGCCCGAAAATAACACTATTGTTTATCCAATATACATTGAAGGTGAAGAAACATTTAAAGATATTGTTTATGATATTACCGATACCAATCGTTTAACCACAGTATGTTTTAATCAATCTGTAGAAATTATTATTAATAATTTCGATACTGAAATTCATAAATACATTAAAGTTAGCACACAACCTAAAGCAGGTAAAAATGTAGCTTCTTTAATTTATTTGCCCTTAAAGTTTAAAGATACTTTACTTGGTGTTATTACCGTACAAAGCTTTAACAGCAATGCTTATAGTAATTTTCATGTAAATATTTTTAAAAACATTGCCACTTACACTGCCATAGCTTTAGAAAATGCAAAACTATACCAAGGGCAAGAAAGTATTGTAAAACAACGTACCGCCGAACTACAAAACACTTATGATGTAAATAAAAAGGTAAGCGAAATTGGCAGAGAAATTACCTCCAGCCTTAATCTCGGAAAAATATTTAAAAAACTGCAGCATTCCATAAGCGAAATTATGCCTGCTGAATGTTTTGGTGTTCGTATATATCGCCCCGAATTAAATGCTGTTGAGTATAAATACGAAATGGAAAAAGGAGTTGCGGAAACTGACGTTGCAACGGTTTCTTTAACCGATGATGATAATTATACCGTTTGGTGCATTAAAAACCGAAAAGATATTTTTTTAAACGATAACTTAAACGAATATCATAAATACGTAAAACAAATTAGGGTTGTTGCGGGCGAAATGTCGCACTCGCTTATGTTTACACCCATGTTATTGGGCGATAAATTATTGGGTGTAATTACAGTACAAAGTTTTAAAAAATTCGCGTATCAACCTTTTCATTTAGATATTTTAAAAACCTTAGCAACCTACACAGCAACCGCTTTAGAGAATGCTTACCTCTACGAATACATGGAGGATAAGGTAAAAGACCGGACAAAAGAAGTTACCAAACAAAAAGAAGAAATTGAAAAAACGTTTGATAACACCCGAATTATAAGTGAAATTGGGCGAGAGATTTCAAGTACTTTTTCAATACAAGAAATTATTAGCAAAGTTTACACTAGCGTAAACAAACTAATGGATGCTACCATGTTTGGCATTGGAATTTTTGATAACGAGACCCAACGGATTAATTTTAGTGGTGTAATTGAAAATGGTAAACATTTAGATGATTATTTTTACACGTTAGATAAATTAGAGCGTCCTGCTGTATGGTGCTACACCAATCAACAAGATTATGTAATTAACAGTTTTAGCGAAGAATTTGTAAAAAGTAAAAAAATAACAGATATAGTAGCCTTGCAGGGCGATAGTACAGAGTCAATTATTTATGTTCCCATAACTATTAATGCTAAAAAAATTGGTGTTATTACAGTACAAAGTTATTTAGCAAACGCTTACAACGAGTACCATTTACAACTTTTAAAAAGCCTGGCTGTTTATACCGCTATTGCAATTGATAACGCATCTTTATACACCGATATGGAAGTACGTGTTAAAGAACGTACCCGGGAAATTGAAAAAAATTATACCGATACACGGCTATTAGGCGAAATTGCAAAAGAGTTAAGTTCGTCGCTTTCAATACACACTATCATCGATTCGGTGTATAAAAATATTGATAAACTAATGAAAGCCGACGGGTTTGGTATTGGTATTTTAAACGCGCAAGCTACAAGCATAGTGTTTTCCAGCTATCGCGAAAGCGGTGAATTAATACCTGATTTTACGGTTGATTTAACCAATCAAAACCGTTTAGCATCTGTTTGTTTTAATAACAAACAAGAAATTATTATTGATGATTTTATCACCGAACATACCAAATTTATCACCCTAGAACGTAAACCTTTAATTGGCAACGATACACAGTCTATTATTTATTTGCCGCTTTATTCTAAAAACGAAACTATAGGTGTTATTACTGTTCAAAGTTTAGATAAATACGCTTACTCAGCTTACCAAGTCGATATTTTAAAAAACCTTTCTGTTTCAATAGGTATTGCTTTAGATAATGCTAACCTCTATCAAAACCTCGAAGAAAAGGTAAACGAGCGCACTTTAGAGGTTGTAAAACAAAAAGAAGAAATAGAAAAAAGTTACGAAAACACACGCTTGTTAACAGAAATTGGTAAAGAAATTACCAGCACGTTTTCTATTAACGAAATTATTAGTAAAGTTTATAACAGTGTAAATAAAATAATGGACGCCACCATGTTTGGCATTGGTATTTTTGATTCACAATCTCAACAAATAAACTTTACCGGCTCTATCGAAAATGGCGAAATTTTAGAAGATTATCATTACAACTTAAGCGATGAAAAACGCCCTGCCGTAAAATGTTATGTTAAGCAGGAAGAACACGTTATTTTAAATTTTACCGAAGAGTATGTAAAAAAAACAAATTTATCACGTCACTCCTTACCGGGTCAAAATACCGAATCTATTATTTATGTTCCTATAACTAGTAACGATAAAAAAATTGGTGTAATTACTGTACAAAGTTTTAATGTAAATGCTTATACCGATTACCACTTACAAGTTTTAAAAAGTTTGGCAGTATATGCCGCCATTGCTTTAGAAAATGCCTCGCTTTACAACAATCTTGATAGCAGAGTTAAAGAACGTACCGAAGAAATTCGTATAGCTTACGAAAACACCCGCTTATTAAGCCAAATTGCCGAAGATATAAGTTCGTCTTTATCTGTTGAGATTATTAATGCAAAAGTATGTCAAAACATTAATAAATTAATGAAAGCCGATGCCTTTGGTATTGGAATTTTTAACGCACAAACCAATAGTTTAGAATTTAAAGGATTTATAGAAAACGGTATAATATTAGATTTTGTTTCTTTTAATATTGATGATAAAAACCGATTAGCAACTCAAGCTTTCATAAATAAACACGAAATTTTTATATGTGATTATTTTACCGAATACTCAAAATTCATAACGGGAATAAAAAATCCTGTTGCCGGTAAAGATTCTGCAGCCATAATTTATATACCAATTTTTTCAAAACAAAATTGTATAGGTGTTATTACTGTTCAAAGTTTTGAAAAAAATGTATATACCGATTATCATTTAAATTTACTTCGCAATATGGCAGTTTCTGTTGGAATTGCTTTAGATAATGCAAACTTATACGAAAACCTTGAAGAAAAAGTAAAAGAACGTACACAGGAAATTGAATTCCAAGCCGAAATAATTGCCGAAGCCAATAAAGAATTAGAATTATTATCAATAGTTGCAAGCCGAACAGATAACGTTGTATTAGTTTTAAAACCTAATGGCGATATTGAATATGTAAACGAAAGTTTTCAAAAATTAAATAGTATGTCTTTACAGGAAGTGTTAGATAATGGAGACAATATTTTCACATCCAGCAATAATTCAAAAATCAGAGAAATTATTGAAGAGGCTATCACCAATAAACGTTCTGTTAAATACGAATCATACAATAATAAAAACCCCGATAATAAAATTTGGGCAAGCTCTACGCTTACACCAATTTTTGACGAAAACGGTGAAGTGAAAAAATTAATTATTATTGACAGTGATATTACCGAATCAAAAAAACAACAGGTAATTATTGAAGAAAAAAATAAAGATATTACCGATAGCATTCGCTACGCCAAAAAAATACAACAAGCCGTTGCACCAAATATTGAAGAGTTTAATAAAAATTTTACCGAAAGTTTTATTTTATACAAACCAAAAGATATTGTAAGTGGGGATTTTTATTGGTTCGAACATTTTAAAAATAATATTAGTGTTTTTGCGGCGGCAGACTGTACAGGGCACGGCGTACCCGGTGCCTTTATGAGCCTTATTTGTAGCGATATTATGTATAAAGTAATTAACGATGGAAAGGTAAGCAGTCCCGCAAATGCCTTACATTTAATTGATGAACGATTAGTACAACTTATTAAAAAAAGTTCTGAAAGTTCGGCTAACGATGGTATGGATATTGCCCTATGTACCTATTACAAAAACGAAAATAAATTAGAATTTGCCGGTGCACAACGCCCGATGCTTTTAATTCGTAACGGACAAATGATAGATTACAAGCCAAGCAAATTTTCTATTGGCGGGCACACAGCCGAAGGTAAAAAGTTTGAATTAAATACTGTTGATGTTCAAAAAGGCGATTTGATTTACCTACTTACCGATGGCTATGCCGACCAATTTGGTGGCGAAAAGGGCAAAAAATTTAAGTTTAAAACCCTAAAAGAACTTATTTTAAACAACCACACAAAACCCATGCAACAACAAAAACTAATTTTAGATAATGCCTTCGAAAGTTGGAAAGGCGCGCTAGAACAAGTGGATGATGTGTGTATTATTGGCGTAAAAATATAAAAAACGCAAACGAGTCAGTTTATCCTGAGCGTAGTCTAAAGAATGTGTGTATAATTGGGGTTAAAATTTAATCTAATAATTTTTAAAAAATACTTTCTTTTAGTTAATACTTTGTTAATTACTCCTAAAACACTTTACATATATTTAGTTCCAAATTAAATTATTTATGATGCAATATGTAATGCAATACTGGTGGGTTATTATTCCCCTTTTACTAATTTTATTTTACAAAGTTATTTTTAGAATCTTTGGTATCATTATCATTCCCGAAGATAAAATTGGCTTGGTTACCAAAAAATTTGTGCTATTTGGTAAATCGCAATTGCCTCCGGGTCGTATTATTGCCGTTGAGGGTGAGGCTGGGTTTCAGGCACAAAGCTTAGCACCGGGCATTTATTTTTGGAAATGGATTTGGCAATTTGAAATTACCCAACAAGCTTTAACAATAATTCCGCAAGGTAAAATTGGTTTAATTGTTGCCAAAGACGGTAAAGAATTAGAAACCGGAAATATATTATCCCGCAAGGTAGAGTGCGACGGCTTTCAGGATGCAGTTTCGTTTTTAACTAAAGGTGGTAGAAAAGGACGCCAAAGTGCGTATATTACTGCAGGGACGTATCGATTAAATACATTTGTATTCGAAATATTTACAGTAGATATGTTTACCATTAACGAAAATATGGTAGGTGTTGTTACAACCTTAGATGGTTCGCCCATTGAAGAAGGAAGCATTGCCGGTAAAGATGTACCTAATCATAATAATTTTCAGGATGCG
>JAYVGH010000026.1:0-9073 GCA_043772435.1 Bacteroidota bacterium
GAAAGAAATAACCAAAACAAAAATGGGTTTTGATGTAGATGCTTGTCCTTGTTGCAAAACAGGAAAGATGCAACGCATCATGAGTTTTAATGCCCATGCACCTCCGCCAACAATAAACAATAAATTAAAATCTAAAATAAAACAATAAACACTGCCAATTAATTGATTGAAGCGGAATAGAAAACAATTGCCTTATATGAAAAATCAGACTAAATAAAACAAAAAATTAATTTTATATTGATCAAAAATTAATTGAAAACATAAACACTGATCAAAAAATACAAGAATGAAGATCAAACTTTGACTCATTTTTTAAAATAAAAAGAAACTCTTCTTTTTAAAATTGCATAATAAAAAATTTCCCTAAAACCATTTACTGGCAATGGCTGCAGAAGCTACAGTTCAACAAATGATTAAATCGAAATTCCGCCGAAGGGGGCGGAACATCGTTTAATCCTTATATGTTAGGTGCAGTAATTACAAGTTCAAAGAAATAAAGCCTTGTACAAATGTCCCTGTCTGTCGATATTTACTAATGTCCGCAGTTATTTTATGATTGATTCTCCAATTTGGATTACTACAGTCAACTTGATAACCGCCTTTTGCACCTAGACTTAATAGTTTATACTTTTTGTAATTGATGAAGTTAAGTCGAACTTCTAAAAGAAAATTAAAAATAAATGCTGAATTTATGTATTTTTTGTATTCAGTAGTTTTTGTTTGTTCTAATTTGACGTTTGAGAAGCCATAACCATATGTCGGCAAGATGTCTATAGTTTTGTTTGAATAGAACAAGTCTTTACCATAGTTAATAGAAAAATTAAAACCACTGAATTTAAATAGAAGAGTGTCTGAATAATTTTTAGTAATTGGCAAAAAATAATTAAATGCTAAAGTCACTTCTTTTACCCAAATTAGACCGAAGAAACCGACGTCACCGCTGCCTTTAGCGTTGCCGTTAAAGCCGACCGAAGAATAATTGCCAATGTCTTTAAAAAATAAAATGTTTTTCGAGTTTATATTATTATGTAAATTATAAATTGTGTAAGTAGGTTCAAAGAAAGGTCGATGTGTCGATTTGTTGCCCCATTTGTTAGGGTCTAAAGTCGAAGTGGTGTCACTTTTACTGTCCTGTCCTTGCAGATGAATTGTCAATAATAGAAATATGATAATTTTATTTGTCATTATATTATTGCACCTAACGTTTTCCAAGCAGGCGTCCGCTTTTTGCTAAGTCCAAGTTACACATTTGAGCGTTAACACGCAAAAAGTGGTCGCTTGCTTGGTGTTAGCGGCTAGGCTGTTGCACACAGCTTAAGTCGCGCTTTTATGTCTACGTTTATATAAAATGGATTCTGTCACGATAATTATTCCGCCGAAAACAAATAGAAGGTAAAAGGAAACATTATGTAACAGCAAATTATTTTTAAAGAAGCTGCAAATTAATGAAATGAAAAGTAAAAAATAGAAAACGTTAATTAGTCGACTTAATTTAATGTTGGCAAATTCGTCTACCCATTTTTGATAAATAGCATTGTCTGGATAATGTTTAACTAACACATCGAAGTCAGCTTTTGCAATGTCGAAATGTTTTAAATTGAAATTACATTTACCGCGATGCCATAATAGAAACTCATAAGTTTCGGTCTGAAAAAGTTCTTTAGAATAATTCCTTTCATAAAGTAGTAACGCTTTGTCTAAAAACGGTATTGCTTTTTTGTCTTTGTCAAGCACGGATAAACTCAACGCATATTCACTGAGTAGTCTTAAATACGAATTCGATAATTCTGGCGTCGAAGAATAATTAAAAGTGTCAATTGTGCTTTGGTGATTGTCGAACGAATTGATTAAGTCCTCACGAGTTTTTATGTCTTTTTCACCGTAAAGTCCGCCAACAATTGAGTTTAGGTCCTTATAGATATCTGCGGGTATAGAACGTATTTGTTCGTCAAGATTTTTCGTCGCGATTTTTGTCGAAAGGAAAAGATTAAATATGTATGATGATGTTTTCATTTTCGATGTCCAACAGCTTACCGCTAACCAACTTACACAAATACAATTATCACTCCAATACAACCAAATAGAACATATCAGTGCCTGTTTTAAGTATTTTAAAACTTTTTCTTCTTTACAAATAAGGTAAATATATATCCAAAAAAGTCTAATACTTTTTTAAATACATCAAAATAAAGCGTAACCATTAAACTAATACTCATTAACCAAATTACACAAATGTTAAACCAAAAGGTAGAATAATATGTACCAAACACATTTTTACGTGGTGCATAAAAATGCGCGCTACCTAATTTAGATTCGCTTGGGTCTGAAAAAATAGGATCGACGGTTTGTATTAATCTGCCGTCTTTTTCCAAACTTTTTTCGCCGCTTATGTCGTTTGCATTTCTTACCGCTTGCGATAAATAATCGTTTTCATAATCGTCGCGTAAGACAACTATGTCTGTTTCTTTTTTTAATTTTATAGTTAATTCATCCGCCTCTTTACGGGCTTTTTTATCTATGTTATTATATCTTTCTTTTAACGCCTCTAAATAATCGTAAATGCCTTTACTTACTTTCGAATCAAAATCTTTAGAGTTTACTTTTGGTAAAAAATCAGCTTTAATATTTTTAAATATTTTATGTTCTTTAGTTAATTCGGTTCTTAATAAACTTAAATCTTCCTCATATCTGGTTATTGCCATTCCTTCTTTTAAACCACTTTCTATTTTATTTACTTTGGCTTGTATTTTTTGTCGCCAAAAATCTTTTTTGTAAGAGGCAACACTTATACTTTTATCGTAACGGTAAAAATGTTTTTCATACTTATTTTCTTTAAATTGGTTAACCGCTAAAGCCTCATAAGCCCAGCGGCTTGCCATCATTTCGCCCACAATAGGTACGCCGCCTTGTTTCGCTAATAAAGGGTTTAATTTATCAAATTTAACAACCACACCGGCCAATAATAATTGCGGTATAATTAAAAACGGAATTAAAATGTAAATTGTTACGGCGCTGTTAAAAGCACTACTAATATTTAAACCTAACATATTTGCAAAGCACGATGTTGTAAATAATACCAACCAATAATCAGTGTACATGCCTTTTACGCCTAATACAGAGTTACCAACAATTACAAATGTTAATGTTTGTATGGCGGATAATGAGAACATAATAATTATTTTACTCCACAAATAACTGCTTTTACTGAGGTTTAAAAACGATTCGCGTTTACGTATTTTTCGGTCGCGAATAATTTCTTCGGCACTTACGGTTAAGCCAATAAATAAAGCAACTACCACACTCATAAACATGTAAGCGGGTACGTTTTCGTTCTCTCTAAAAATGTAACCTTTATTATTTTCGGCATCGGTATTAAAATAACGTACTAAAAACGCTAATATAAAAGCGAGAAGGGGCGCCTCAATAAAATTAATCATTAAGTACTGCGTGTTGGTAAGTTTACTTTTAACATCACGCGTTATAAATACCTTAAACTGCTTAAATATATTTGGTATTTTAAAAATACTTTCAGGAATTTCGGTATGCTTTTTTTCGGAGTGAATGTTGCTTTCTATTAACTCTTTGTAATGCCCATTCCATTCTACCGGCTTGGTTTTACGGGTGTAAGTAATATTTCCGTATTCGTCTAATACCTTACTTTCAATAATATTAAAAATTTGTTCGGGATTAACGTTACCGCAACTTCCGCATTCGCTTTCTTCGGCATTTACATGGTTTACCAAACGTTTAAAATAACTTACAGCGTCAACAGGGTTGCCATAATAAATAGGGTAACCGCCTACGTCCAATATCATTAATTTATCAAACATTTTATAAATGTCAGACGAAGGTTGATGGATAACCACAAAAATTAATTTTCCTTTTAAAGCCAATTCTTTTAAAAGATCCATAATGTTTTCCGAGTCACGACTTGATAAACCTGAGGTAGGCTCATCAACAAATAAAACGCTTGGTTCGCGAATTAACTCTAACGAAATATTTAAACGTTTACGCTGCCCGCCACTAATTGTTTTTTCTAAAGGAGAACCTACTTTTAAATTACGGGTTTCGCTTAAGCCAATATCGGCCAATAAACTGGTACAACGTTTTGCAATTTCGTCATCGCCCAAATTACCAAAGCATAATTTAGCATTGTAAAATAGGTTTTCGTAAACTGTTAATTCCTCAATTAATAAATCATCTTGGCTAACGTGCCCAATTACACCCGAAATAGCTTCGCGCTCGGTATGAATATTTTTACCATTAATTTTTACCGAACCACCACTTGGCGTTTCCATACTGTTTAAAACGTTAAGCAGGGTAGATTTACCGGCACCGGAGCCACCCATAATACCAATTAGTTTACCGCTTTCTTCGTTTATGTTTACATCGCGCAAACCTAATTTGCCGCCTTTAAATTTGTATTCTAAATTTTTAACTTCAAAGGTAATTTTAGCCTGGCTTTCGTCGCTTAAAAAACGACCAATAACATCGCTGTAATAAATTGGTTTTATTTTGCTTGAACGGATAGAAGAACCGGGCGTGAAAATATGTACACGCTCGCTCGAAATCATTTGGCCGTTTAGCTGCAATTCTAAATTGCCATAAATACGTAACACATACATGGCTACGCTTTGTACTTGTATAACGCGCACATCTTGCGCCATTGTATCACAATAAATATGTTTGCATTGATTTTGGTAACCTAACTCTTTATTACTAATGGTTAAAATATTTGGTGTGTTGGGTATAACTTCAATGCCATTTTCTATAAACGATTTTAAGGCGTTAAACTCTTCAACAGGTATGTTAAAAGTATCGGCCACTGTAACCACAAACTCATTTTCTTGTTCGCTAATTTCGTTGCTCGAATAAATAAATTCTAACAAACGCACCAGTACAATTACTTTTTGAGGTTGCTCTAACTCCTGATTAATTTGCGTACAAATTTTTAAAACTTTTACCGAGTTTAATGAAGTGCGTTTTGCGGCGCCTTCCTTTTTTTTGCTAGCACTTTGGCTGGCTTCAATGTACTCGTCAAATATTTTTAAATAAGTATTTACTTGGTCGGCACTTAATTGTTGCTTTAAAAAGGAAAGTACAATTTGACGACCGGTATTATTAATGCCATCTACTTTGGCAATAATACTAAACATTTGCATTAGGGCGCGGAGAATTCGTTCGCTCATAGTTTTTAGTTTTTTTAGTTAGCTGTTTTTGTATCAATGTTTTCGTAAAAACATTTTGCAATTTGTTTTACTTGGTTGCAATCTTGCTTGGTATAAATGGTTTCGGCTTTACCAAATTGAATAGCCGTTAAACCATTTTCTTTTAAAGTGCCTATGTAATTTTTATATATTTCGAGCAAGTAATATCCTGTGTTTTTATCTAATTGGTAGTGTGTGGCTTCTTTTAAATAAAAACTTTTAGTACCCGATTTAAGTTCAAGCAAATCTATTTTACCAAAGTATAAATTTTCAATTACCACAAATTTAATATAACACTTGTTGTTATTGCCTTTGTATAAAAAAAAATTGGTTTTATTCTTAAAGGTAGTTTGCAAATACCTTGCATTTATTACTTTATTTTCTTTTGGAATAAAAAGAGTATCGTTTTTAAACGCACAATCGGTTTGGCTATTTAATAAGCTAAAATTACAAAACGTAAACAAACAAAACAGTATTAATTCTTTAAATTTCATTTTAAGGAATCTAAATATACAAAAAAACGTTTAACACAATTTTTTAAGAAATAAAAAAGATATTAATTGTGAACTAAAAATAATAAAATTACTTTAATTAGCTGTAAATCATCTATTTAAAGTTAGTTTTTTTTACACAATAAAAAAAATAATTTTACGTTTATATATAAACAACACTAACAAAAGCCTATGATAATTACATTTACTCCTAATCAAACTATTACCGAAAATACAGATAAAGCAGGGCAGATGAGTCTGCCGGACATTTCGGATCCTTCGGAAAACAGCATAAACGCTATATTAAATTATAGTAAAAATTTAGAAATAAAATCTTCCATATTAATTAAAGAGTTTGAAGTATTAAAGAGCTAATTTTTTTATTACATTACTTATTGTATTTTTAAACAAAGTATTTTAATTAATGCGTAACATTTATTTTTTTGGTTTTCTACTTATACAATTAATTGCTTTGGGGCAGTTGGGTAATGAAGTTTCCAAAAACGATAGCTTATTAAACATACAATTAGCTGATAGTACATGGCTATACACTACAACTAATAACCCTAATTTTTATAAAAAAGAAATTAACGACAGTATTTGGCAAAAAGCCAAAACAAGTTTGTTTGAAAGTGATTTTAAAAAACTAAATTTCACAGGTTTTGCATGGTTTAGAAAGCATATTTTTATAGATTCATCTTATAAAAATATACCCATAGCTTTAATTATTACTCAAAAAGGAGCTTCAGAAGTATATTTAAATGGTTTTTTAGTTGGAAAGATAGGGAAAATAGGAAAAACGATTGATGACGAAGAGGAAGATAATGGTGAAAATAATCCTATTTACATAAGCCCTATATATGGTGAAGATAATGTAATAGCCATAAAATATTCAAACCTTTGGTTTGCCAAAAGCTATGTAAAGCAAGGTATAATTAATGCAGGTTTTAAAGTAGAAATTGAATCAAGTTTATCATACTACACAAATTCTTATTATGGCACAATAATAACTGCTTCTTTATGCATAGGGCTTTTTATATTTTTTATTTCTATTGGATTAGTACATTTTTTATTATTTATGTTTTATAAGGAACGAAAATCTAATTTATACTTTACGTTATTCTGTTTTTTATTTGGTTGGTATTTTTTGCACGCTTTTTTAACCGAAACTATTATAACAAATGTCGGGCAAATTCAAATGCTTAACTTAACTTCAGTAATATCTGTTCCAATTTTTATATTGCTACTTTTAACCAATTTGTATTCGCTTTTTTATCCAAAATTCCCAAAACAATACAAGTTTTTTTTAATTGCTTCAATAGCTATTTCAATAATATCAGTTGTATTTACAGATTTATTTATAACATGTTCATTTACATTAGCTTTTATTATTTTAATAGAAGTATTAAGAGTTTTATTTGTCGCTTTAAAAAATAAAGCTAAAGGATCTAAAATTATTGGAGCGGGTTTTGGTTTATTTTGTTTATTTATATTAGTAACAGCCATATTAGGTATTGTTTTAACAAATATTAATTTGGGCAGTAATGCTATTACTTTTTCGTTGTTTATTCTCTCAATGATTAGCATCCCTTTATCCATGTCGGTTTTTTTGGCTTGGGATTTTTCTCAAACCAACAAAAATTTGAAAATGCAATTAGTTAAAAACGAAGAGTTGTCTGCCCAAACCATAGCTCAAGCTAAAGAAAAACAAGAATTACTTGCCAACCAAAACAAAGTATTAGAAGAACAAGTTACCGAACGCACTTAGAAATTAACATCCAGAAAAAAGAATTGCAACTAAAAAATATAGAAATTACTGATAGCATTAATTACAGCAAACACATACAAATGGCTTTGCTGCCCGAAGAAGACGAAATTACAAATGCCTTACCCGGTAGTTTTATTCTTTACCAACCAAAAGATATTGTAAGTGGCGATTTTTATTGGTTCAGAAAAATATCCTCCCCATTAGCAGGAGATGCCGAAGGCGGAAGGGCTAGTTACCTAATTGCCGCCGCCGATTGCACAGGGCATGGCGTACCGGGTGCATTAATGAGTTTAATAGCCATTGAAAATTTAAATAAAGCTGTAGAGTTTGAAAACGAACCTCACAAAATTTTAGAATTAGTAAATAAAAATATTAAAAACGTACTAAAACAAAATACGGATAAAGCCGCTAAAGATGGTATGGATATTGCGCTTTGCAAAATTGAGCAAATTTCGGAAGAAAAGTTTAAAGTATGCTATTCTGCCGCTAACCGCCCTTTGTGGGTTGTGCGAAACAGAGTGGAAAATGAGTTTGTCGAATTGGCTTCGGTAAACTCAGCCTCCAACCTCGAACTCATCGAAATTAAAGCCACAAAACACGCCATAGGTGGGCATACCGATTATAATCAGCAATTTGAACAGCATACCCTGGAATTTTTTAAAGGTGATAGCTTTTATATTTTTAGCGATGGCTATGCTGACCAATTTGGTAGCGATAAAAACAAAAAATTAACTACCAAACGTTTTAAAGAAATTTTGTTAGAAATAAACCCCCTTTCGCCACAACAGCAAAAACAACATTTACATAATTACATTTTAAATTGGAAAGGTAAATTAGAACAAATAGACGATATTTTAGTTATTGGTCTAAAATTTTAGTTGTTTTTTTTACCAAATTCACCATAATTTACACCAAAGGCTTGAAAGTATAAATTTAATGTTATAACTTAGCCATTAACAATTATTAACTAAACACATAAAATTAAGATGAAATTAAACTTACACCTAACCGCCGCCGCATTATCCTTATCTATTGGGGTATTTGCACAAACTGGCAAAATTGCAGTTAAAAACGGCAATTCCAATTTAATACAAACAGCTGCCAAAACAATTAACGAAAGAGGATGTGGTACCCAAGACCCGGGATCGCAATGGGATACTTGGTTTAACAACCAAGTTGAAGAATTTAAAGCTACTAGTTTTAGCGGTAAAAATCAGATGGTAAATTATACTATACCCGTAGTAGTTCACGTAATACATAGCGGGCAGGCTGTGGGTTCTGGTTTTAACATTAGCCAAGCGCAAGTTATCGATCAAATAAATATTTTAAATGCAGATTACGCAGGCACAGGTTTTAACAGCGGAAGCGTACCTGCTATTTTTGCGGGAATAAAAGCTAATTGCCAACTTAGTTTTTGTTTGGCAACAAAAAACCCTACTGGTGGCGTATTAGCAGAACCGGGAATTGACCGTATAAATAGCACTACACAAGGTGGTTGGGGTTCGTCAAACTACTCAACAACGTTTGTTGATGCAACCATTAAACCTATTACCATTTGGGTTCCTACTCGTTACATGAATATGTGGGTATTAGATTTAGGAAGCGGA
>JAYVGH010000027.1:0-10787 GCA_043772435.1 Bacteroidota bacterium
ACATTTGCTTTCAAGTAAAGCAAATAATGTACAAGCGCATAAAATATTATTTCTATAAATCAACACAAATTCTGATTCCCAATCAGTTAAAGGTTGATAACATTTCTGCTTTATACTTCTGTAACTTGTTGATTATCATTATACTTGTATCGTATTCGGCAGGTGTAAATGAACTCGCTAATTCGTTCTTTTTTTCGGTAATAAATTCATTTTCGGCAGGCATTTTAAAATGAAATCGTCTGCTGAAAATAGAAAACTATCATTGGTTGAGTGTAAAAAAATACTCAATACCGATGGTGTGTTTTATACCGATGATGAAGTAATTGAATTAAGAGATTGGTTATACCATATGGCTGAAATTGTATATGATACAATGGATAGAGAAGAGTCAAATCGCCAAATGGAATTAATCAATAAAGCAGATGCAATCGAAAATAACAATAGCTAAAATCACGGAAAGTAAAAACATTTTTTCTTTAGCCTACAATCGCAAATGCCTTGCGAATAAAATAAATCAATCATTATGAAAAGAAGAGCAATAATATACACTCGTGTATCTACCGATGAACAGAACAATGGTTATAGTCCATCAGACCAAAAAGATAAACTTCATAAATATTGTGAACATAATAATATTGAAATAGTTGGTTTTTATCACGATGATGAAAGTGGTAAAACATTTAATCGACCGGAATGGATTAAGATTGTTTCGTTTATAAAAAAGAATCGAGGTTATGTAGATAATATCATCTTCTTAAAATGGGATAGATTTTCTCGTAATGTTGCTGAAGCATATATCACAATTAGGGATTTGAAAAAATTGGGAGTTGAGCCTCAAGCAATAGAACAACCATTGGATTTTGAAATTCCTGAAAGTAAAATTATGTTAGCTGTGTATTTAGCAGCTCCCGAAGTTGATAACGACCGAAGAGCATTAAATATTTTTCACGGTATTCGCAGGGGTAAAAAAGAGGGGCGTTGGCTTGGGGCGTGTTTAAGAGGTTATATAAATACTCGTGATGAAAACAAAAGACCAATTATTGCACCTGAAGGCGGTAAACAACAAGAACTCGTAAAACGTGCATTTGCTGAATTTGCATCAGGTTTATACAACATTGAGGAGTTACGATTAAAGTTGCAAAGAGAGGGCTTAAAATGCAATAGAAATTCATTTTGGATGCTCTTAAAAAACAAAGGATATATTGGCAAAGTGTTAGTACCCGCTTTTAAAGAAGAACCTGCACATTGGGTGGATGGAATCCACGAAGCATTAATTGATAATGATACGTTTTTTACTGTTCAGGATATTATTGAAGGGAGAAAAAAGAAGTTGCCAAATAAATACCAAACGGTTAGAGATGAATTTCCGTTACGAGGTTTTTTAACCTGCGCTCAATGTGGTAGAACTTTAACAGCATCATCGTCAAAAGGTAAAATGGGTACATTGTTCTATTACTACCATTGCAATAAAGGGTGCAAGGAACGATATAAAGCAAGTAAGGTAAATGAAGAATTTGAAGTGATGCTATCTAAAATAAACTCTAATTCACAGAGTTTAAATTTATTTGCTCAAATCTTAAAAAATGGATTTAAAAGTAAAAACAGTTCTGTTAAGACTGAATTGGAGAAACTTCAAAAAGAAGTTGGAAAACAAAAACAAAGGCTTAAAAATGCAAAAGAGATGGTACTTGATGGGGAGATAACTTCAACCGATTATAAGGAAATGAAATACGATATAGAAGAATTGTTATTGAAATTAAGCTCCGATGAATCGAAGTTAATATCCGCAATAGAAAATAATGGGAACTTAGTTGATGATGGAATTGAGATTATCCGAACCGCTGAAAAGTATTACCACTCTAAGGATACAGTAGCAAAACAAAGAATAGTGAGTTCAATCTATCCCAATAAGTTAGTTTTTGAAAAAACAGGGTATCGAACTCCCGAAAATTTAAAATTCGTGAACCTACTTTGTAGGGTTGGCGAGGCTTCCAAAGGAAATAAAAAAGGGAAGAAATCTGAAATTTCAGTTTCTTCCCTCGGAGTGGACCCGGAGAGATTCGAACTCTCGTCCAAATAAGGAAAAAATAAGCTTTCTACACGTTTAAAATTAACTTAGTTTTTGTACACAATCAGGCGTTAATTTAAACCAAATTGCATCTTAGCTATTAATATTGTTTTCAGTAATAGCATTCTAAAAACAAACTACACATTTGTGATGCCTTGCTTAAGGCGCAGAGCAGTTTAGCTCCCTAAGAGACAAAGGTTACCTAATCTTGGATTAAGCAGCCATAGCGTAAGAATTCTCTTCGCCAAATAAAAGTTTTGAAAGTTAAGTTTAAAGAGTTTTGCCTACAACGCTCTACATGCTTACTTATTTAATGCGCTCACTGTCAAAACCGGTCGGACCCATAAAAAATTAAAAATTACAGATGTAAAATTATAAATTGTTACACGCATATATTTTAATTAAAAGAACTTAGAACAAAGATAGTAAATTACTAATGTATATTTTAGTTTTTTTTTGATTTTTAACTTATTTAATACTCTCAATTATTTTTTTTCCACTAAATATTTCCAGTAGCGTTTTGGGATGTGCTGCAAATGTAATTTCATATTTTTTCGCGCGGGTATATTTACACTTTTAAAATACGTTCGCCACAGCTCTTTATACTGCTCTTCCTCCGGATCAAATACAACAATTGACTTGTGATTTACTTCGGCGAAATCAATTAACACCTCGTTTACAAGCTCAGTATCTTTATTATAACTTATGCCGTATTTTCGTTTTGTATCGTATATAACCCAGTGCTGAGCAGGGTAACGCCTTTTAAAATGTGGAACAATGAGAGGCAATACATTAAAATCAGGCTCTACAGGTGCATAAAAATAATCGTTGGCAATTTTTTCAAATCTTACGAAAGCTTCAAACCTGTGCTTCTCTCGTCCCACCTTTCGGGCAGTTTGAGCTACGGTTAATACATTATCATTGCCAAAATTATTTTCAATGTTTTTGTCAGCCTCAAAAACATATTTTATAAAATTAAAAATTAAATTTTCAATGCCCACAATCTCTGAAAGAAAACACCAGTAAATATTACGTAGTGCCTCTGCCGATAATTTATTTTTCAATGCCTTTAAAACACGTTGCGCTTTTTTATCATCTGTTACAACTTCAATATTTTCATAAAACACCATAGCCTCTACCTTATCATACCTTACAATGGAACTGTTTTTGCATTTCCGCTCATATATTTCAAAAATAGTTGATAGTAATCCCCCAAAAGTTGTATCGTAAACAAATTGCGTCATGCTAAAAAAGAGTAAGCTGTGGCGAATATGCAGCGCTGAATTTACTATGCGATAATGCCAGTATTTTATTTCGTATAGTTTGTGGATTTGTTTCAAACCTTTGTAAATTATGTGCGCAACTAATAAAATACTTTGCTTTATTTATTGATACACCAATTTTTTTTAATTGATACCAGTCCAGTTTACCAAACACCCTAGCGGCAACTATTTTATTAGCCGAACCAACGCCAATTCTGGGAACGCGTAAAATATCAGGATATTTCGCCGTATTTATATCCAATGGAAAAAGATGAAGATTTCGCAAAGCCCAGCTTAATTTGGGGTCAATGGCAACATCTAAAGTAGGGTGTATATCATTTAAAATTTCATTTACTTTAAATCCATAAAACCGCATCAGCCAGTCGGTTTGGTATAATCGGTGTTCGCGGATTAATGGTGGCGCGGTTCCTATAACTGGTAAAACTCCATCAGTACGAACAGGAATGTAACCTGAATAATACACACGCTTTAACTTAAATTTTGTGTAAAGATTGTTTGCCGTAAACATAATATCCTTATCCGTTTCGCTTGAAGCGCCAATTACCATTTGTGTGCTTTGCCCCGCAGGCATAAAAAGAGGCGTACTTTTTATCAGTTTTTTTTCTTCATTGTAAATATTTTGCGATTCACTTAAAAAAGACATTGGCGTAAGAATATCTTTATAATTTTTTTCTGGAGCAACTGCTTTTAATGATTCTTCAGTCGGCATTTCAATATTTACGCTTAAGCGATCGGCATACATTCCTGCTTCTTTCATTAATTCATTACTGGCGCCCGGAATTGTTTTTAGATGAATGTATCCGTTAAATTTATGCTCCAGCCTTAACTTTTTAGCAACGGCCACCAATCGTTCCATTGTAAAATCGGCATTTTTAAATATTCCGGAACTTAAAAAAAGACCTTCAATATAATTTCTTCGGTAAAAATTTATAGTAAGGTCAACTACTTCTTCTACTGTAAAAGCGGCGCGCTTTACATCGTTACTTTTTCGTGATACGCAATAAGCGCAATCAAAAATACAATAGTTAGTTAATAAAATTTTAAGTAGAGATACGCAGCGTCCATCTTCAGTATAACTATGGCAAATACCCATGCCTGTTGCATCGCCAATACCTTTGTTTTCATTCTTCCGCTTGCTTCCGCTTGATGAACAGGATACATCATATTTTGCAGCATCAGAAAGTATGCTAAGTTTTTCAAAAATTCTTGTATTTATAGAGTGCGCCACGTTTTTTAAGTTTAAAATATAAAATTACGTTGTTTTAAAGCAAAACCTTGCTATGAATTGTAGTTATAACACAAATTAGCTTTTAAATTTTAACGGTTTGTTTATTTTAATTTCGTTTATATAGTTGCTTTTTATTTATATTTATCGAAACAAATTTTTTATGAAAAATAGTTTACTAATCGTAGCAGTTTTAATGTGTGTAAACTTAGTTGCTCAAAAAGCAGTTAAGGTGAAGGAATTAAAATTAAAATATACATTACCCGATAGTTGGAATGCCGAGGCCTACGTTGCAGAACAACCTTGGGAAAATACGACAAATAAATTATGTAAATGTGCAGGTATTCTGTTTTTTAAAGCACATAAAAACGGTAAAATGAATGTAGTAATTTATCCTAGTACAACTTCTGGTTTAGATTCTGCCAAACGCAATTTTGTTGGTAATTTAAGATTTGAAAACGTGGAAAAATACGATAAAACAAAAAATGCGTTTTTTTCGTTTCAAAAAAAATCATCAAGTTTTACCGATATAAAAACAAATAAAAAAGCTTATGATGTTATTCGATATGTAACTAAAATTGAAGACAGGCATTACATTATTTATGTTTGGCAGGAGAGTATAAATCTGCTTAATCCCACAGTTGAAAAGGAATTATACGAAATGGTAAACGGTATTGAACCTTTATAATTTTATTTAACTGCTGTCATAAAACTAACCATAAATGACATATAAAAAACATATCAGATAGTAACTTAAATGACCTAAATGCTTTAAAATAATTTAAAAAAAAATTAAATAAATATATTAATTACAAACCAGTATTTAAAAGTTACAGTTTAGGAGTTAATAGCTTAGAGCCCTTGTAATTTATTTACATATTGGCATAAAACTAACCGTGTAAGGTATATAAAAAACATATCAGATAGTAACTTAAATGACCTATATACCTTAAAATTATTTAAAAAAAAATTAAATAAATATATTGATTACTAACTAGTATTAAAAAGTTACAGTGTAGGAGTTAATAGCGTAGAACCCTTGTAATTTATTTATAACATTGGCATAAAACTAACCATAAATGACATATAAAAAACATATCATATTTTAACTTAAATGACCTAAATGCCTTAAATCGTTTAAAAAAATAAATATAAATGGTAATTACAAAACAATATTTAAAGGATATAGTTTACGAAGTAAACGGCTCTGCGATTGAGGTTCATAAAAGTATAGATCCAGGTTTGTTGGAGAGCGTATATCATAAATGTATGAAACATGAATTAGAGTTACGACATATCAACTTTAAATCTGAATTGTATGTGCCAATTAATTATAAAGGGATGGATATTAATGCTGATTTAAGATGCGATTTTTTTATAGAAAATTGTTTGGTTGTTGAATTAAAAGCCACAGAAAAAATTATCCCAATCTACGTTGCTCAAATAATTACGTATATGAAACTATTAAAAGCACCCATGGGTTTAATGATAAACTTTAATTGTACAAATATTTTTAACGAAGGTCAAAAAACTTATGTTAATGAGTTATATAGAAATTTACAAGATTAATTTTACTTATATTTTCTAATATGCCTTATATAATTTAAATTTAACAAATTGTAAAAATTGAAAAAATCATATTAACACAAAAAAGAAATTTTATTTTTTATCTCTAATTTTAACCCATGATAAGTGCTGAACACATATTACAAATTGCCGTTACAAAAGGCCTTGCAGAATTATACAATTTAAATAACATTTCTATCTCTTTTCAAAAAACGCGTAAAGAATTTGAAGGCGATTTTACCTTAGTAACTTTTGCGTTTACTAAAGAAACAAAAAAATCGCCCGAACAAATTGGAAAAGATATAGGCGATTATTTAGTTGCCAACGAGCCTCAAGTAAGCGCTTACAACGTTGTAAAAGGTTTTTTAAATATTTCTTTACAAAATATTTTTTGGCTAAACTATTTTAATTCCATAAAAAATAATTTAAATATTGGATTAAAAACTGCCAATAGCAACGGCAGAACGGTGATGTTGGAATACTCATCGCCAAACACTAACAAGCCCTTGCATCTAGGGCATGTGCGTAATAATTTGGTAGGCTACTCTGTTGCCCAAATTTTAAAAGCAAACGGCAACAATGTTATTAAAGCCAATATTATTAACGATAGGGGTATACACATTTGTAAAAGCATGTTGGCTTGGCAAAAATGGGGTAATGGCGAAACACCCGAAAGTGTTGGTTTAAAAGGCGATCATTTGGTAGGAAAATACTATGTTATTTTTGATAAAGAATATAAAAAACAAATAGAAGAATTAGTAACTCAAGGTAAAATAAAAGAAGACGCCGAAAAACAAGCGCCTTTAATTATTGAAGCTCAAAACATGCTTTTAAAATGGGAAGCGGGAGATAAAGAAGTTGTTGAACTTTGGAAAAAAATGAATGGTTGGGTGTATGATGGTTTTGCATTAACGTACAAAAGTCTTGGTGTTGATTTCGACAAAATATATTATGAAAGTAATACCTATTTATTAGGTAAAGAATTGGTGAAGGAAGGCTTACAAAAAAATGTTTTTTATAAAAAAGAAAACGGTAGCGTTGCTATTGATTTAACCGCTGAAGGATTAGACGAAAAAATTGTGTTACGTAGCGATGGCACCAGCGTATATATTACACAGGACATTGGCACCGCTATAGAACGTTTTAAAGAGTTTCCACAACTTAATCAATTAATTTATACGGTTGGTAACGAACAGGACTATCATTTTAAAGTACTCTTTAAAATTTTAGAGAAGTTGGGCTACCAATGGGCGAAAGAGTGTTATCATTTAAGTTACGGTATGGTTGAATTACCAGAGGGTAAAATGAAGAGTAGGGAGGGAACTGTAGTGGATGCAGATGATTTAATAGACGAAATGTTTAACACTGCCAAACAAACTACGGAAGAATTAGGTAAAGTTGATAATTTTACACAAGAAGAATTACAGGAATTATACAGAACAATTAGTATGGGGGCTTTAAAATATTTTATTTTAAAAGTAGATCCAAAAAAGAAAATGCTGTTTGATCCTAAAGAAAGTATTGATTTTAATGGGCACACAGGTCCATTTATTCAATACACCTACGCACGTATTAAATCTGTTTTACGGAAAGCTGAGGGTCAGGTTGAGTATAGTCGAAACAATGTCAACTCGCAAACAGCTAGTATTAATGCTTTAGAAAAAGAAATTATAAAATTAATTTATGATTTTGAGGGAGCAGTGGAAGAAAGTGCAAAATTATACAACCCAAGTATTGTTGCGAATTATGTTTATGAATTAACTAAGTTGTATAATCGTTTTTATCACGAATTTAATATCTTGAAAGAAGATGATGAAACTATTAAGTCATTTCGTTTACAATTATCTTCTATAACAGCACAAGCCATTTGTAATGCTATGAATTTATTAGGAATTAACGTGCCGGAGAGGATGTAATTGTGGAAGAAAAAACAAATAACAATACTATTTCAGAACAACAAATTGTTTATGAGGATAATCATATTCTTATCATCAATAAATTGCCCGGAGAATTGGTACAGGGCGATAAAACTGGCGATGTACCTTTAAGCGAGAAAATTAAAACTTTTTTAAAGAATCGTGATTTAAAACCCGGCAATGTGTTTTGTGGTGTTATTCATCGTTTAGACAGACCTGTAAGCGGCTTAATTATTTTTGCAAAAACAAGTAAAGCTTTAACGCGCTTTAATGAATTGTTTAGAGAAAAAACAATTACCAAAACCTATTTGGCAGTGGTAAAAAATAAACCGCCAAAAACGAGCGATAAATTAATTCATTACCTCGTTAAAAATGAAAAAACAAATATGAGCAAGGCCTTTGTAAAGCCTATTGATAATGCACTTAAAGCGGAATTAGATTATGAATTAATAGGAAGTAGCGATAATTATCATTTATTAAAAATAAATTTACATACCGGCAGGCATCATCAAATCCGTTGTCAGTTAAGTGCTATTGGTTGCCCCATAAAAGGGGATTTAAAATATGGTTTTAACCGAACCAACGAAGTTGGTTTTATACATTTACACAGTTACAAAATAGAGTTTGTGCATCCGATTAAACTAGAGGCAGTATCTGTTTCTGCATTTCCCGTAACAACTGATGCAGTTTGGAATTTTTTTAAAGGAAAGTTAATCTAAACTAGTTTTAAAAATTTTACACCAAGGCACTCTAATTTTTTACTCTTAAAATTGCATCTTTCGTAGCAATAACGTAGTTAAGTTAAATTTAATTGTTTTACAAAATCTGCTAATTGCAGTATCCTTGTCCCATACCAACTAAATACTTCACCATCCACAATTATAATTTTTGAAGCGGGTAAAATTTGTTGCAACTCAATAATATGTTTTTGCTTAAAAGGATAGGGTTCGCTAGATAAAAAACAAATATTTGGATTTATTTTTTTTAATATTACCTCATTAACTTCAGGGTAGCGTTGTAAATTATGCGCGGTATTTTTTAAACCCAAATAATTTAAAACAAAATTAATATAAGTGTTATTCGCCGCCACCATGTAGGGTTTATTCCAAATAAAATAGGCTACAGTAATATTCTTAAATATATTTTTAATAGGTTTAAGTGATGCTTTAATAGTTGTGATTAATTTTTGTGTCTCCGACTCTTTATTTAAAATAACAGAAAGCTTTTTCATCATGTAAAAAGCATCGTTAAAATTATAAATATCACTTATCCACACATTAAATTCTTTTTGCAACAATTCAATTTCCTGCTGATTATTTTCTTCTTTGTTTGCAATAATTAAATCAGGTTTCAAACTCCTTATTTTATTAATGTTTAGTTTTTTTGTTCCGCCAATTCGTTCAATTTTATTAAACATTTCTTTTGGATGAATACAAAATTTAGTAATTCCTATTAATTGGTTTCTTATTCCAATTTGCCACAAAAACTCCGATTGAGATGGGACAATCGAAATAATTCGCTTTGGAGAAGTGCTTAACTTGATTTTATTATTTAATTGGTCAGTATAAATTGGCATACTTTATAATCGCTCTACAAACTTTACTAACAAGGTAAAAACATCAACATAATCAGTTAAGGGTAATGTTTTAGCTACATCAAACACATCGTGATAAGCCGTAATACCACCTAATGTGTAAATAAAAAAGCTAGGCACACTGGCTTCAGTAAACCAATAATGGTCACTATTGGCTGCTTTTCCTCTGCGCTTAATTTCTTTTACATAATTATTATAAAAATTAATATCGTTTAAAATATTAAACTGTTTCTGAAAAACAAAACCATTCGTAACCATAATTCCATCGTCGCCAGTTCCTAATAAATCTAAATTTATTAAAAACTTTATTTTTTTTAAATCAATGCTTTTTTGTTCTACAAAATATTTTGACCCAATTAATCCTGCTTCTTCCCCGGCAAAAAATATAAATATGGTTTTATATCGTGGAGCGTTTTTACAGTAATGTTTTATTAAATTTAAAACTACACTTACGCCGCTCGCATTATCATTTGCTCCAGGAAAATAAGTGTCTTTGCCCATTCCTCCCAAGTGGTCGTAATGGGCAGAAAATACAATTACAGAATCGGAATTGGAAGTTCCATTTATAAAACAGCCTATGTTTTTACTTTCAAAGTTTATAATATATTTATTCTCAATATTTATTTTAATAGTTTTTGGCTCCTCGGTAAAACGTTTTTTATCTAAATCAATCTCGCAATAAGAATTAACTTTATCATTAACGCTAAAGGTTAATTTATTTTTTTTTGTAATTAAAACGGAGTTATTTTTATCAGTAGAAACATAAGCCGCACTGTCTTTTTTTGTAAGTTTAAATTTTCCTTTTGCTGAATTTGAAGCGGGATTTAAAATATAATCTACTCCCGCAATTAATTGTTTGCCATTTATTTTTACATCACATTTGCCTGAAAAAGTATTAACGTTATGCTTAAAGCTTTGTGTAAACGTTCCGTTAAATAAAGGTTGGCAACTGTAACTTTTAATTTCATCAATAATAATTGCTTCGGCATTTTGTAAACCGTTGTTTACATAACCCCTGCCAAAACAATGTTTTGAAGTTAATTTATTAATTATTTGCCGCGCATATAAAGTATCTTGCGCAAAAAATTTACAAGAAATAAATAGCAGTATTACTAAAAATTTATTGAGCATTAGT
>JAYVGH010000028.1:0-23028 GCA_043772435.1 Bacteroidota bacterium
ATGGGTTTGTCTGCAACTACAATAGTTCCCGATAAATTATTTCCGGCTACGTTTGTATTCTGTACCGTATTTTCAATTGTATACGCGCTACCCGGTGCAGGTAAAAGCACACTGTATGTTACATTTGCCAAGTGCCCAATTACGTTTGTTTTTGGCGTAATCCAAATTACTGTATTAGCTTTTGAGGCCACTACATTAATTTGTTGTTTGGGTTGTGTAACAACTCCATCACCATTTAAATCACCACCTAAATTTTGGTTTCGCCATTTGGTTTGAAAAGGACAAACGAACTCGTAACCCAAACCATTTTGTCCCATTAATGAAAAGGTTTCAGGATTATAAAAGTTTGGTTGACGCGTAATTACATCGTACACAATAGTTACACTTGATGTGGTAGATATATAAATACCAAAAGGTTTAACAGTATTTGCAGGACGAACCTCTGTTGAGTCAAAACCTAATGTTGTGGCATTGGCTATTTTTTTTCTCCATATTGCAACGTCAACGTTTGTATTGGCAGGTATTACAAAAGTAGTATCTATTCTAGACCAATACAATGGAGCCAAACCAGGTTGCCTAACGTGTACAGTAGTTGAGGGCGCACTAAAAGACGCAATATGAAATTTTATATCATCTTTCCACCAATGGTCTGGCGTTACCCATGGGCAAGCAAACCAAAAGGCAGTATCAATCTGTGCGGCGGTAGTGCCGGTTTTTAATAAGAAAAGTACAAATAAGGCTAAGATTAATTTACTTTTTTTCATCTTTCTTCTTGTTTTTTAAATTAGATTTAATACTGTTATCAATGGTGTTTAATTCGTCTTCGTCAGCGTCAAGTACCTTATCACTGGCGGTTTTACGCTTTTTAGCTGCAATTTTATAACTCAGCATAATTTCGTGGCTACCGTGCGAATAATTTTGTAATTCGCTTAATGTATAATCGTAAGCATAAGCTACTCCAAATTGATAATTAATATTACAACCCACTAAAAAACTTGCGGTAGAGTTTAAACGCAACGATCCGCCAATCCAATATTGCTCTTTATAAATAGTTTTTAAATTAAACTCTAATTGGTAAGGGGCAGGGCTATTAAAACGTACTAAAGCCGATGGTTGAATTACCCATTCTTTTTTCTTTTTGTCCAATACAAAATTATAACCGACATACGCATATAAATGAGGCGTTAACCTCCCTACGGTATTACTCCAATAAATTTTACCATTAGCAAATTGCTGACCGCTTGCTCCAAAAAAGAATTTTTTACTGTATAAATAAAATCCTGCGTTGGCATCAAAAGCAGTAGCATTTAAAATATTATTTTTCATAAATTCATCATCAATATCATAAGGTCTGGCATCATATATTTTTACATTATAAAGTAAAGCTCCGGCAGAAACACCAAAACCTAAATTTACATTTTTAGTAATTTTTAAATGGTAACTATATGAAGCATGTAAAGACGTACGTTGCAACAAACCGCTTCTATCATTTGTAAGAATTCCACCTACTGCCATATTAGGTTTCTTTTTAAAGGTGCTGTAGCCACTTAATAAAAATGTTTTTGGTGCTCCATCAAAACCAGTCCATTGTTGGCGGTAACCCATATTAAATTCTTTACCCTTAAATGCACCGGCATATGCAGGGTTATATAAGTATTGATTAATTAAAATATTTGTAAAAAGCGTTTGTTGCTGAGCAAAAGTAGCTACAGAAAAAATCAACAAAACGTAAATTATATATTTTTTAAAGTTCATAATTTTATTTAATGAGAGTTACTGTTCCTTTATAAATTTCAGTTATTTTAGGATCATTTAAATTTATTGTATAAAAGTATGCGCCTACCGCTAAAGGACTACCTTTATAACTGCCATCCCAGGCATTTGAATAGCCTATACTTTTAAATAATTGCTCGCCCCATCTGTTATATATTGCAATTTCAGCTTTAGGGAAATACACATTTATAAAGTCCAATCTCCAAATATCATTTTTCCCATCGTTATTTGGTGTAATTATATTTGGGATAAGTTGTGTAATTTCTGATACAACATTTGAGATTTTTACCGCTGTAGTAAATGTACTTGTACAGCCAAACGCATCAGAAATTGTTAACGATACTGTGTACGTACCATTTGCTGTATAGGTTGTGCTTGGGTTTTGCTGGTTACTTACCAGGCTATTTCCAAAACTCCATAACCAATTAACTGCCGAAATAGAGTAATCTGAAAAATCGACATTAGAAATTAAACTTTGTACATTGTTGTATACAGGAACAAAAGATGCTGATGGGGCAGGCGTAACGTTTACTGTTTGTATAATTGTTGCTTTACAACCAAAGTTGGATGTTACAATGTGCGTAACACTGTATAAACCTTGTCCCGGAAAAATAACGGATGTATCTTTTGTTATTGACGAACCAAAACCACCTAAATCCCAAAAATGACCACCGTTAACCTGAATTATACTTGGAGGGGTAACGCTTGACAAATCTGTAAAATTAATTTGTGAAGCTGAGCCGCTGCATGCCCTTGTTACAACCATACTTGCGGTAGGAAGCGGATAAACAGTTACCAATTTTTTAATAGTATCGTTACAGTTATAGCCATTTGTAACAACTAATTGTGTGGTATAAGTTCCAAAACTTGTGTAGGTATTTATTGCTGTTGGTGTTGATGCGGAAACTCCGTCGCCAAAACTCCAATTATAAATTGTAATACCTGCACCCGAAGGGTCAACCGAGGTATTATTAAATACACTGGCTTGGTTAAAACATACTGCATTTGTATTAAATGCCGCTGTTGGTTTTTGACGATAATCTATACGTATTTGATCAGATACACTATTACATAAACCATTACCGGTTGTGCTAAAGGATAATATTACAAAGCCGCTAGTCACTTCGGCAGGTGTTGCAATGTAAGTAGGGGTTAAAGCTGTATTGGAATTAGTAAAAGTACCTAAGCCGCCGTACCATATACCTGTGCTACTTGCAGTGCCGGTTATTGCTGCATTTAAAGGAGTTATGGGTTTGTTTATACAACTGTTTAAGTCAACCCCTAAATTAACCGAAACCGGTAGTGTAAAAATTATCTGTACGCTATCCTGCACTTTTTTACATTGTAAATTATTGGTACTTTCTAACTTAATATAAACACTTCCCGCTGAAAAATCGGCTGCACTTGGCAAGTAATTGCATATTAACGACAAATTATTCGGTATAAATATACCACTGCCGCTACTTGTCCATTTACCGGTACTTGTAGTTGTACCACTTACCGTTCCGCTTAAAAACACAGTGGCGTTATTAGTACATTTTAAAATGGGTTTTACCAAACTGGATGTAACCAAAGGTGCTTGATTCATTGTTATTTTAAGAGTATCTCGCACCGCATTACATCCGGCGTTATTAGTACTCGTTAATACAATTTTTATAATATTTAAAGTCAAATCACTTGCTGAAGGAATATAAGTTGAAGTAAAACTTGTAACGCTTGGAGAAAAAGAGCCGCTACCGGGTGCTACTACATTCCATATGCCTTGGTTAGTAGCGCCTGTAACATTGCCATTTAATTGAACGGTTGCGTTGTTTGAACAAATAGTTGAAGCAGTACCGGCAGAAACTATTGGCGCTTGTTTTATATATAGTTTTAAAGTGTCTGATTTATTAGGGCAAATACCTGTTGAGGTTAAAACAAATTTTACTACACCACCAATTAAACCTACGGGTACTTTTATACTTGTGTCGATAGGATTTGGAGTATACACATTATTTGTAATAGTATTACTTGGTTGCGATAGGGTTCCAAAACCATTGTAAGTCCAGTTTCCGGTAATGGGTCCACCGCCAACCTGTCCGTTTAAAGTAAAGGTGGTGTTAGAACAAATGGTTGCAGTTGGCGCGCTGTTAGCATATACAAAGGTGCTAATGCCAAAATTGGTAGAGTAGGCATACGAACTTCCTCCGCTGGTTCCACCGTTGTGAATACCTAAACCAAAAATATCTTTGCTGTTTACTAAAACATTATGTGAGCCTACAGGAATAGAGGTAGTTGGAAAATATAACCTTGCAGCAACTAAATCTCCTGCTGTACCCGGAACAGTTGTAAAACTTGTACCCGAAATACCAATAGTACTTCCATTACTAGTTAAAGTAAACGAATTTTGAAAACCGTTACGAGTGTATAAATTCAGGTTTAACGAATCGGCACTTAAACGCACAAAATTTGTGGTGTAAGAACCTGCGCAATAAGCAGGAGTAACTTGGGCACCACTTAATTTACAGCCATAGCCACTAACATGCATTACATAAACAGGTTTATCAGTTTTTATGTAGGTTAATGAATTTGTGCTAAAAGAATAGGTTTCTCCACTATTAATTAGCCAATTAATGGTTGTTGTCGCATTGGTAATTGTTAAGCTTGTTCCGTTTACAGGGGCTAAAATATAAGCCATATCAATAGTTGCTTCACCCGGAATTATGACATAATCTTTACCAATATTATCGCTTGTTGTTATTTGATCGGAATAATACGAGTGGCAGGAAGTGGTAGTGCGAACAGCACCGCTTAACGTAACTGAAATGGGTTGGTCTGCAGAAATAATTGAACCGGCTAATTCGCTTGGATTAACAGCTTTATTGTCTTTCATCGAAAACGTTTGACCTTGATTTAATGATACTGCAAAAGTTACATTTTTTGCCCTACCTATGCAAGCGGCTCTGGGTGTTATTAAAAGTGTAGTAACACCTGTATTTGTTGCTACCACATCAAACCCAACACCTGCATCAGCAATTGTTGAGGTAATTAATGAATTTGGAATTGGTAAATAAAAATCAATTCCTTTTGCGCGTTGTCCCTTAAGACTTATCATTTCCTTATTATTACCAGCCCCAATGGTATAATAAGCCGAAACATTAGCAGTAGTGCTGATATACAAGCCTTTATTTGAAACCGAATTTGTTAAAGAACTCTCAACAGACGTAATGGAAGATGTTAATGCCACAACGGAAGTTGTATTCATTGGTACTATAAATGTAAGATTTACACCTCCCGGATTGGCTGGTTGTCTTACATAAACTATAACAGGTACATTGTAAGTTTGAATGTGTAAATTTATCGGCGATTCGCCCATAGTTGCAGAAATATCAGGAGCAGCAAACCAAAAACTGGTATCCACCTGAGCTTTGCTGAAAAAAAGGAAACTCGTAAATAAAAACGAAAGTAAATATTTTATCATATTGTTAGATTAACATTTAAAATAATTCGACGAATATACTAAAAAAAACTAAACTTTAGCGTTTCTTAACATTAAAATAACGTAACTTTAATCACTATATGCCACTAAATCGTACTCAAATTGAACCTTTTAAAAACTTGGAGCTTTTAGCCAAAAAAGTAGTAGAAGGTTTTATAACAGGTTTGCATAAAAGCCCCTTCCACGGCTTTTCGGTTGAATTTGCCGAACACCGATTGTATAATGTGGGCGAAAGTACCCGTCATATTGATTGGAAATTATTTGCACGTAGCGAAAAATTATTTATAAAACGCTATGAGGAAGAAACCAATTTGCGATGCCAAATTGTAATTGATACATCTAGCAGCATGCAATTTCCAAAAGATGCTGAAAACACAAAATTAACCTTTAGCATTTATGCAGCGGCTGCTTTAAGCGAATTATTAAAACAACAGCGCGATGCAGTTGGGTTAACTTTATTTGAAAATGAAATTACCAAACATTTTCCCGCAAAGGCAAGTCCTTTGCACCAAAAGCTAATTTTTAATGCTTTAGAAGAGGTTTTGGAAAATCAAAACCAAAGCAAAACTACCAATGCAGTTTCGGCAATTAACCAAATTGCTGAGGTGTTGCACAGGCGGTCGTTAGTTGTCATTTTTAGCGATATGTTTGACAATGGTACTGATAATGAACAATTATTTTCGGCCCTGCAACATTTAAAATATAAAAAACACGAGGTAGTTTTATTTCATGTAGTTGATAAAAGTAAAGAATTAGATTTTGAATTTGAAAACAAACCGTACCATTTTATTGATTTAGAAAGTGGCGAAGAAATTAAATTAAATCCAACGCAAATTAAACAACAATATCAGCAGCAAATTTTAAGTTTTAACGAGGCTTTAAAAACACGTTGCGGGCAATACCAAATTGATTTTGTAGAAGCTGATATTAATAAAGGTTTTGATAATGTGTTGTATACTTATTTGGTAAAGAGAAGCGTATTGTTGTAATACCACATGTATTAATAAATAAAATTAAGAACATATTATTTCACTAATATTGTATCTTTAATAGTTAGAAAAAGCAATTTGTTTATGGAAATTTTTTTATTACTAGTGGTTATTGTACTGCTGATTATTTTTCACGCAACAAAAAACTCAAAACTAAAAAAAACAGAACAAAGGCTTAATAATATCGAGAACTATTTAAATAAATTATATTTTAATCAAACGCAAATAACATCTACCCTTAATGAAAAAACTGTAACAACTGTTAAAGACGTTAATGAAACTATAGTACCACCGGTTAAACCTACCATTGTTCCACCAAAAATTGAAGAAACGCCAATTATAATTGTAAAAAAGGACTTGTCTCCACCCGTTAAAGAAATTGAAAAGATTGAGAAAATTAAAGTTAACGAAACAGAATCTATTAAAGTTGAGGTTAATCAAACACAGCAACCTGTAAAACCCAATGTGCCTTCCGAAGGCTGGTATTCAAAATTCAGAAAAAATAACCCGGATTTAGAAAGGTTTATAGGCGAAAATATTTTAAGTAAAATAGCCATATCCATTTTAGTTATTGGCATTGGGCTTTTTGTAAAATACGCTATTGATGAAGACTGGATAAATGAAGTAGCGCGTGTTGGAATTGGAATATTATGTGGTGGAATAGTTTTAGGCTTTGCCCATCGTTTGCATAAAAAGTTCAAGGCTTTCAGTTCTGTTTTAGTTGGAGGGGGTATTTCTATTTTTTATTTTACCATTGGCATAGCTTTTCACCAGTATCATATTTTTGACCAGACAACTGCATTTATAATTATGCTGGCAATTACTGCCTTCAGCGTATTTATATCTGTTTTGTATAACAGGATAGAGTTAGCCGCACTATCCATTATTGGCGGTTTTGCTACGCCATTTATGGTTAGTACCGGCGCAGGAAATTACCAGGTGCTGTTTACATACATTCTAATTTTAGATGTCGGTATGCTTATTTTGGCCTATTTAAGAAAATGGAACCTTATCAATATTTTGGCCTATTGTTTTACCATGTTAATTTATTTTGGTTGGTTACAAACCAAGGTAATAGGCGAAACTAACCCGCCTTATAAAGGCGCTCTTCTTTTTAGCTGCATTTTTTATGTAGTATTTATTTTAATGAATATTATTAATAACGTAAAAGAAAAACGAAAATTCGGGGCAATCGAACTTATGATATTGATCAGTAATTCTTTTTTGTTTTTTGGAGGAAGTATGCAGATTTTAAATAGTTACCATCCTGAATTAAAAGGGTTGTTTACTGTTTTACTGGCAGGCTTTAATTTAATATGTTCCTTTTTATTATATAAGAAATTTAAGGCAGATGCTATACTGGTTTACCTGATGATTGGTTTGACCTTAACCTTTATTACCATTGCCGCGCCGGTTCAATTACACGGCAACTACATTACTATTTTCTGGGCACTGGAATCTGTTTTATTAATATGGCTCGCTCAAAAATCACAAATTGTATTATTTAGATTTGCTTCTATAATTATATCCGTTTTAATGCTGTTTAGTTTATTTATGGATTGGGGTAATATTTATACAGGCTATAATTTATACCAGGTTAAAATAATTTTAAACAAAGCATTTATTACCGGCTTGGTGTCGTCGTTATCGTTGTTGGCAATTGTAGTATTATTAAGTAAAGAAACAGAAAGATTAAAAACCCTTGGCATTACGTTTAATCCTAAAAACTATAGCTCTGTTTTAAAAATAGGTTTTATAACTCTTTTATATTTAACAGGTTTGTTGGAAGTTATTTATCAGGTAAACCAATGGTTTTCAACCCCTTTAACAGTTGCCATTTTAATTCAAGCCTATCATTTACTGTTTTTAACTGCGCTGAACATAGCAGCAATTAAAATGCAGAATAAGGCTACACAAATCACTGTGTACATTTTAAACTTCATAAGTCTAGGTGTATTTTTATTAGGCTTTGCCTGGCTGCCTATTTTTGAATACAAAGATTATTTATTCACAAGCGAAATGAATAATACAGGCTTTATTTTTCACTGGGTTTCATTAATGGCTTTTGTATTTATTGTTTACAGAATGTATAAAGCAATAAATAGACAGGAGTCATTTATCTACAATACACGAATACTAAATACCATACTCATTTCAATAGTAACTGTTTATTTAGCGAGTTTAGAATTGGTTCTAACGATATCCAAACTAAATTTAATAAATGTATTTAATCCAAAATCGGATTATGAATATAGTTATAAAATGAGTGAGTTGAATACATTAATTACCCATGTTGTTAAAATCGGATTTCCAATATTGTGGGGCATTTTAGCCTTTATATTTTTAGTAATCGGGATGAAAAAATTCAATAAAACTTTTAGAATAATTTCACTTTTATTAATTGCCATTATTTTATTAAAATTATTTACGTACGATATAAAAGATGCTTCTGCTGCAGGAAAAATTATTGCTTTTATTATTTTGGGAATACTATTATTAGTTACCTCGTTTATGTATCAAAAAATAAAAGCATTATTGTTGGATGATAGCAATGAAAAATTATCAGATACAAAAACGGAACTAAAAGAAGAACCAAAACAGGATTAAATTTTAACACATGAAAAATATAGTTTATAGTTTATTAATTATTATGAGCTTTAGTGCCGAAGCCCAATCCTATTCACATCAGGCAGCTATCAGTCCGATAAAAGAAAATAGTCTTTATAAAATTCCACTAAGTGCTGAAATAAAACAATTTATGAATTCAGATCTGCATGATGCAAGAATTCTTGATAGCGCTCAAACAGAAGTGCCTTATGTTGTTTTAAGTGAGCCGTTACTGAAAAATAAATCTGATTTTATTGACTATAAAATTTTGTCGCAAAAACATTTTGGAGACTATTCAGAAATCATTATTCACAATCCGGATAAAGATAAAATAAGCAACATAGCCTTTAACATTAATAATTCCGATGCTTATAAATATTGCGCCATTGAGGGTAGTGATGATATGAAACAATGGTACAGTGTTAGTGCCAAACAGGAATTAAGTTTGGCGTATAACGAAGTTTATACCAACAGTTATAAGTGTATTTATTTTCCTTTAAACAATTATAGCTATTACAGATTATTAGTAGATGACTGGCATGCCGAACCTTTAAAAATTAATTCAGCAGGTTATTTTAAAAATTCAGTTATAGCGGGTAAATACAATAATGTTGTTTTTAAAACAACTATTAAGGAAGATAAAGCAAATAAAAAAACCATTATTTTATTGTCATTTTTAAATAACCAACAGGTAGACAGGATCGATTTTAAAATTAAAAATCCGCGTCTGTTTATGCGCCATGCAATTGTTTATGTTAACCGTGAACGTAAATTAAAACAGGATAAGGTCGAAATCTATCGAGAACAGCTTTTTGAGTTTGATCTGAGTTCAGCGCAGGCTTTGTTTTTTGATGTGCCCGGTTTAAATGAAAAAGAAGTAACAATTGAAATTGAAAATAAGGATAACCCCGCTCTTAAAATTGATAGTATTAGCTGTAAACAGCTGGCAAGTTACCTGGTGTGCGATTTAAATACAAATAATAATTACTCTTTAAAATTTGGCAATACAACATTAAAAGTACCCGAATATGATTTAAGTAATTTTGTTTCCACTATACCGCAACTTTTGCCCGAAGCTAGCGTAGAAGCAATTAAAGAAATACCAAAAGTGCCAACCGTAGTTATTGAAAAACAAAAATCTTTTTTCGAAACAAAACGGTTTTTATGGATATGTTTGGCTTTAGGTTCAGTCATTATCTTTTTCTTTTCTAAAAACTTGCTAAAGGATATGGGAAGCAAAAAAGAAGAGTAGATGCTAAAAAATACAATTCGCTACTTGTGTAACATCTTAAATTTTTGAGTAACATCGTTTTTCAGTTTTTGAGGTATTTGGTTACTACAGCATTTTTTTAGAATTAATAAATCTTTCATGGCGTTTTCTGTATTGTTTATTTTATTTAAAGCAATGCATCTATTTAAATAATATTCCATTTTAAACTCTGATTTATTAATGGCTTGAGTAAAATCTGCAATGGCTTCTATAACCATACCTATTGCAAAATAAGCACTTCCTCTATTGCTATATATATCGCCTTTATCAGGTCTTAATTCTATTGCTTTATTAAAAAGTGTTATAGCATTATTAAAATCTTTCTTTTTGTAATAATCTTCACCTTTTGTAATGTAAAATAAATAATAGTCCGGAGCTTCTTTTAAACCTGCTTCAGCAAACGCCATTTTGTTTTTATAAACATCCATACGTACAAATGTTTTAATGGCAAAAAAGCAAATTATGATTGCGATTAAATAATTAAAATTTTTAGAATTACTGTTAAACTTTAAGGTAGATAAAAATAAAAAAGCGCCAATCATTGAAGTATATAAACGCTGCTCGTAATGCTCGCCACTACTTTTTGTAGCGCCAAACCAAACAGAAATAAACAGCATGGAGAAAAAAATAAGTAAACCTAGAAAAGCAATTTTTTTATTAGTTATACCCAATTTATAGGTTGCGAAAACCACTACACAAATACTTACAATGCCAATAAGTATAGTTGAATTTTTAAGTGTTGGTAAAATAGATTGTTTAATAGGTAAAATAGCTTTACCAATAAATAATATAAATGCTAAAGCAAAATTTTTAATACTGCTTAAAAAATTAGTTTCAATAGGTAAGATATAATTTACAACACTGTTTCGAATAGCAAACCACAAAACAGAAATTAAAAGCCAAACACCTATTAAAGTAAATATTTTTTTTGGTTGAAAACCCTTGTAAACATAATAAGTAAAAGCATACACAAGCGGCAAAGCTATTGCACTTTCTTTTGTAAACAAAGCACAGATAAAAAAAAGATATGAAGAAAATTATACTTTATTTTATTTTCGATAATGTATTTATTAAGATAAATTAACGATAACAGCGTAAAAAAACAAAGCATTAAATCATTTCTACCAGGTACCCAAGCAACAGCGTGAAGCACAATAGGATGTAATGAAAACAGTAATGCAAAAATAAAAGCTAATTTTTTTTGAACTTGCGAAACGGTAAGGAATTTATACAATAGAAGAACACACGATAAATGGAAAATTAAATTGGTAAAGTGATATATAAAAGGCGAAATTTTAACCAAATGTAATCAGTTATTAATGAAATTATGAATAATGGACGATAGTAGACTTCGGCAATGGGTTTGGTAAAAGCATCTTTTATACTCGACCAATTTTGAAGAAAAGATGTGTTTTTTAAAATCATCATTGTTCGTCCATTGGTGTAAAATCAAACTTAAGGCTTTTAAAGTATAAAAATAAAGCTGGTAATATTAAAGCTAAAACAATATATGTTTTATTTTCAAAAAAAGATATGGTTGTTTTATTCATGTGAAAAACAAAGATTATAAAAACTTTTGGCATAAGCCCAAAAGAATTTTTACTAAGGGTTTTGAGGAATTAGGTTAAATTTACCACGTAAAATTCTAAATTTTTTTACATTATTTAGTATGAGTACTATTCCATTCCACACAATTAATTGGGACAACATACCAAAAATAGAATATGTTGGCGAAAAAGGTACTTCTTTTTGGCAAACCCTGCAATTTGAAGGTTTTCGAGTGCGTATTGTTGAATATTCGGCAGGATACATTGCAGACCATTGGTGTAAAAAAGGACATATAGTTAATTGTTTAGAAGGTGAATTTATAAGTGAACTTGAAACCGGAGAAGAAATTAAATTAACTAAAGGAATGAGTTATATTGTTTCGGATAATTTAAGTTCTCACCGTTCGGTTTCTAAAAACGGAGTTAAATTATTAATTATAGATGGGGATTTTTTAAAATAAAAATTTTGCTGTAATTTAAAAAAAAGTTGTTTAAAAAATAGTACGTCTTTTATTTTCCTCTCCCTGCACCATCTCAAAGAGAGGGATAATTGATGGGTCTATTTTTTACACGACTTTATTATTAATTTTTAAAAAAACTATTTTGGTTGATGTAATTTAAACTGGTATTTTTAGTTTTTTTAATTTGCACTAACTTAAAATTTATGTCAGAACAAAAAAATATAATTAATTACTATAATGATTTTGTTGAAGATCAGGTAGACTTGGGCATAAACGAAAGAATATACAACTTATATAAACGATTATTGGGGCTTGGTTTAAACTCAGGCTCAACTATTTTGGAGTTAGGTTGTGGAGTAGGTACAATGACGTATTTACTATCTAAAAAAATTAAAACAGGAAGAATTGAATCTGTAGATTTTAGTACTAAATCCATTGAATTCGCCACTAAAAAAATACAAAAAAGTAACATTCAATTTTTTGCACATGATGTAGTAAACTATGTACCAAAATTAAAGAATATAAATTTTATCACCTTATTTGATGTTATAGAGCATATTCCAATTGAAAATCATTTACAGCTTTTTAATAACCTGGCTAAAATTGCCAATGAGGATACTATAATTGCAATTAATATTCCAAGTGCCGAACATGTACAATATGATATTGATAATTGCCCGGAAAAATTACAAATTATCGATCAGCCCATTTCATTAGCGTTTATGGTTGAAAATATTACTAAAAGTAATCTTAGTTTACAGTTTTTTGAAACCTACGGCATATGGGTTGAAAATGATTACCAATTTTTAGTAATTACTAAAAAAATAAAATTTAATGAGATTGCCTTACAAAGTAAAAGAAGTTTTTTTGAAAAAGTTTTTAATAAACTAAAAAGGATTTACATAAAGCTTTGTTATAACTACAAGTAGTAAGCATTTCCGTTATCCTGAATTAAATTCAAAAAACATGTAGGAACTGAGATGCTGAATCAAGTTTAGCATGACTCTTCTGCTAACGTCACTCTGCGCTTGACGCAGAGTCTCAGTACTTGCGTTTTTTAGAAAATATGGTAATAGGAACTGAGATCCTGAATCAAGTTCAGCATGACTGCAATAACTAGATACGTAAAAGAACTGAGATGCTGAATCGAGTTCAGCATGACTGCAATAAATAGATACACTAAAGAACTGAGATGCTGAATCGAGTTTAGCATGACTCTTCTGCTAACGTCACTTTGCGCTTGACGTAGAGTTTCAGTACTTGCGTTTTTAGAAAATATGGCAATAAGAACGGAGATGCTGAATCAAGTTCAGCGTGACTCCTCTGCTAACGTCACTCTGCGCTTGACGCAGAGTCTCAGTACTTAAACCCAATCAACCGCCAAGTCTTTAAATGTAGGATTTGTAGTTTGGATTAATTTTATTTTCCATTCTCTATTCCAATTTTTTAATTGTTTTTCTCTTTTTATGGCTGTATCAATATCGCTAATAATTTCAAAATATACTAAACTATATAAATTATATTTAGTTGTAAATTCACTTTTATTATTTTTATGCTCCCTCACTCTTCGCTCCAAATCATTTGTAACCCCAATGTAATAAGTAGTAGCATTTTTATTACTCATTATATATACAAAAGCATTAGTTAATTTCATTTGTTGAATTGTTTATAAAAAACATTTTATAACTCTAAACTTGAGAACTGAGATGCTGAATCAAGTTCAGCATGACTGCAATAACTAGATACGTAAAAGTGCTGAGATGCCGAATCGAGTTCAGCATGACTGCAATAACTAAATACGTAAAAGAACTGAGATGCTGAATTGAGTTCAGCATGACTGCAATAACTAAATACGTAAAAGAACTGAGATGCTGAATCAAGTTCAGCATGACTATAGATATTTTAGCCTCGCGTATTTACTTTTCTAAAACAAACTCAATTGGCTTTCGCCTGCTTTGTGATTAAATAAATGGGTATTAAACGCAAACTTACTTTCTGTTTTCATAAAGCGCGATTTAGATAAATTAAATAATTGTTTAATGCTTTCAGCCATTTTACCTTCGCCGCGCATCCTTACACCAAAACGGCTGTCGTTTACATTCCCGCCATGCGCATCACAAATTTGGTTCCATACTTTGTTTGCTCTGTCAGGAAAATTTTTCAATAACCAATCTTTAAAAATAGGACCAACAGCGCCATTTAAACGTGCAATTGTGTAACCTGCGGTAGTTGCTCCGGCTTTTGCGGCTTGCTCAATTACGTCAGGTATTTCGTGGTTGTTAATGCCGGGTATAATTGGCGCTACCATAACCCCGCAAGGAATATTATGTTGGGCCAATGTTTCCAATACTTTAAACCTGTTTTTATAAGTAGCGGTTCGGGGCTCTAATTTTTGGCGCATGCTTTCGTCAGTTCCGGTTATAGAAACCATTACATTTACCAAGTTTAATTCGGCGAGTTCTGATAGAATATCTAAATCGCGGGTTATAAGGGCATTTTTTGTAATAACCCCTACCGGATGTTTGTATTTTAAACAGGTTTGTAAAATGCGCCTGGTAATTTCAAGCTTTTTTTCAATAGGTTGGTAGCAATCGGTATTGCCTGAAAGCATTATGGGCGTTGGTTTCCACTTTTTGCCGCTAAATTGTTTTTCTAAAACTTCAACTATGTTTTGTTTTACAATTATTTTTTGTTCAAAATCTAATCCCGCGCTATATCCCCAATATTCGTGAGAATTTCGGGCATAACAATATATACAGCCATGTTCGCAACCCTGATAGGGGTTAAGGGAATAGTTTAAGCCAATATCCGGACTATTAACTTTATTAATTGCTGTTTTTGGATACGTAAAAATAATTTCGGTTTTTTCGTTTACTAAAAATTCTTCGTCTAATACTTCTAAATAATCTTGGGCATACTGCAGTTTGTTAAACTTATTATTGGTGTTTAATTGAGCGCCTCTGCCTTTAAAATCTGTATTTTGTTCTGCCAAGATGTTTAATTTTATACAAAGTTAGCGCATAGAGTAGCAATTGATAGCTATAAATTGTAGCAATTAAATTAATTAACATTAAGGCAAAGTCAAGTTTAACTTGGTTTAAGTATTAAATTAGTTAAATAACTTGATACTGCGCTAAAAAAATTAATGCAATGGAAAGAAGAAAAACGGTTAAAATAGTATTTGTAATTTTTATGTCTTTTAATTGATATAAAAAATCGCCGATAAAAAATGATAATGGAAATGCGAACGTTAAAATGATACTTGAACTATTAGAACCACCGGAAAAAAAACCAAAACTTGAAAAGAATAAAATCCATAATAAAATAAACTTGCATCGTTGTTTTTTTACAGTGTTGCCAAAGCCTTTAAGTAAATTTGTAAGTATTGAAAAAATTAATAAAAAAAACAAAAACGCGCTTAATGGCAAATAGTATTCACTAAACGATGGTAATTTAAAATTTGAGAAATACAGATTAGTGGAACTAATAAAATACCATGAATTAAAGTCGCTTAAATAACTTATACATTCTACTATAAAAATTGGCGTTATAAACCCTAAAATGGCAATTACCCAATCGCGCCAATAAAATGGGCGCAGTATTAATAAAATAATAAAAAATAATGGAAAACTTATAATACTTGAAATAGTGATGTACGCCGATAGGCTTAACCAAAAAGCAGCTTCAAATAATTGATTTAGAACCCTCTCTTTTCTGTAGGTATCTAATAGTTTATAAATAGAATATAATACAAATACATTTGTAAAAGCTTGAGGAGTAATTTGAAATGCGTTAATAGAAATGCTAGACAGCACAATATAAATAAATACAGGAAAGAAATTAGATTTATCTACAATTTCCTGATTAATTGTAATAATGTTTACTAAAAAACCACCTATTAAAATAAATAAATAATTTATAATAACAATAAAAAGCTTAGAGGTAATTTTATTAGCAAAATAATTATAAAATAAATTAGGGTAATTATTACTTTCAATAGCGTTTGTTGAGAATAATGATAAAATTAAAAAAACCAAAATAAAGCTTAACGTTACCGGTAAACCACTTCTTATCCCTTTATTTAAAGCCTTAGCGAACACAATTTTTTTATTTAAAACATTTAGTTATTTTTGCAATGTAAACATACTAATTAATATAAATTATGAGCGCTTTATTTATAACCTTAATGGTAACTTGGACAGATATTTTTGAAAAAACAGGTCATATTTTTCAATGGATTTTTGGTGGGATGCGTAAATTAGGTCATGGCCCAAATTTTTTTATAATAGTTTTTGTGATAGGAATGTTAACGTATTGGATTTTACACTTAGTAAAATATAAAAAAACTGCTAAACGTAATGGTACTATTGAGTAAGTTTAATGTTGAAATAAATCAGCCTCTTGATTGTTTATTTTTTCTTTAATTAACTCGCTTTCTAATAAGTTATCTTTTTTTTTATTGGTGGCATTTACAGCCTTATCATTCAAATTATTTTCCTTACTGATTTTTGAAATAAAATAATTGTTTATAAATACATCTTTATAAGTAATTATATTTTCCGAAACATAATTTTTGGCTTCAAACATTTCAAATAAATGTTGCCATTCCTTAAAATACAACCAAAATAACGGCACTATTTTCTCCGTTTTTTTATTATAGACCAATGGTGCTAAACCAATAATTTTTTTCTCCAATTTCCCGCTATAAGAGTTTATAAACCAGTTTTCTTTTAGTATATATGATTTAATATGCTTGCCTAAAAAGTAACCTTTCTCAACAACTATGCTTTTTTGTTCGTTACCTTGGCTATCAAATATTGTTGTTTCGTTACTATCACAATAACTTACACTTTTTAAAAGTTGTTTAGAGGTTAAATGCGAATTTTTTGTGTCGTTAAAATTATCGCTCGCAAAAGCGTTTAATTTTTTTTCAAACAATCCAAATTTTATAATTTCAAACAATCCTATTTGTGTACAATTATTGGTGGAATTAAAAAGCTGCTGGTTATTTTTATTTTCTAAACTTACAGTTCGCCAAATGGTGTAACCTTTTAAAATAGAATTAGATTTTACACTATCACTTTTAAAGATATTAGTGTAATTGAGGGTATTAAAACAATCAATAACATTAAATTCGGTTGAAGTTGAATTTTGGTAAATACCCAAAGAAGTTTGAGCTAAGTCTTGATTTACGAATGTAATTAATATAAAAGTAGTTAAACAAAAGCGCATGAATGTTTTGTTATATTTTTTTTATAAGTTCATCCGGACTAAATACCGGAATCTCACAATTCTTAAATTCTTTAATATTTCGGGTTACAATACAATCTATCTTTTCTGCCGCATAAGCAGTAATAATTTGTTTGGCATTTTCAAAATCTTTGCATTTAGATTTTAAAGCTTTTTTAATTAAAACCTCGTCTGTAGTAACAAAGCTAATAAATTTTGTTAGATTGTTTAGAATTTCGGGCAACTCTTTTTCGCCAATGTGTTTTTTAAAAAGGTAATGTGTTGTTGCAGTTGCATGCGATGAAATATATAATTTAATACTTTTATTTTCAGCTTTTGTAAAAATTTCAACCGCAAATTGATTAAAGTGTTTTCTATCTGCAATTAAATCTATAATAACATTGGTGTCTATAAATATTTTTTTCATTTTGTGTTAAGCTGTAAATGTTTGCTTTCGAAATACTATTGTAGTTATTTTTTCTCATCAAAATTTTTAGACAACTTTACCGAACCTACTATTTTTTTAAGTTTTGAAGATATTTTTTGACCCGGATTTCCGTCTATTATTGTTTGCAAATAACTTTCAATTAAATTAAATAAACTTCTTCCCGTTTTTTTAGCATAAATTTTAGCCTCTTCTATAACTGTTTTTTCTACTGTTAGCGTTAGTTTAGCCGTTATTATACGTGTGTTTTATAAAAAGATATGTGTACTATTTCAAATTTACAAAAAAAGTAAGTCAAAACTCTCAGTACAATCTAGTCAAGAGCACAATTTAATTTCTCTTATTCGAAAAGATGATGCCAATACTGTCACCCTGAAATCTATTCAGTGTCTCAGTACTAAAAATTGTTGAGAACTGAGATGCTGAATCAAGTTCAGCATGACTTACATTTAAACCCATCTACAAATTTTTCAACAACGTTACATGCCCATAATGTATTTCGTTGCGTTCGGTTACAACGTTTTTAAAAGTAATACGCCAAACATACACTTCCTGTTTACATTCTTTGCCTCTGTAAAATCCATTCCAACCTTGTTTTGGGTTTTGGGTGCTAAATATTTTTTCGCCCCAACGATCAAAAATATCAAACTCATAATTAATTATACCTATAGCAATGGGCATAAAAAAATCGTTTAATAAATTTTCGTCGGGTGTAAAACAATTCGGAATCCAAAACCTAAATTCAGGTAAAATTTTTACGGTTTGTTGTAAGGTATCGTAACAGCCATACATATTATTTACAATTTGTGTAATAACATAATCACCATACTCTTGGTATCTGTGCGTCTCACTAGGATAGCCTGTTCCTGTGCCATCGCCAAAAGTATAGTTCCAATTTACAACATCGCCACTGGCAGTATTATTTATAAAAATGTCGGGATCAAAAATAGTTGTTATTTGCGGGCTATATGTAAAGCCTGCAAAAGGTTTAGGATTAACGGTTATATTACTTACAGCAAACATACTGGTATCAATACACAAACTGGTTGTTTTTACAGTTAAAGTAACGCCGTAAATACCGGTTGGCGTAAATACTTCGGTGGGCTCAAAAGCAGTAGATGAATTACCATTGCTAAATTGCCACAAATAACTAAGAGGCAAATAGCTGGTACTACCGTTTGTAAATGCTACATTAGCAGGGTCGCACAGGCTTGTTCCTAAATTATTAATTTGTGCTTTAGGTCGCCCAATTACCCTTACACTATCTATAAATGAATCGCGGCAAGCAAACTGTTTTGCTAATAATTTTACAAAATACAAACCCGCTTGGCTGAATGTAACATTATTTACAGTTAAAGTAGTAGCCGTGCTTGGGGTGGCTGCGGATGTAAAGTTCCAATTAAATGTGGTAGAGTTAATGTAAGTACCTTGCCCAATAAATTTAAACGAATTGTTTTTTAAACATTGTTTTGTTACTTTTTGAAAATTAATATCCAACGGTGGGTAAACATATACTTGTCTTTGACTGCTATCTCCGCATAAAGTACCTGGATTTGTTATTAGAGTAACTGTATATTTACCTGTATCGGCATAAGTATAAGTGGGATTAACAATATTTGAAGTGTCGGAAGTTATTACCGGAACACCAAAATCCCAATGGTATATCATAGGTCCTAAATTACTGGTGCTTTGATTTGTAAACGAAATAGTACTTCCTTGACAGAGTTGAATCTGATTAGGAAAATCACTTACAACACTAACAACACAAGGTACAATATTAAATTGAAAATCGCGATAATGCGTATTTATCAATATACCGTTTCTAAATTCTTGCACACAAACACCAACAACAAATTGCCCAATTAAGTTTGGTTTGCCCGTTAAAACACCTGTTGTAGAATTAATTGAAAAAGCAGGACTACTTGCAATTGGATAACTTCCACTATAACCATTTGCGTAATTTACATTTTGATAGGGTAGGGCAGGCGCCTCTATTGGGCAGGTGGGTGGAGGATTACTACAAAATTGTCCGCCTCCTGGCGAACCTCCAGTAATTGTGGGGCAACAACCGTCTGCACCTAAAAATGGTGGACACAACGAGTATACTAATAGGTCACCATCTGGGTCTATAGCCGAATGATCGAATGTAAATGTTATATTATTACAAATAAATATGGGTGGAAAATTTTTATATCTTGGCGAACTATTTACTGCAAAAACTTCAGGACCAGGAATTTTTATGTAATAAGATGAACCTTGCCCACCCGATTGATTAAGATTTAAAATAGTATTATTTCTGCAACAACGTTGGTAAGCAATATAATAACCTCCCGTTTTTGGAGGAAGAAAAATTGTATAATTATAAACCCCTTCTTGTACACAAATGCCGCCGGGTGTTTGTATGCACGGACTATTAATTGTAGGCGGAATATTTGTAACTATTGGCGAACCAATATTATACGTACCAATTAACGAATCTCCTAAATTTGTCCTTACAGTAATTATGGCTGGTATCCCGCCCCCATCTCCATCAAGTGGCGGCACGCCATTAAAACAATCTCGATAAACTTTTAATATTATTCTATAATTGCCACCACCTAAATAATCATAACTAATTTCCCCACCCACAATATGCGTAGCATTTATTTTTACAAACGTAAAAAGTAGCAGTAGTAATAAAAAATATTTTTTTAAGGCATTCAAATAATCAATTAAATTACAAAAAATTAGTTAATTAAATAAAACAATTTATAAGTGGTAGATTTTGTTAAGAGATTGGAGTAAAACTTTGTTTAACAAAATATAATTTAAGAGAAAACTATTTAAAAAGCGTTTACCTTTTTTTACAAATTTTTAAGAAGGGTTACATGGCCCGCATGAATTTCATTTTTTTCGGTTACAACATTTCTAAAAGTAATGCGCCAAACGTATTCATCTTGCTTACATTCTTTACTTTTATAAAAACCATTCCAGCCTTGTTTTGGGTTATTAGTTTTAAAAATTCGCTCGCCCCACTTATCAAAAATTTCAAACTCGTAATTAATTACGCCAATGGCAATGGGCATAAAAAAATCGTTTAGTAAATTTTCATCGGGCGTAAAACAATTTGGAATCCAAAACCTAAATTCTGGTAAAATTTTTACGGTTTGTTGGATAGTATCGTAACAGCCAAATTGATTATTTACAATCTGCGTAATAACATAATCACCATATTCTTGATATCTATGTGCTTCACTAGGAAAACTAGTTCCAGATCCATCTCCAAAAGCATAATTCCAATTTACAACGTCGTTACTGGCAGTGTTATTAAAAAAAATATCCGGGTCAAAAATGGTCGTTATTTGTGGACTAAACGTAAAACCCGCTAAGGGTTTAGGGTTTACGGTTATGTTACTAACGGCAAACACACTGGTATCAATACACAAACTGGTTGTTTTTACAGTTAGGGTTACGCCGTAAATACCAGTAGGTGTAAATACCTCTGTGGGTTCAAATGCAGTAGATGAATTGCCATTACTAAACTGCCATAAATAAGCAAGAGGCAAATCACTGGTACTACCATTTGTAAAGGCAACATTTGCTGGATCACAAAGGCTATTGCCCAAATTATTAATTTTTGCTTTTGGTCTTCGAATAACCCGTATGCTATCTATAAATGAATCTAGACAAGCAAACTGTTTAGCTTTGAGTTTAATAAAGTACAATCCTGCTTGATTAAAAGTTACATTATTTACAGTTAAAGTTGTTGCTGTACTTGGTGTAGCTGCCGAAGTAAAGTCCCATTTAAAAATTGTAGAATTTAAATAAACACCGGTAACATTAAAATTAAAAGCATTATTTACTAAACATTGTTTGTTATGTGGCGGAAACTTTATTTTTAAAGGAGGATACACGTAGAACGTTTTTTTAACAGTATCGGTACATGGTTTTCCGGGGTTTGTAATTAAACTTACAACATAAGTACCTGTATCGGCATAAGTGTATGTTGGATTTGTTGAACTGGATGTATCGCTTGTTATGTTACCAACCCCAAAATCCCATAAATAGGTGGGTGTATTTGATTGATTTACGCTTTGGTTTGTAAACGTAATAACTAAACCTATACATTTTTGACTAGAGCCGGATATGGTGTTTTGATAGGGGTCGGCAATTATACTAATAGCAGAAACGATACAGGGCACAACATTAAATTGAAAGTCTCTAAAATGCGTATCTATTAATATACCATTTCTAAATTCTTGAACACAAATACAAACAACAAATTGACCAATTAAATTTGGTTTGCCCGTTAAAACACCAGTAGAAGGATTTATAGAAAAAGCAGGACTACTGGAAATGGGATAGTTGCCGTTATAACCTGTTACATAATTTACATTTGCATAAGGCGGACCGGCAGCTTCGGTGGGACAAGAAGATGGAGGAGTTGGACAAGACTGTGTAGGATTAACCGGCGGAATGCCACCAATAACAGAACAACATGGGTCTCCCATAAAAGGCGGGCAAAGAGAATAAACAAGCTGGTCACCGTCTGGGTCGATGGCTGAATGATCGAATGTAAAAGTTACATTATTACAAATAAATATAGGAGGAAAATTTTTATATCTAGGAGAGTTATTGTTGGTTGCGTCTTCTGGTCCGGGTATTTTGGCATAATAGGTTGCACTTTGCCCTGCGGGCTGTGTTAAGTTTAATATTGACCCATTTCTATTACCTCGCTGGTAAATAATGTAGTATCCCCCTGCCAATGCGGGTAAATTTAAGGTGTAAGTATATATACCTTCGTCCACGCAAATTCCACCCGGAGTTTGAATGCACGGACTGTTTATAGTGGGAGGGATATGTGTAAGTATGGGAACGCCTATATCATAAGTATTTATTAAAGAATTACTAATTGCAGTTCTAACAGTAATTAAACCAGTAGTAGTAGAGCCATCGCTATTGATTAATCCGTCAAAATTGGAAGCATTTGGTCCGGCTAAACAATCCCTATATATCTTTAAAGTTATTCTATAATTATTACCCGATAATTTATCGTAAATCATTTCACCACCAACAATATGAAAAGCCTCTGTTTTAGAGGCTAGCAAAAGCAATAAAATCCAAATATGTTTTAAATTACGTTTCAATAAACATTTAACCCAAATTCCGCATTAGAAAATATTTAATAAATTTGGATTTAAAATCTCTAATGCGTAGCATTAGAAAAAAACGTCTATGGAATTTGATATA
>JAYVGH010000029.1:0-19168 GCA_043772435.1 Bacteroidota bacterium
TTTAAAAACTGTAAGATTGATATAACGAAAGTTTTTTTCCCACTGCTCCCGGGCAAAAATAGAAACTTTTTTTGATACTCCTTCCGGGTCATATTAAAACGAAAAATAATTATAATATCTGCTTTGTGTTTTATACTATTAATTGCTGAAACAGTTACAATTTTATTATTAATTTTTATTTCAAAATAAAATTATCTGATTTCCTCTTATTCCTCCAATTCTTACTCTTAAAACCGTGTTATCATAATAAAATAAAAGTGCTATTTGTGTATTATAAGCGTTTATTATAAGTACAACATTCAGAGGCTGTCTTTACAACTTCCTCCATAAAAAAAGTATTTGTTTCTTTTTTCCATCCGTTTTGGATACGATTTTTTAATTAATTTATACTTTTACTGCTTAATTAAAGAGTAAATAACGTAGTGTTTCCTGAACTTAAAAGTTATACGGCAACGCTTTTTAATTTTTTAACAAACAACAAGCCTACAAATCCAATTACAAAAAATAAAATAAGTGATAATACCGCCGGGCGCATACCGCCTACAATTTCGCTAATAATGCCAAAGGAAACAGTACCAATTATCATCCCCAGTTTTTCAACTACGTCGTAAAAACTAAAAAAGCTGGTGTGGTCGTTGGTTTGGGGTAAATATTTACTATAGGTGCTTCGCGAAAGTGCTTGAATACCACCCATTACAAATCCTACCAAAAATGCTACAATGTAAAAATGAATAGGCGTGGTTACAACGGCATACGTAAACGTGCAAATAAAAATCCAAATTAAAATAGCCACCATTAACGATTTTATATTGCCAATTTTGGCCGACATTCCCGAAAAAATATACGAACCAGCAATGCCCACAAATTGAATAATTAAAATGCTGATAATTAACGATGTTGTTTTATCTTTTTCGGCGGCTTCACCTGTGCCCCAGTCAATCTCATTGCGAGCAAACAATACTGCAACAACCATTACTGTTTGCACGCCCATATTGTAAAAAAAGTAACTAAACAAAAAGCGTTTTAATTGTTGTAGATTTTTTATTTGTTTTGATACGTGTAGCAACTCTTTAAATCCTTTTGATAAAATTCCTTTTCTATTCGTTGTATCATTTTTGTGTAATAATTTTGGTAAACGTTTAAAGGTATATTGAGCAAAACCCATCCACCACAGGCCTACTAATAAAAAACTAAATTTTGCAGGCACTTTAAATACCATTATTAAAACTAAACAAACAATTAATAACAACGAACTTCCAAAATACCCCAATGCAAAGCCCTTTGCGCTTACTTTATCTTGATTTTTTTCACTTGCAATTTCGGGTAAATACGAATTGTAATACACCAAGCTGCCCCAAAAACCAATGGTGGCAGTTATAAAAGGTATAAAACTTAATTCTAAATTTTCTCGATTAAAAAAGAACAAGCACATACAAGATAAGGAACCTAAATAACAAAAAAATTGAAGAAAGCGTTTTTTATTTCCTAAATAATCGGCAACGCCGCTAAGCACAGGGGTTATAAGTATCACAATACTTAAAGCAAAGGCATAAACAAATGTGTATATGTTTTGGTTTTCAAACTGTAATCCAAAAAAGGAAACCATCTTACCTATAAAATTTCTATTGGCGTCGTGGGTGGTTACATAATCGTAAAAATTTGGAAATATAGCCGAAGTAATTACCAGCGGAAACACCGAGTTTGCCCAATCATAAAATGCCCAGGCTTTAATTGTTTTTTTATCGTCTTTAAGTAATTCCATCTTATTTATATTTTAAACTTTCGTCATTGCGACGAAGGAAGCAATCTAAAACAGTATGTGATATTGCATCTAAAGATTTAAAAAAACGGTATGGCAATAACGCACGTTTTATCGTTTTATAATTTCCAATTCCACCCGTCTATTCAAGGCCTTACCTTCATCAGTATTGTTACTGGCAATGGGTTGTGTGCTACCAAAACCTTTAAAATATAATTTATTTTGAACTCCTTTTTTAATTAAATATTCAAATACTTCTCTTGCTCTAAGTTCGCTAATTTTTTGGTTTTTGTATTTTAAACCACTGTTGTCGCTATGCCCATTTATTTGAATTTGAATGCTTGGATTCTTCATTAAATATTGCACCAATTTATTAAGTTCTATAAACGATTCGGGCAGTATGTACGATTTTCCATTCTCAAAAAAAATGTTTTTCAACGCTAACTTTTCTCCCACTTTAATATCTTTGCTCACTTGCAACACACTATCTTCAAGGTTATCTCTCAAATTAGGACCCACAATTTCAACCTCTACTTTTTCTTCGCCAATTTTTGTTTTAAATAGTTTTACATCATCTACAAAATAATACGATTCTTTAAATTTGGCCGATAAACCATAAAGGCGAACCATATCTTTTTTTACAATAGGTGTAAAATTACCAATGGTAACGTACTTTTCGCCCCCATCGGCTTTATAAAATCCTTTTACGGTAAACCATTCAAAGCCTTTAGATAATCCCCCACTTTTTTTACAAACGGTATCAATCATATTGCTTTTTATGGCATCGGCTTGCTTGGTATAACCCGCTTTACTAAATAAAATACCCATCGATTTTAAAATAGCGTTACTCCAAAATGCTAATCTTACCTTCATAGTAAATTCGTATGTAGTTCCACGGTGCAGGGGTTCTACCAACTTTACTTGTAAAAATTCCTTATACTTTTTTTGGAAACGAAAACCGGCGTAGCAATAGCCGTCGTACGCCCCTTTTTGCAAAGTGGTATCGTTAGTTAGGGGATTTTGGTAAAAATCAACAGTAGCTATGCCTTGCCACGGAATAGCATTTTTTATATTTTCCGATTTTTTTCGGTAATTTTCAAAACTTCCGTTGGGAATTAAATTTTTTTCGGGCTTTATTTCGGGTATTTGTTGGCAAAATGCTTTAAAACATATAAAAAAATAGATAAAAAGTGTCGAAATTAGCCTCATTTATGCAAAAATAGCATTAATACTTTTAAAAATATTTCTTCAAACAAATTGTTTTTAACACTTGCCAATTTAAAATTTTGTGTATATTTGCATTCCCAAAAATAGGGATAATTAAACGACTTAAATAAAATGGCAAATCATAAATCATCTATCAAACGCATTCGCAGTAACGATGCAAAACGTGTTGAAAACCGTTACTACGCAAAAACAACTCGTAATGCAATTAAGGCATTGCGTACTACTGTTACTAAAAAAGAAGCAGAAGTATTGTTACCAAAAGTATCGAGCATGATTGATAAATTAGCTAAAAAAAGTGTTATACATAAAAATAAAGCAGGCAATTTAAAAAGCAAATTGGCTAAAAAAGTTGCTACTTTAAAGTAATTATAATTTTATTCTAAAATTAAAAAGCCCACTAGTTGGGCTTTTTTTTATATTTTTAGTTTCTAATATCTTAATATGAAAAAATTTGAAACCGATATTTTTTATATGATCGTAAACGACGACGCCTTAGTAGAATTTATGGTAAAAAAAGGTTGCGTATTAAAAGCTAATCATGTAATGGATGCACAAAAAATGTCCGAAAGTTGTATTCCTAATTCTAAATTTTTTGTTTTGATGGAATCTGAGGGCGATTTTCACCTAAGTTCTGATACCAGGCAATTTGGAGCTTCAAAAGAATATGCAGTGCATGCGCATGCTTTGGCATTATACAGCACTTCAACGCCGCACAAAGTTTTAGGAAACGTATTTATAAAATTTTCGCGCCCACACACGCCCACAAAATTTTTCGACAATAGGCAAAAAGCTATCGAATGGTTAAATACATTCAGAAAGTAATTGATTAAATTTGCATCCAAAAGGTTTTAGAATGAAAGTATATTTAGATAACGCCGCAACTACAAAATTAGACGAAGAGGTGTTAAAAACAATGATGCCGGTTATGTTAGAAGATTTTGGAAATCCTTCTTCCATCCATGCATTTGGACGAAAAGTGCGTTCGCATATCGAAAACGCTCGCAAAACAGTTTCTAAACTTTTAAATGCTAGTCCCGCCGAAATATTTTTTACTTCGGGTGGAACCGAAGCGGATAATATGGCTATTTGTCAATCGGTTAGCACCTTTGGCATTACACATATTATTTCGAGCGAAATTGAACATCACGCCGTAGAACATACTATAAAAGTTTTAGAAAAAGAAGGTAAAATAAAAGCCAGTTGGGTAAAAATTGATAGCAAGGGTAATTTAGATTTACAACATTTAGAAGATTTATTAAAAAATAATCCCCGCTCGTTAGTATCGCTAATGCATGCAAATAACGAAATTGGCACATTATTGCCTTTGCAGGAAGTAGGGGAGTTGTGTAAAAAATACGATGCTCTGTTTCATAGCGATACCGTGCAAACTATGGGACATTATCCAATGGATTTACAAAAAATAAATGTACATTTTATTACCTGTGCGGCTCATAAATTTCACGGACCAAAAGGTGTTGGTTTTTTATACATTAATCATCAGCATAAAATTACGCCCTTTATTCACGGTGGTGCACAAGAGCGTAATATGCGTGGCGGCACCGAAAATGTGTATGGTATTGTAGGATTAGCAAAAGCTTTACAAATTTGTTACGACGAAATGGAACAACATCAAAAACACATTTTGGGTTTAAAAAATTATATGAAAGTCGAATTGGAGAAACACATTAAAGGGATTGAATTTAATGGCGAAACAAGTTTTGAAAAATCATTGTATACCGTTTTAAATTGCCGTTTTCCACATCATCCCGATGCTGAAATGTTATTATTTAATCTTGATATTGCAGGTATTGCCGCTAGTGGCGGAAGTGCGTGCAGTAGTGGCAGTAATCAAGGTAGCCACGTGTTGCGTGGGTTGGGTATTGATATGGAAAAAGCATCAGTACGTTTTAGTTTTTGCAAATACAATACCAAAGATGAAATAGATTTTGTTGTAAAAAAATTAGTTGAATTGTTGGCTTGAAAACACTACATTTAATTGAATTTTAAATTCTAAAAAAGATGAAAAAATTAATTCTACTTTTTTGCATTGTTTTTTCGGTTGAATTGTTAGCGCAATTTCCAAACGTTTTAATAAGCACAACTAATAGCCCCGAAGAAGTTTCCATTGCTATTAATCCTAAAAACACCAACCAAATTGTAGCGGGCGCAAATTTAAATAATTCGTACCGAAGCAATGATGCAGGTGTTACCTGGTCCGTTCAAACACTTGTGTGCAGCGCTTATGGTGTTTGGGGCGATCCTTTTTTAATTTGGGATACCGCAAACACATGTTATTACATGCATTTATCTAACCCGCCAAGTGGCGGAAGTTGGATTGATAGAATTGTTGTTCAAAAATCAACTGATTTCGGACAAAATTATACAACCTGTACTTATACCGGTAAAAACGGTGCTAAGGCACAAGATAAGCAATGGGCTGTTGTTAACCCTACAAATAACGAAATTCATGTTACTTGGACACAGTTTGATAATTACGGCAGTTCTGCACCTGCGGATAGTAGTATTATTTTATATTCTAAAACAACCGATGAAGGTACTACTTGGAGCACTCCAAAACGTATTTCACACTACGCCGGTGATTGTGTTGATAGCGATAATACTGTTGAAGGCGCTGTGCCTGCTATTGGCCCGCTTGGAGAATTGTATGTTTCATGGGCAGGTCCAAAGGGTTTAGTATTTCAAAAATCATTAGATGGCGGTGTTACTTGGTTAACTACCGAAACTATTATTAATTCTTTTCCGGGTGGTTGGGATTATGCTATTAATGGTTTACAACGTTGTAATGGCTTACCTTTTACCTATTGCGATTTAAGTAACGGCCCATACAAAGGCACAATTTATATTAATTGGAGCGACCAAAGTACTGGTGCAAACGATGGCGATATTTGGATGATAAAATCTACCAATAATGGAACAACGTGGAGTGCTCCTAAGCGAGTAAACGATGATGCGCCGGGTAAACAACAATTTATGAGCAACATGACAATAGACCAGGTTACAGGTTACGTGTATGTTTTGTTTTATGATAGGCGAAATTTTTCGAGCGGTACAAATACCGATGTATATATGGCTGTATCGCAAGATGGCGGAACAACTTATACAAATTATAAAGTAAACGCTAACGCTTTTACACCGAGCGCCAGTTATTTTTTTGGCGATTACATTGGTATTTCGGCGCATAATAATGTAATTAGACCTATTTGGATGCAAATGACAAGTTCAGGAAATTTAAGTGTTTATACGGCGTTAATAAATCCAACAACAGTAGGTATTTACAATGCCAAGCCTGCAAACGTTAGTGTACTTAAACCAATGCCAAATCCATTTAAAACTGAAACAACAATTGATTTTAATATTGCAAAAAAATCAAAATTAACGGTTCAGTTGGTAGATAATACTGGTAAAGTTATTAGTTTAATTTACAATAAAAAAACTGTTTCGGAGGGTAAAAACACAATTACAATTAATGCTAATCAATTAAGTTTAGTATCCGGAATTTATTATGTTGTTTTTTACGACGAAGAAAAAAGTAAATATGTAAAATTAATAGTAGAATAAAATTATGAACGAATTAACAATAAAAAATAACATTACTATAAATGCCTCCGCCGCAAAAGTTTGGGATGCATTGGTAAACCCTCAGCAAACAAAAAAATACATGTTTGGTTGCGAAACAGTAAGCGATTGGAATGTAGGAAGTGAGTTAATTTGGCGAGGAGAATACGAAGGTAAATCAATGGATTTTGTACAAGGCTACATTATAAAATTAGAACCCGAAAAACAATTAGAATATACGGTTATCAATCCTAACAATAAAAATATTCCTATGGTTTCCGAAAATTATTTAACAGTAACTTATGAGTTAATTGCTGAAGGAAATACTACAATTTTAAACGTTACCCAAGGCGATTACAGCAAGGTACTTGAAGGTGAACGCCGTTTTAAAGAAGCCGATAATGGCGGGCAAGGTTGGAGTCCAATATTAGAGCTAATAAAAAAACAGGTTGAGGAATAATAGATTATCTTTAATTTTTTAATTCTAATGCGTAATTTTTTTCTCATATTTTTATTATTTTCTATTGAATTAAATGCTCAAAAATCTTCTGATGATGTATTTACCTTAAAACCATCTTTAGGCTTTAACGGTTGCCAAATTCACGGTGATAATTACAGCGGCTATGATAAATTTGGCGTATTTGGCGGATTAAGTGTAAATGCAAGGTTAAACAATAAAGCAAGTTTAGAATTGGGTTTTTACTTTTCGCAAAAAGGGGCACGTCATAATCAAAATCCTGCAAAAGGCGATTATACATTTTACCGCGTAAACTTAAATTATATCGATTTGCCTCTACTATTTAAATATCATGTAAACCCAATTTACTTTATTACTGGTGGCCCTAGCATAGCTTATTTAATAAATTATCAAGAAGATAATGAAGTAGGAAATTGGGATGGTGCTTATCCTTTTCAAAAATTTGAATATGGAATAAATGTTGGTTTAGGTCGAAAAATAAAGGATAATTTTTTTGTTGAGGTGCGTAGTTCCAATTCAATTGTTGCTATTAGACCATACGGTATTTTGGCTACACAAGTGTTTTACCCAAACGTAATAGCACGTTTTTTTAATGCCGGACTTTACAACAATATACTTACTTTAGTTGTTAGCTATAAAATAAATTTTAAAAAGAAAAGTGAGTCTTAATAATTATAAAATAGCCATTGCCGTTACTGGCGCCAGCGGAAGTATTTATGCAAAAGTTTTGTTAGATAAATTAACGCACTTAAAAAATCAAATTAACGAAATAAGTTTGGTAATGAGCGATAATGCAAAAACAGTTTGGCAATTTGAATTGGGGAATGAAGACTATAAAAACTACAGTTTTAAAACCTACGATAAAAATGATTTTTTTGCCCCATTTGCAAGCGGTTCGGCAAAGTATACTACATTAATTATTTGCCCGTGTAGTATGGGAACTTTGGCACGTATTGCATCCGGCATTAGTAATGATTTAGTTACACGAGCAGCAGATGTAATGTTGAAGGAACGTCGAAAATTAATTTTGGTTACACGCGATACACCTTTAAGTTTAATTCATATAAACAATATGAAAACCATTACCGAAGCAGGCGGAATAGTTTGCCCTGCATCGCCATCCTTTTATTCTCAGCCAAAAACCTTTGAAGAATTAGCTGCAACTGTAGTTGATAGAGTGATAGATTTGGCGGGAATTGAGCAGGATAGTTACAGGTGGGGGAAGTAAACTACAATTAACTTTTCACAAACGATTTGCCTATAATAAAGCCCCATTTAAAATTCAAATAAAAATTTTTCCTTGCACCTACTTTAGCACCGGGCATAATTCCAGCTTCTAAGCAAACAGTAGTACCCGAACCATAAGTTCGTGTAGTTTCGTAACCAACATTAAAACCAATATTGCTCATTGCCACATTTCCATCTAATACATAATGATTGGCAAATTTTGACCCATTTTCAGTATAATATACATCTTCTAATTTCAATCTAAAAAAATTACATGTTATTTCAGTAATTATTAGGAGGATTTATGTAAAAAAAACATAAAAAATCTTAAATTAGTGAATTCAAAAATGCAACTCAATAAAAAATTTATACAACAGATAGAGACTATAATTTCTTCGTCTCAAGAAAAAGCTATTCGTTCGGTTGATTCTGTTAGAGTAATAATGTATTGGGAAATTGGTAAAGTTATTTTTGAGGAAGAGCAACATGGAAAGGAACGTGCCGGTTATGGCGAATTTTTAATTATCTCTATTTCAAATGCGTTACAACCCCAATACGGTAGTGGATTTTCGGTACGTCAATTAGAACGTTATAGGCAGTTTTACCGCACCTTTCCAATTACGTCCGCACTGCGGACGCAATTCAGTTGGACGCATTATAAAACATTAATTAGTGTAAATAATGAAGATAAGCGGACGTTTTATATAGCCGAAACGGAGAAAAATAACTGGACGGCAAGGCAACTCGAAAGGCAAATAAATAGTCAATTATTTGAAAGACTTTTGTTAAGTAATAATGTAAAAACTATTTTAGAAGTTGCTAAAAATGAAAAAATGCCAACTGATGCAAAAGAAATAATTAAAGATCCAATGGTTTTAGAATTTTTAGGCTTAAAAAAAGAAACTGCTTACTATGAAAAAGACATTGAACTTGCAATTATTACTCATTTACAAGATTTTTTATTAGAACTCGGTAATGGTTTTTCTTTTGTTTCACGGCAAAAAAGAATACACTTAGATGGTGATGAATTTTTTATAGATTTGGTTTTTTATAATCGATTATTGCAATGTTTTGTAATTATTGAAATTAAAACAGAAAAACTAACTCATCAACACATTGGACAGTTGCAAATGTATGTAAATTATTACGATAGATTCGAAAAACTGGAGTTTGAAAATCCAACTATTGGTATTTTACTATGTGCAGATAAAAATGACGCAGTTGTTAAAATTACATTACCCAAAAATAATAAAACTATAATTGCGAGTAAATACGAATTATATATACCTTCAGAACAAACATTATTAAATGAAATAAAAATTGAACTTGAAAAGTTAAAAAACAATAATACTATAAACGAATTTGATTAATAAAATATCTATGATAGAAACCATTCCTTACCAAACCAAACATAAAATACGAATTGTAACTGCCGCTGCTTTATTTGACGGACATGATGCCGCCATTAATATTATGCGCCGTGTAATGCAAAGTACAGGTGCCGAAATTATTCACCTTGGGCACGACAGAAGTGTGCAAGAAATTGTGGATTGCGCCATTCAGGAAGACGCCAATGCTATTGCTATTACTAGTTACCAGGGTGGTCATAACGAGTACTTTAAATACATGTATGATTTGTTGAAAGAACGTGGCTGCGCGCACATCAAAATTTTTGGTGGTGGTGGCGGAACTATTTTACCTTCCGAAATCGAAGATCTTCATAACTACGGTATTACCCGCATATATCACCCGGATGATGGTCGTACTTTAGGTTTACAAGGCATGATAAACGATGTGTTAAAGCAAAGCGATTATGCCACAGGTGCAAATTTAAATGGAGAAGTAACTCATTTGGCAGCAAAAGACCATAAATCGATTGCTAAATTAATTTCGGCAGCCGAAAATTTTAATGAAATAAATAAAGTTGTATTTACAAAAATCGCCGAAGATGCAAAAAAGTCGAAAACCCCTGTTATTGGTATTACCGGCACTGGTGGCGCAGGAAAATCAAGTTTAGTAGATGAATTGGTTCGCCGATTTTTAATAGATTTTCCTGATAAGCAAATTGGTATTGTGTCGGTTGATCCTAGTAAACGTAAAACAGGTGGTGCACTTTTAGGCGATAGAATCCGCATGAATTCTATTAAAAATGAACGGGTTTATATGCGCTCTTTAGCCACTCGCCAAAGCAATTTAGCCTTAAGCAAATATGTGCAAGATGCTATTAACATTTTAAAAGTTGCGGGCTTTGATTTGGTAATTATTGAAACGGCCGGTATTGGGCAAAGCGATACCGAAATTATTGAGCATAGCAATATGAGTTTGTACATTATGACGCCCGAATTTGGTGCTGCCACACAACTCGAAAAAATTGATATGCTAGAGTTTGCCGATATTGTTGCCATAAATAAATTTGATAAACGTGGCGCATTGGATGCCTTACGCGATGTAAAAAAACAATACAAACGCAACCATAATTTGTGGGAGGCAAAAGACGAAGAGCTTCCTGTTTATGGCACTATTGCTTCACAGTTCAACGATCCGGGTACAAACAGGTTATACAAAGCGTTGATGGATAAACTGGTTGTAAAAACAGGAACTGATTTAAAATCTACTTTTAAAATTACGGATGAAATGAGCGAGAAGATTTACATCATTCCGCCAAACCGCACCCGCTACTTAAGCGAAATTTCAGAAAATTCTCGTAACTACGATAAATGGGCAACTACACAAAGCGAAATTGCCGCAAAGCTGCAAGGCGTTATATCAACTATCGATATTATTAAAAATTCAAAAGTTGATGATAAAGACCGCTTAGTAAAAAGCCTGCAAGAGCAATTAGAAATTATTAAGTTAGATATAGATCCAAAAAACTTAAAAACTTTAGAAGGTTTTGACGACAAGAAAAAACAATACCAGAACGAATATTATATTTTTAAAGTACGTGATAAAGAAATAAAAATAAAAACGCATTACGAAAGTTTATCGCATTCACAAATTTCAAAAGTATCGGTACCAAAATATACAGGTTGGAGCGATATTTTAAAATGGACCTTACGTGAAAATTTTCCCGGAGAGTTTCCATATACTTCGGGTATTTATCCTTTTAAACGTGAAGGAGAAGATCCAACCCGTATGTTTGCCGGCGAAGGCGGACCTGAAAGAACCAACAAACGTTTTCACTATGTAAGTAAAGGTTTACCCGCAGCGCGATTAAGCACAGCGTTTGACAGCGTAACACTTTATGGAAATGATCCTGACCACCGTCCGGATATTTACGGTAAGGTTGGAAATAGTGGTGTGAGTGTATGTTGTTTGGATGATGCGAAAAAATTATACAGCGGATTTAATTTAGCAGACCCTAAAACGTCAGTATCAATGACCATTAACGGACCAGCTGCAACCATTGCCGCATTTTTTATGAACGCTGCTATTGATCAGCAATGCGAATTATACATCAAAGAAAATAAACTGGAAAAAGAAGTTGAAAAAAAAATAGCTGATATTTATAAAGCTAAAGGGACAGCGAGACCAAAATACAACCTGAATGAGTTGCCTGAAGGAAACAATGGCTTAGGCTTAATGTTGCTTGGTGTTACCGGCGACATGGTGTTACCAAAAGACGTTTACGAAAAAATAAAAACTACAACTTTATCGCAGGTTCGTGGAACCGTGCAAGCTGATATTTTAAAAGAAGACCAAGCACAGAATACCTGTATTTTTAGTACAGAATTTAGTTTGCGTGTGATGGGCGATGTGCAACAATATTTTATTGATAAAAACGTCCGTAATTTTTATTCTGTTTCCATAAGCGGTTATCACATTGCCGAAGCGGGCGCTAATCCTATCTCTCAGCTTGCATTTACATTAAGCAATGGATTTACGTTTGTTGAATATTATTTAAGCAGGGGAATGAAGATAGATGATTTCGCCCCAAATTTATCATTCTTTTTTAGCAACGGTATCGATCCTGAATATTCTGTGATAGGTCGTGTATCGCGCAGAATATGGGCTAAGGCTATGAAACAAAAATATGGCGGAAACGAAAGAAGTCAGATGTTGAAATATCATATTCAAACAAGTGGAAGAAGTTTACACGCTCAAGAAATTGATTTTAATGATATTCGTACCACCTTACAAGCCTTGTATGCAATTTATGATAATTGTAATTCTCTGCATACAAATGCTTATGATGAAGCCATTACAACGCCAACGGAAGAAAGTGTTCGCAGAGCAATGGCCATTCAGTTAATTATTAATCGTGAATTAGGTTTAGCCAAAAACGAAAATCCATTGCAAGGCGCTTTTATTATTGAAGAATTAACCGACTTAGTAGAAGAAGCTGTATTGACTGAATTCGATAGAATTACAGAACGTGGCGGTGTTTTAGGTGCAATGGAAACCATGTATCAGCGCAGCAAAATTCAGGAAGAAAGTTTGTATTACGAAACATTAAAACACAATGGCGAATATCCTATAATTGGCGTGAATACATTTTTAAGTTCAAAAGGTAGTCCTACAATGTTACCTCGTGAAGTAATTCGCTCAACTACCGAAGAAAAAGAAGATCAAATAAATACACGTAACAGTTTGTGGGAAACTCATAAAGATAAAGCACCTGTCATTTTAAAAGAATTGCAACGTGCCGCCATACAAAACGAAAATTTATTTAACGGATTAATGGAAGCTGTAAAATATTGTAGCCTAGGACAAATTACAAACGCGTTGTTTGAAGTGGGTGGGCAGTATAGAAGGAATATGTAAAGTATTAGTGAACGGAAATATTGATTTTGTTGAGGTATGGTGAGTAATAATGAAGGGATATGTAGTATAAAAAAATAAGATTAATGTTAATTTTTAATTTAATTTTAAAATAATTTTGATGTTACAATCTTAAACAATTGAACCCCGCACTTTATTCTTATTAAAAAAATAAATGATAAAAACTAAACGCATATTTATTATATTTTTTTTTTTAATAGCTTACTTTCAAGTTAACGCTAATAAGTTAGATAGCCTTAAAAAGTCATACGCTACCGAAACTGATAAAAATAAAAAAGTATACACAGTTGGTAAAATATTTTATTCTATAATGGATAATTATGATACAGCCTATTTCTATTTTAAAAAATATAATGTAGAGTTTATAAAAGAAAATAATCAATTTGGCTTGGCTTACATTCAACACATGATGGGAATTGTTGCTATGGAAAGATCGAAATACGACACTTCTATAAATTATTTTAACAAGGCAATTTTTATTTACAAATCGATTAATAATGACACGGCGTGTATTCCTTCCTATATTTTTAAAGGGTTTGATTATTACACATTGGGTAATTTTGATAATGCTATTCAAAATTACATGATAGCGATTAACATGGCGCAAAAATATAATTCGCTACGTAACTTAAGTTTGGCATACAACAATTTAGGATTATCGCTTTACTCTAAACCAAACCCGGATTATAATAATGCGGTAAATTATTTTTTTAAATCGTTAGAAATTGATAAAAAACGGAAAGCAAAATTTGTTAACGGGATGGTACTCCTTAGAATTGGCGATACTTATTTAAAATTAAATAATTATTCTAAAGCATTTTATTATTTAAATTACGCATTACACATTGGCGATAGTTTAAAACAAGAAACGGTTATTAAATGGTCGTTAAATGGATTGGGAACGTATTATAAATTAAAAAAAGATTATAAAAAAGCATTAACTATTGAAAATCAATCCCTTCAATTATCAAAAATAAATTCAGAAATACCGGGTATAATAAATTCCTATCGCAACATTGCAGATTGCTATCAACAATTAAATCAATTAGATTTAGCTAATCAAACTATCGATTCGGCTATAACGGTAAGTAAAATAAACACTATTTATCAAACCTTACCCGAAATTTATAAATTAAAATCTATTATTTGCGAAAAATTAGTAGACGATAAAGAAGCTTTAAAATACTATAAATTAGCGGAAACTCTCAGCGATTCACTATTTTCAATACAAAATAGTAAAAACATAAACGAATTAGAAACCAAGTACCAAACTAAACAAAAAGAAAAAGAAATTAGTTTTTTAAATATTCAAAAAGAAGAAGAAAAGAATAAGAAAAAAATACTTTATTTTGTTTTGGTGTTTGCCATTTTCGTTTTAATATTAATCGCTTATTTTTTAATTAAAGTAAACAAATCAAAAAAAATTATCCAACTACAAAAATATGAAGTTGAAAAACAAAAAATGTTAGTTGATGAAAAACAAAAAGAAATTTTAGACTCTATAAAATATGCCAAACGTATACAGCAAGCGCATTTGCCTACAGAAGTTTACATTACAAAAAATATTTCTAAATTAAAAAAATAATTTAATTTGAAATATCCCAAAGTTATAATCATCATTTTTTTAGCAATAAGTTTTAAAGCATTTGCTAATCCTAAAGATTCGTTAATATATCTTATTAACACTTTTAAAAGTACAACCGAAAAAATAAAAGCTATTAATGCCTTGTGTGAAATTGAATGGTTGAGTGCTAAATACGATACTGCAACTATTTTAATTAATCAGGCATTTGCATTAGAAGCAAAAGAATTAGCACTAAATAGTAAAAATCAAATTATATTAACAGAAAAAGCAAAAACCTTTAATAATTTAGCAATAATTTTTAGATTTAAAGGCGATTATTCTAAATCGCTCGACAATCATCTTAAAGCTTTAAAAATTAGAGAAAGCATAAACGATAAATGGGGTATGGCACGCTCCTACTTAGGAATAGGCACTATTTATGATTTTACAGATAAAAAAGATTTAGCCTTAGAATATAAATTTAAAGCGAAAAAATTATTTGAAGAAGTAAAAGATACTATTTACATAGGATTTACATTAAACCATATTGCAAATTTATATTTTGTTAAAAATGATATTGTTTCAGCTCAAAAATATAATATGCAAGCATTAATGTTGTTTTTTAAAAAATTTAATGCTACTGGCATTATGGATGCTTACACACTAGCCGGAGAAATATATAATGAGCAAGATAGTAGTAAAGAGGCTATTTCAAATTTTGAAATGGCATTAGCGGTAACTAATTCTTTAGATTTAAAAGATAGAGTAATAAGTTTAAATATAAATCTTGCTAATGTTTATTTTAAACTAAAAAAGTATATAATAGCTACTAATTACTTAAATACAGCTTTAGAGCAATGTAAACAAACTGGTGCTAAAATTCATTTCACCGACATTTACAAACAATATTTTCAAATTGATAGTTTGAATGGTGATTTTAAAAGTGCTTTAAAAAATTATCAAGCTTTTATTATTTATCGCGATAGTTTAAATAATCAAACATCTTCTGAAAGTATTATTAAAATACAAAATGCATTTGAAAACGAAAAAATAGAAAAACAAAAACAGTTAGAAGAGTTAAAAACAGAATTAGCGCATAAAAATCAATTAAAACAACAGAGTACTATTATTTATTCGGGCTTAATAGTTTTAACTATTTTATTAGGAGTTGTTTTTATTATTTATAGAAACAATCTTCAGCGTAAAAAAATAAATAACGAATTATTACTAAAAAACGAAACAATTGCTAAACAAAAAAAGGAAGTTGACGAAAAACAAAAAGAAATTTTAGATTCAATAAAATATGCCAAACGCATACAACAAGCGCATTTACCTACTGAAATATTCATTGAAAAAAAAATTAATAAATTAAAAAAATAATAATTAATCAAAAACCTCTTCTTGAACAAAGCCCTTTTTTGGGATGTAGATTTAAAAAATCTCGATTACTAAATATACGCCAATTAGATAATTGTACGTATTTTTGAGCATGCAGATGTGGATGATACTATGCAATGCAGAAGGTTTTATGAAGATGAAAACGTTTTGCATGCTTTACTTAATTCAAAATACATTAATTAGAATTGTATTTATTTAGCAACAGCAGTTATTAATCAACCAATCGAAAAATTTAGATGTCACATACTGAAACAGTTGAACCCCACACTTTATTTTTATTAAAAAAATTAATGAGTATGCCGCAATTAAATAATTTTTATTTAGTGATACTGCAATATCTTTAAAATAAGGGCATCGCATTTCGGTAGATTTAGATTTATTTTAAACCGAAAAAACTGATATTGAGAGTCTAAATGCTTTATTTTTAAAAAAGTTTGAAAATGAAGTTATAAACGAAAATTTAAATGTAAAATTTGCTACATTTAGAAGAATAAATAATATAAAAGTTTATTTTGTGCATTTTCCTTTTACTTTAATAGATGTTACTGAAACCATTGATGGTATTAAAATGTGTAGTAACAAAAATATTGCCGTAATGAAAATAAAAGCTATTTTAGGTCGTGGCGAAAAAAAATATTTTTGGGATTTGTATGAATTTTTAAAAATATATTGTTTAAGCGAGATTATTAATTTTTATAAACAAAAATATCCCACGCAAATGCTTTTAATTTTAATACCAAATGCTATAACCAATTTATAAGATGCTGATGAAAGCCCGTGCCTATTTAGTTTCCAAATACAAAATTGGGAAAGTGTAAAAGAAGTTGTAAAATTAAAAGTGAGAGAATATTTTAAATAAAATTATACTGAACATTCAAATTCATAAAACCCAATAATTTTTTTAACTTCGTTTGTTATTAAATAAATGCATTTAGCTGTAATAATATTTAACTTAAATCGAAATTTTATTTTCGCTGTTTTTGTATTTTGTTTTGGTTTTAAATTGTCGGCCAATAATTCTTTAAAAACAGATATGCTAAACGACGTTTTAAGAGCATCAAACAACGATCAATTTAGTGGATCAAATGGCAAAAAATTTAAAAACAAGCAATTAACTAAAATTACACCAGCAATAGATTCTAAATCATTAAACGAACAAAAAACAATACTTTTACAACCCTTAGAAGTTTGGAAGGGAAATTTAGAACAAGTAGATGATGTTTGTATTTTGGGAGTTAAAATTTAATTGCAAAATTATTACGAAATATTAGGACTATCAAACAAAGCTAATTTAAGTGAAATTAAAATGGCGTTTCGTAAATTGGCTAAATTGTACCATCCTGATAAAAACCCTAACGGAATTGAACATTTTACTAAAATTTTAAAAGCTTACGAAATCCTTTCCGATCCTTCATTAAAATCAAGCTATGATTATAAGATTACCTATCACCAAGAACACTCTTTTACCTACACAAAACCAACATCTAAAAAACATACTTTTACCGAGCAAGAGTTAAAACGTAGAAAATACTACGACGAGCATATTAAAAAATACGCGAAAAACTACACACAGCAAAAAACCGAATTTAAGTTTAAAAATAACTACAACGAATACAGATACATTTTATTTGCAACACCAATTGCTGTGCTGCTATTTTTAATGTTAGTTACTATGGCAACCCCCGATAATAAACTTGATGAGAACACAAAAATTATAAATAAAATTTTAAACGATAGCATTCAAAAAAATTATGATAAAAAAAATTGAACACATTGGCATTGCTGTAAAAAATTTAAGTGATAGTAACCAAATATTTAAAAAACTATTTGGTAAACAAAATTATAAAATTGAAACAGTAGAAAGTGAGGGTGTTAATACTTCGTTTTTTATGTTGGGCGATACAAAAATAGAATTATTAGAAGCCACTACCGAAAATAGCGCTATTACAAAATTTATCGAAAAAAAAGGAGAGGGTATACACCACATTGCATTTGAAGTAGATGACATATATGCAGAAATGGAGCGATTAAAAAACGAAGGATTTGAACTAATAAATAAGCAATCCAAAGACGGGGCAGACAACAAACGTATTTGTTTTTTACACCCAAAATTTACAAATTCGGTTTTAATTGAACTTTGTGAAGAAAAAAAATAGAATTTTTTTTGATATTTTAATTTTTTTATTACATTTGCACTCCCTTTTTAGGGGAAAAAGCGAAAGTAGCTCAGTTGGTAGAGCGTAACCTTGCCAAGGTTAAGGTCGCGGGTTCGAGACCCGTCTTTCGCTCAAAAAAGAGCTTTTAACGGCTCTTTTTTTAATCACCTCCCGAAAGGGAAATGCCTGGGTGGTGGAATTGGTAGACACGCAGGACTTAAAATCCTGTATCTTCACGGATGTACGGGTTCAAGTCCCGTCCCGGGTACAAAGCTAAAAACCCCTGATTTTACAGGGGTTTTGGTGTTTTTAGGGGGGAGTAGAATAAGAGGGTACTTAACTGGTTAGCAAAAGATACTCTGCAATGATCATCCCGGCTATTATCTTACTTCTTATTACCGTTTCACTCACAAAAAGGCTCCTTAACCATTTGAATAGCAGAAAAAGGCCAAAATAAAAAATAGCCGGTACAATAATAAACGGTGTTTGAAATAATAGATCGATCATACTACTGTAACAATTATGCTAAGTATTTTTCTCATTACATATACAAAATTTATAGGTAAATTTAGTGCTTTTATTAAACTAAATCCTCTTCCTTATTTTACGTAATAATATCATATTTTTGGCGGTAATAATTGCCGGATGCGCTAATATTAAAGATCCGGAAAGGACTAAAATGGAAGCGTTAATTCAAAATTTTACCCCTATCCATCTTCCATACCATTCTGATTCGGTTAAATATTCGAAAGTATTTCCTTTCAAGGATTCTGTTTTTATTACCCAAGCAATTGATAAAAGAAAACTAATGGCTGTGGAAGACAGTGCACTTAAACATATTCAATGGGATGGTGCTGATGTAGGATTTCCAAAGCATTTGTGCTATGCCGGCAGATTGATCTTTAATACTAAACCGCTAACAAGTAGCTGAGATTATCCAATCAAAATTACACATAGAACTAATAATGCTTTTTTCTTTATGTAAATCGCATAACGCATCG
>JAYVGH010000030.1:0-16799 GCA_043772435.1 Bacteroidota bacterium
TGTTCGAAAATAAACACCCAAATAATAGAGCAATGCTGCTATTACAGGGTGTTTTTCATTTTTCTTCATCTTTATCTGCTGAAGAATTTTTTCTTCCTCTGTCAGCCCATTTTCTGTGGTCGTCTGATATTTTTTCAAGTACATCACTTTGCGTGGTTGTCAATGATATTTTATTGTTTTTAATATATGATTTTATAAAAGGTAACATGTAACCAATCACTGTATTACAAGTACCGATACAGCCAAATTGTTGATCTACCGTGGCGGTGTCATTTTGATTTTTGCTCATTACGTCAATTGTCTTACAAGAATTAACGTCAGTTAAACCTGTCAGAGCATAGGCTCTAACGAGTGGACTTTTATGATTTGTCAATTCATAAAGTTCAATGTCGCTTGCTTTAAGTTTAAGTTTTTCAAAAACTTTGTATTGATCTGATTTGTGAGCGGCTTTTCCAACGCGAGGCCCCGTCACTTCGTCATATTTTGTAAGTTTGTGTGCAAGTCGCTTTACCTTAAAGGATAAATGTGTCGGCTGATATTTTGTCTGCGCGAAATTTGCCAAACACAGAAAAAGTAAAGTTGTCGCTATGAAAATAATTTTTCTCATTGTCTGTCTTCCAAAAATGCCCTATAATTTGCCTGTACCCGCTACAAACCTTCGGTTATCCTAACCACAATAAAGAGATTGCCGAATGTTTGCAACATATATCAAATATAATAAAAAAAATAATTTCTTAATAAATTAAACCAATTTATTCGCCACCAAATACTCTGCAATTTGCACGGCGTTGGTAGCAGCTCCTTTTCTTAAATTATCAGATACTATCCACAAATTAAGTGTTTTAGTTTGAGATTCGTCGCGGCGTATTCTTCCTACAAACACCTCGTCTTTATTATGCGCGTTAATTGGCATTGGGTAAATGTGGTTTGCAATATCGTCTTGTACAATAATGCCTTCGGTATTTTTTAAAAGTGTAGTGATTTCGCTAACATCAAATTCGTTTTCAAATTCAATGTTCACGCTCTCGCTATGCCCACCCATTACCGGTATACGAACTGTTGTAGCAGTTAAGGCAATTGTATTATCGCTCATTATTTTTTTAGTTTCGTTTACTAGTTTCATTTCTTCTTTAGTATAACCGTTTTCTAAAAAAACATCAATTTGAGGGATGGCATTCATATCTATTTTATATTTATAAGCCATTTCGCCCTCAATATTATTGCGTTCGTTATGCAATTGGGCAACAGCTTTAACACCCGTTCCTGTTACACTTTGGTAGGTGCTAATAACAACACGCTTTATTTTATATTTTTTATGTAAGGGGTTTAAAACAACCACTAATTGTATGGTGGAGCAATTTGGATTAGCAATAATTTTATCTGTAGCTTTTAATTCGTGGGCATTTACCTCGGGTACAATTAATTTTTTTGTAACATCCATGCGCCAAGCACTAGAGTTATCGATAACCGTGGTGCCAACTTCGGCAAACTTTTCGGCAAACTCTAACGATGCGCTGCCACCGGCACTAAACAAAGCAATATGCGGTTTGGCATCAATGGCTTGTTGCATACTATGTACTTTGTAAGTTTTGCCTTTAAAACTAATTTCTTTTCCTACTGATTTTTCGGAAGCAACCGGAATAAGTTCCGTAACATTAAAATTTCGTTCGGTTAAAACTTCTAACATTTTTGTGCCAACCAAGCCGGTGGCACCAACTACTGCAATTTTCATACTATTTAATTTTTTAATTGTCAGTTAGAGTAATTTCGAAGCCGAAGCTAAGAAATGTATCGAGAACGATTACATAAACACATCTCGACGGTTTGACTTCACTTACCACAAGTACGCCTCCTCCGTCGGCTGCTCGATGTGACAATTTTTTAACATTTTTTCAAATATAAATAAAACTATATTACCTATGTATCCATATGATTTTATTCCTTCTCAATATCAGCGGTAGTTTCATTTTCCTCCGCCAAATAAACACCATCGGGTTTTATTAAAACTTTTCTATGGCGGTATAAAATACCAATCGATTTTTTAAAAGTAGCTTTGCTCATACTTAAGCGGATAGATATTTCTTCGGGAGTACTTTTGTCATGCAAATCTAAAAAACCATTGTGTGTTTTTATGTATTCTAAAATAACTTCAGTACTATCTAACACATTTTTAAAGCCACTTTTTTGAAAACTAAGGTCAATCAATTTATCCTCTCTTATGGTTTTTACATAACCTTTTAATTCGTCGCCAATAAATACTTCTTTAAAAATATCGTTATGGTAAATTAAGCCTTTGTATTTATTATTAATAATAGCGCTGTAACCTAAAGGCGATTCTTCATAAACCATCACATCCACTTCCTGCCCTTCGGTTAATGCTATTTCATCTGTAATAATAAATTTATCTAATTTATTAGATGCTACAATCCGGTTACTAATACTATCTATATAAATATATATTACGCAAAAATCACCTTCTTCAACATCAAATTTTTGTTCGTTAAAGGGAAAAAATAAATCTTTTTCTAATCCCCAATCCAAAAACGCACCAATTTCGGTAAGGCTTGTTACACGTAAATAGGCAAAGCTGTTTATTTGGGCATAAGGTATTTTTGTGCTAGCTATTAATTTAGCTTCCGAATCGGGAAACACAAAAACATCTATTTTCTCTTTAGCTTTTAATGGAGTTTTACTAAGAGAGGCAGGCAACAGAACTTCATTTTTTTCATCGTCACATAAAAAAAAGCCAACGTCAGTTTCTCTAATAACTGTTAATGTATTTACCTTACCAATTTGTATCATATTTGGCAAAGTTATAGAAATATGGGCATAAAAAAAGCAGTTTAATTATTAAACTGCTTTTAATATTTGTAATATTATTTTTTAATCTACCACTACCTTAATAGTTTTATGAGTAGAGTTAGTATTAAATACTAAGTTATAAATACCTCTTCCGTATTTTGTTAAATCAATATTTACCATGTTTTTACTTGATGGAATGGTTAATATTAATTGCCCTATATTATTATAAACGGTAATAGTTGAATACTCAATATTATCTGTTTTAACGCTAAACTTTCCATTATTAGGATTAGGAATAATTAATACCGCACTACCGGCGTTACCTGTAAGGTTTGTTACACCCGTGCACACAACAACTGTAACATTTGAAATATTAATGTTAGAACATGTGCCGTCAAATCCAGTAACGGTATAGCTTGTATTAGATGTAGGATTTACAACAATACTGGCACCTGTTGCGCCTGTATCCCAAGTATAAGAAATAGCGCCATTAGCATTTAACGTAGCAGATGTACCCGAACATATTGTAGTATCGGCTGTGCCAACATTTGGTAAAGTGTTTACGGTAACTGTACTTGTTTGAACAGTTTTACAACTACCGGTTGTGCCTGTAACAGTAAAAACTGAAGTAAAACTTGGTAGGTTTACTGATATAGACGATGTGCTGACTCCGGTATTCCAAGAATAACTTGAGGCACCGCTTGCAGTAACAATAGTAGATGCACCGTAACAAATACTTGGGCTATTAACAGATATAATTGGGGTTGTGCCAACTGTAATTGTTTGAGAAACCGGAGTACTGGTTCCATTACTATTTGTTGAATTTAAGGTTACAACATAATTACCCGGTAATGCGTAAGAAACGATTGGATTAGCAACCGATGCTGTACTTGGCGTTCCGCCCGGAAATTGCCAGTTCCAACCGGTTGGTAAATTAGTAGATAAATCAGAAAAATTTATTGCTTGCCCGTTACAAGGTGTAATAGAAGAATAATTATAATTAGCTGTTGGCGGCAATCCTGCAATAGCCCCAGTAATATTTATATTATCAATATATAAACCTTGTCCGTATCGTCCGCGATTTTGTAATGCTATCATTACATTGCTATTACCCGAATAGGCACTTAAATAAACAGTATCTGTGCGCCACTGTGCCGATGTTGGAACAAATAATGAAGCAGTTAAATCGGGGGCTGTAGCTAATGGCACACCGCCTTTTAAATATTGCTGCGTAAATGTAATACCACAATCGGTTGAAACCATTACGGCTAACGAATCGCTGTAAGTTGCATCGTATCTGGCATAAGCCACATCAAAATACATTTTTATGTTTGTGTAACCTATAAAATTATATTTTGGAGTACGCATTTCATCTCTAACACCCGAAGAATTTAAATTATAATTATCGTAAAATAATGAGGCGGTGCTGGCTTTTCCAACTGTTAAATTTTTGGTCCATTTTAAACCGTCAGTTCCGGCATCATAATTTTGCCAATTAGTTGGCGGAAAAGTTGCACCTTGAAAACCTTCTAATAAAGGCAATAAATTATTAGTTGGCGAAACAACAATATACAATGTTTTAGTCATAACACTTGTACCGTTTACGTTTATGGCTGATAATGAAACACTGTAAGTGCCGGGTGTATTATAGGTTATTGCAGGATTTGCAAGTGTAGATGTAGCAGGTGTTCCGCCCTGAAATACCCAGTTCCAAGATGTAGGACCAAAGGTTGATAAATCGGTAAAATTTATTATATCCCCGGGGCAAATAACTTGTTTATTGCTGCCAAAATTAGCAATGGGCGCCATAGTTCCACTATTGTATAAATCGGCTTCCCACACGCCCCTGCCATAAGTAGCTGCGCGTATTTTGCCTAAAGGATAAAAAATGGCTAAATCGTGTACAGATGAATTTGGTAATCCGGCATTATATAATGTCCAGTTGGGTGAAACCGCATCGCGGTAATAAATGCCAACATCACAACCAACATATACCGATCCCGCTGTTCCATTCCAATATGTAATACAATTTGTTGGTAAATTTGGTAAACCGGTAGAATAATTAACCCAAGTAACTGCACCGTCGGTAGTTTTAAATATTTTATTGCCGGATGAATATCCCGAAAAGGTAACAAAAGCCGTATTTGGATCTGAATCTTTTATTGTAACCCAGGTTAATTGAGCGCTGCCTGTTGGTAAAGTACCAGTTACATTTGCCCAACTTGTGCCGCCATTTATTGTTTTATAAAGTGCATTTCCTTTTATTGCATAAATTACTAATGTGTTTGTAGGTGCAACAGCAAATTCAACCACGTTACCGGTACCACCCATTGTACCAATTTGCGCCCAGTTTGTGCCTTGGTTGGTGGATTTAAACATCTCGTTATAACCGCTGTAAATTGTGTTTGCAACTGTAGGATGTTGATGCCAAGGTGTAACCCAAGCACCACTACCTGTCATTCCTGTAGTAATTCCACTCCAACTTGCGCCTCCATTAGTACTGCGATTAAATGAACCATTATATTGTTCGCCATACATTACTAAGTCGTTAAACTGGTCAATAAAACAATTCATGCCATCTCCTCCCATGGTTTCGTTCCATCCGCCCGAAAATAAATTAGTACCGTTATCTTGATGTCCGGTAATAGATAAACTGTATGTGCTTGATGACAAACCTATTTTATAAATTTGTGAAATATTCATATTACCATTAATAGCTGTAAAGGATGCGCCACTATTAGTTGTATAAAATACGCCTCCATCACAACCCACATAAAGTGTAGTGCTATTTTTATATATTAAATCATGTATATCTGCATGTACATAAGGCGCACCGGAACCGGTCCAATGTCCAAACAACGCCCAATTTGTGCCACCATTTGTGGTACGCCAAACGTTTACACCACCTACAACTACCTCGTTAGCATTGGTGGGCGAAGCTGCTATTGATAGGGTGTACCAACCTTGTCCCCCAGTATCTGTTCCGGCACTCGCCCAACCTAAGAGGTTAGGAGATGTTGCTTTTACTGTAAAATTAACTCCACTATTAGTTGATTGATAAAAACCTAAAAAACCACTGTTAGAATTATTGCTTGCTACAACATATACATAACTTGCGTTTGCAGGTGTAACAGCAATTGCCAAGCGATTGTTTGATGCCGAAGTTGGTAAACCGCTGGTAATAGTACTAAATGTAGCGCCATTATTTGTTGACATAAAAAAGCTATTGCTTACTGCATAAACCGTATTAGGGTTACTAGGCATAAACTCAGCATCTACAATGTTACCTGCCTGAACAGTAGCCCAAGTTATGCCCCCATCTGTTGAACGAAGCAAACCTATGGTTGTGGCCGCAAAAATATTAAGATTATTGCTTGGGTTAATTAATAATTTATGTATGCGTCTGCCTTGGTTTACTGTCCAAACTAAACCTGTGGCAGCCCAAGATAAACCACCATTTGTAGATTTTAATATCCCGGTACTGTACGAATCGCCGGCATCGCCATCGCCAGTAGCTAAAAACATATTTGCAGGATTTGTAGGATCGAACACTATGTCGGAGTTACCAATTACTGAAAGTTGATTGGTATTTGTACCCCAACTAGCACCAAGGTTAGAGGTACTCCACAAACCGCCATCCGGTGCGCAAGTCCATAAACCATTTGTGTTTGAAGGATCGAATCGAACTGCATTTACGCGTCCGACATTACCACCGGAAGGGTCGCCCATTGGGCCAACAGGTTGCCAGGTAGCAGATAATACAGAGCTACTGTTGCCAATATTTTTGCTTTGAGAAGATTGATTAATTAATTGTTCTGAATATTTTTGATATTCTTCATAAGCTTTTGATGCTATTGTTTTATCGCCACTTGGATAAACACGCGGTGCCATAAAGTTTTCCCAACGTTTGTAAAGTTCATAACCAGCTAGTTCTACTTCTTCTTCGGCTCCTACATTTAATTTACCTTCAGAACGAGCTTTTTCTTTACGTTCGTGTTCTAATTCTTTTGTAAATTTTTTAAAGTGTTTATTCAAACGCTTTTGTGTAACGTAAAAATTTTCGGAGGCATCGTTAAAATTAAAATTAACACTTTTTTGTGCTGTAGAAGTTATAGAAAAAGACAAAAATAAAACGATTGTAAAAAAATGATTTAAGGTTTTTTTCATTATTATAAATTTTAGAAAAATGAAGGTATTGTTAAAAAAGCATAATCGCAATCTTTTAATATTTTATTTTACGAGTGGTAAGTTAATCTAAAATTGATTTAAAGCGTTTAGATTTAAAATTTTGCAATAATCATTTTCTCAAAAAAGTAAACCTTTTTTTTAATAACTTTGTTAATATCAAAAAGTAACTATGAATTCTGCACTTGCATCTTTGGGAAAAAATTTAATTTTAGTGGCTGTTGTAACTTTATCGGTTGTAAATTTTTTTTACAGTTGGTTAGGCTTTAAGGAATTACTCGCCATACAGTTAATTGCAGGATTGGCGTATGTGTTTTTAAGCTGTTATGAGGTTTTAAACGCTTCATTTAAGGCATCGTTACCGGTATTGCGATTTTCGTATTTTACAAATAGTTATGCAATGTTTAGAATTTTAAAAATTGGTGTGTTTTTTACATTCGCTATAATGTTGTTTTCGTCGCAAACACGCATACAGTATTTATACCCTATTTGTGTAATAATTGCTTTAACCGAAGGTATTGTTACTTTTTTAAAGTATAAAAAACAACTATGTTTTGTAAGTATTTATGCCAACTATATTTTATTTGTACAAACAGGTTTGGTAAAATTATTTGCAAGCCAAATAGCTTTAATAGAATTTAGACACGATATTTTTTATTTTGTAACTAAAAATAAAAAATCACATCAAATAAAATTAATTCATATCGAAAATAAATATCAGTTTATTGAAGCCCTTAAAGAATGGATTATTCGAAATAAGTTAAATGTTAGTTCCGAGTCGAAGTTAAAAATGGACGCAATAGATTCTAATAATCTATTTAATTAATTATTAAAACTTCTAAAAAAATTTAATTTTTAAAGATTTACTATTTTGGTTTTATAAACTTTCGTTTGTAAACTTATACCCAACTGCCCTAATGGAATGAAAAAAAACAGGATTTTTTGGATTTGATTCGAACCATTTTCTAAAATTTAAAATATAATTATCAATAGTACGCGAAGAGGCATTTTCATTTATTTCCCACAATTTTTCAATAATTTCATCGCGCGAAATAACTTTGTTTACATTTTGGGTAAGTAGTTGTAATAAGCCAATTTCGCGTTTTGAGATGGTACGTTTTGTATTAGTTATATCAACTATTTCGTAAGTATCAAAATTTATTTGGCACGAATTAAATTTAAAAATAGAATCAGTTTGTTTTTGAGTGCGCTTAATTAAATTTAATATTCGAAGCAACAATTCTTCTAAATCAAAAGGTTTAGTAATGTAATCGTCGGCGCCTAATTTTAAACCTTCAACTTTATTTATGGTTTGGTTTTTTGCTGTTAAAAAAATTACAGGTGTAGCAGGACTTTTTTGTTTAATATGTTTGCAAATTTCAAAGCCATTTACATCGGGCAACATTACATCTAATAACACTAAATGTATGTGTGATTTGTTTTTATCAAAATCGGCAATAGCATTATTTCCGGTAGTTGAAACAATGGTTTTGTACTGTTCTAATTCTAAATTTAATTTTAAGGTGTTGGCTAAAATTAATTCGTCTTCAATTATATGTATAGTGTATTCTTGCAACTAAAAACGTATTTGTAACCTAACATTAATTTGCCTGTTGGTTAAGTAGTTTGGTATGGCATAACGGTTTCCGGTTACATCTTGTATCCATGTGTAACTTACCGTGTTTTGAACTTGTAATAAATTAAATACTTCTAAAAAAATCCACATTTCTTTTAAATTATTAAATGCATTTTTACGTTTAAACTCTCGGTTTTCTTTAATGATGTTGTATGCAAAGCCTGCATCCACTCTACGATAAGGTGGCATACGTAAAATTTGCTGCCAACGTAAATGGGTAGGCGGACCAAAAGGGAGGCCACTGCCAAATTGTAAATTTAAGTTAAATTTAATGGCAGGTATTTTTGGTAAATAATCCTGAAAAAATAATCCAAAGGTAACTAACTGGTCGGTTGGGCGCGGAATATAGCCCGGATCAACTTTGTTACTATCTGTTTTTACTTGATTGAATGTATATCCTTTTACAATTTTTTCGCCATCTTTATTAAAATAATTATAGTGTATATTATCTTTACTATACTCATACGTTCTTAAAAAACCAATAGTGGCCCAACTTTCAACCCCTTTTACAAACTCGCCGTTTATTCTAATGTCGGCACCGGTTGCATAACCTTTTGCGTTGTTATTTGCAAAATAACGTATGCGCACATTATCAACTTCGTAAGGAATTATATTTTTTAAATCTTTAAAATAACCTGCCATAATTAGTTTAAAAGGCCTATCCCACATTTTAAAATTATAATCGCTTGTAAAAACAAAATGTATGCTTTGTTGCGCTTTTACATTGGTATTAATGGTGCCATCAATGCTTCTTAATTCTCTATAAAATGGTGGTTGATAATACACACCGCCACTTAATTTAAATAACCAATCGCGTTTCCAATATGGTTTATAAGCAATGGTAATACGTGGTGAAATTAAAAGTTGTTGATTCACCGTCCAGTAATTACCACGAATTCCTGCAGTTATATTTATGGATGAGGAATCGTTTAATATTTTGCCATAGTTGTACTGCGTATATGCTTGCATACGTTGGCTTGGCAAGGTAATTTTTGTTTTGTAAGCATCTATTAAATTTATTTCGATGGGGCTGTAGGGCACTATAAAACCGGCTGAATCAATGGTTCGCCACTCGCTTAATTTATCTTGTATTAATTCGGTTTGGTAACGTGCGCCCCAAAGTAGCTCGTTATTGTTTTTTAAATAGCGAGTGCCCTTGTGCTCAAAATTAAAAACGGTGGCGGTTAAATAATTTCGTCCATTGTTTAAAAATGTACCAATACCGCGGTTAAAGGCTACCTGCCCAAAATTTGGTTTGCCAAGGTCTGCTTCTAATTGATCAATATAATATTGCCCCTGTATTGTGTAAACTTCTTCTTCGTTGGAGTGATAAGCAGATGTGATAAATTTTAATTTTGTTTTAGCTGTTGGGCGATAGGTGGTTGAAAGCCCCGCCATATAAGTAGTGTACTGCATTAATTCTTTACCATCAAAATAAACTGTAAAGCGTAATGCTTCTTTTACGGTACCAAAATTTGTTTGACGACTAGTAGGAATAACTAAATATTTATTCTGTGCAATGTTGCTTAAAAACTCTATTTTTAATTTTGGATTTACATCAAACGTAATAAAACTTTGAATATCTATAGCGCTTGGACGATATTCGCCTTTTGTATCCAAGCCTTTAAGAAGGTAAGAATTAGTACGGTAACGTGCGCCTATGTTCCAAGCCACTAAACGGTTTTTATTAATGCCCTCTAATTGCATATTACCTCCCAAAAAACTACCCGAAGCAGTGCCTGCAAATTTTAAAGGTTTTTTGTAAGTTATATCTAAAACACTGCTTAATTTATCGCCATACTTAGCTTCAAAACCACCGCTACTAAAATTTATGCTTTGCACCATATTTGGGTTTGCAAAACTTAAACCTTCTTGCTGCCCGCTTCGCACTAAAAATGGGCGATACACTTCAATATCATTTACATAAACAAGGTTTTCATCAAAATTACCGCCACGCACGCTGTAGCCACTGCTTAGCTCGTTATTACTACTAACACCAATTTGGGTTTTAATAAGGTCTTCAATATTACCGGTAGTAGAGGGGAGTTGATTAAAAATTTTTGGATCAATTCGAACAATCTCAACATTTCTATCTTGTGTGTTTGTAACTTCAATTACCGAAAATGTATTTTTAAATTTTAATTTTGGATTTAAATTTATAGTCTCGCCATTTTTTGCGGTAACAGTATAATTGTATCGGTCAAAATTTATATTATAAAATACTATGGTAATTGGTTTTTCGGCATCTATTGTTAAGCTATAAAACCCTTTATCATTACTTAATGTAGTTTGTTGTGAGTTTTCTTTTACGCCAACAGTAACATTTTCGAGTAATAAGCCTTCGGTATCTTTTACAATGCCTGTTATAATGGCCGTTTGAGATGTTGCCGAAATTGCAAAAAGAAATAAAACTAAAGTGAAATATTTTTTAGTCCGATTTTTTATCGCCTCTCCCTGCCCTCTTGAAGAGAGGGATAAGTTTGCTGGACTAAAAAATAGTTTATCACAGTATGAAATGAAAAAAAAATATGTTTTAAAAAAACGCAATAAAATTTAATAAGATAACGAATATACAGAGATATTATTACTTAAAAAATGGAAATTGAAGGAAATAAAAAACCCTCAAATTTTACTTGAGGGTTTAAAGTTTATTAGTTTATTTTAATTAATTCCACTTCAAAAATTAAATCCGTTCTGGGCGGTATAGCTCCTCCAGCACCTTGGTCGCCATAAGCTAAATTATAAGGGATATAAAATTTATATTTGGCACCTTCTTTCATTAATTGTACACCCTCAGTCCAACCTTTAATTACTTGATTTAAACCAAAATCAATAGGCTGACCGCGTTGTACACTACTATCGAATACTTTCCCATCTAAAAATGTACCCGTATAGTGCACTTTTACGTTGCTTGTAGCTACAGGGGTTGCGCCCGTTCCCTCTTTAATAACGATATATTTTAAGCCACTAGCGGTAGTTTTTCCACTTTCAAATTCTCGTAATACAACGGTTGCAGCATCTTTCATTTTTGTTTCCGCTTCTGTTGCTTTTTTGGCCGCATTGGTTTTTTCAGCTTCAAATGTTTTAGCGCCGTCAAAAGTTTCTGCTTCTTTGCCTTTGCGTAAAATTGTAATATGTTGAATTACTTGATCTTGATTTGGCAAATCGCTACCATTTTTTGTAGTGGTTGCTATAGAATCTACAACTTCTATTCCAGACACAACTATTCCAAAAATATTATAACTTAATGGTAAACCATAATCTTTGTGCATAATAAAAAATTGGCTTCCGTTTGTATTTTGCCCTGAATTAGCCATAGCTAAAACACCTCGCTTATAGCCTTTTTTTCCAATTTCGTTATTAGGGTCTAATTCATCGTTAAATTTATAACCTGGGTCGCCAGTGCCATTTCCTGATGGGCACCCACCTTGTATCATAAAGCCAGGTATTACTCTATGAAATTTAAGGCCATCATAATAGGGAACGTTTTCTGCTTTTTTATTATTTTTTAACTTGCCCTCTGCTAAGCCAATAAAGTTTGCAACAGTTAGCGGCGCTTGTTTATATTCAAGTAAAGCGAAAATGTTTCCGCGATTTGTTTCAAATTTGGCGTATAAGCCATCAGGTTGTTTTGCTAAAAATTCTTTATCCATTTTACTTAATTTTTGTTTTTGTTTTTTTTGAGCATTAGCCCCAAAATTCAGAGCTGTAATTGCTGTGATTATTAAAAGTAATTTTTTCATTTTGCTGTTTTTTAATATTACTTACAAAAAGTTTGCCAAATTAATGATTATGTCCGTCGTTTGGTCCGTGTTGTTGTTGATTTGGGTCTTGCATTTGCGGTTGTTGTAGAGGTGGCGCATCTTTAAAATCTAATAATTCTACTTCAAAAACCAATGGTGCAAATGGTGGAATTTTACCTCCGGCGCCTTGCGGACCATAACCAATTTTTGAAGGAATAATTAATTTACACTTGCTGCCTTTGCTCATTAATTGAATGCCTTCTGTCCACCCTGGTATTACTTGGTTTAAAGGAAATTTAGCCGGCTCGCCTCTATCTAACGAACTGTCAAATTTTGTGCCATCCATTAAAGTACCGGTGTAATGCACCGTAACTTCATCTGTAACTTTTGGGTGTTTGCCGTTTCCTTTTTTAGTCTCAACAAAAATTAATCCGCTTTCGGTAGGTTTTGCTGTAATTTTATTTTCGGCAATGTAAGCGTCAAAAGTAGTTTTTTCTTTGCCTTCAGCTTCTTTCATTTTAGCTTGTTGCTCTTCCATTTGTTTAGCTTGATTTTCCTTAATTTGTTTGGCAGATAAAATATCTTTCATAACAATAGTGGCGCGTAAAAAACTACCTTTCGCAATTGATTTTGGCAGCTCATTCATATCCATTGTTTTTAAGAAAAACGAATCGGCAGGAATAATAAATGAAGCGCTATCGCCTTTTGCCATTAGTTTCATACCATCTTCTAAACTACCTTTAAATGAATTTTTTTGCAGTAAAAAACGGGTGTAACCGCTTCCATCCTGGCTTTGTGTTTTAGAGTCTACCACTAATGAATCGGTTATTTCGGTTTTAATAACATAGCCAAATACCACACCATCGCCTAATTTAGCTTTGTTTGTATCGGCTTCGTTTTGTTTAAAAAATTTGTAGTGTAAACCGCTCTCGTCACGCGTGTAACCATCAAATTGTGAGCTTTTGCCGCCGCCCTTACAAGCCGTAAAAGCAATTGCTAAAACTGCTGATGAAAAAAGAAATAATTTGTTCATTTTTTTGTTTTTTATTCGTTAATTTTTAAGGTGTAAACTAATGGTGTAAAAGGAGGAATTAAAAGATTACTGCTTCCTTTTTCTCCAAAAGCGAGCCGTGAAGGTAATATAATTTTTGTATTTTGACCTAATTTTAGCTTACTAATAACATAATTTAATCCTTTTAAAAGTTGGTCGGGTGTGCCGTAGCTTACTTTAAAATTTTGAGGCGAAACATCTATAACTCTTCCATTTAAAAAACTGCCAGTGTAGCTAAGCGAAATTACATCCCCATATTTTAGTTTTGGTAAAGCACTAATGGCAGGTTTTTCGAGCCAGTAAAAGCCTAAACTGTCTTTACTTAATTCAAAATCTTTTGGCGAGGCGAAATAATTCTCTATTTGTTGGGCTTCTTGTTTTGCCAAATTTTGCTGTAAATTATTAAATTCGTTTTTAGCATAAATACGTTTTACTTTAAGGTTAATTTTTACAATAGAGTCGTTTTTACTAAAAAATGGAATTTGATTAGCATTAAATTGTTGTTTAAAAAAATCGGCTGTTTTAATGAGTAATAAACAACTGTCTTGCTCACATAATTTAGATGCAAATTGTATTAAAAAGTTTAAAGATTTCGCGGAATCTTTTTCAATAAAAAAATTATCGTTTAGATTGTTATAACTGTCCCAAAACACAGAATCGGCTTGATTTTTAAAAGAAGCTGTTATCCAATAAATAGAGTTTGGAATAGTAGATGTAGAATCGGTATTAAACGAAATTAATTGATGCCAATAACCTAAATTATTGTATGAGAAAGTAGGTTTTTTGGGAGAGTTTTTACAAAATGTAAATGCGAACAAAAAGAATAAAAAAAGTGAATTATTTTTTAGCCCAACACGCATATCCCTCTTTTTGAGAGGGTAACGAGAGGCGATAAAAAAATGGGCTAAAAAATAATTCACTTTGGCATTCATTTAAAAAATTTCCACATCGTACATAATTGGCATTTGCGGTGGAATTTTATTCATATCGCCCAAAAGCCCGTGTGCTAAGTGCGATGGAATTAAGAACAAAGCTTTATCGCCATGTTTTAAAAATTGCACGCCTTTGTGTATGCCGCTTTCTAAATTTTCGTGCCCAACAATAAAGGTTTTAATACCCAATGTTTTTGAAGAGTAGCACTCCGTACCATCTAATAAACTTACTTTAAAATTCATTTTAATTTCTTCGCCTTCTTTTATGCTATCGCCTTTTACACTGGGTTTATAAACAAAAAAACGTATGCCGCTGGTAGTTTTTATAAAAGGTAATTTGTGAGATTTGACGTAATAATCCATTTCGTCGTTTTCTTTTTGAATAACTTGTTGGTTGGCTTTTACAAATAAATCCTTTACTTGTTTTTCGGTGATTGTATTTTTAGGTAGTTTGTTTTCTTTTATCGTAGTGTCTCTGCATCCAATAAAAAACAAAATAAAAAAAACTATTATAAGACGGTATACCATAATTGTAAACAAAATTAATAAATTTGGCTAAAATGTTATTATAAATGAATTTTAAAAAAAATAAACTTATTGTTTTTATTTTGCTGGCAATGCTAATTGGCATTTTAGTGGGCTATATTATTAATGTATCTATCACTAAAAATAAATTTGTTTACGATAGGGCAGGGATAAATTCTATATCTAATCCAGTAGTAAAAAAATCGGTTGAAAAAGTAATTACCCAATTTGAAACGGCTCATTTTAAAGAACAAAAAAAATCAATTGCTTCTTACTTTTCAATATTAAGCGATATTTTTTTACACCTTATTAAAATGATAATTGCGCCACTTGTTTTGGCAGTTTTAGTAATAGGTGTGGCTAAAGTGGGCGATTTTAAAAGTGTTGGGCGTATAGGATTAAAAACCCTCGTTTATTTTACAAGCGCTACATTAATTGCATTGGCTTTGGGCTTGGTTATTGTTAATATTTTTGAACCAGGAAAAGTAATGCATTTAGATAAGCCCGATGCAACTGCTACAACTGGTATTAAAGCAAATGCCCAGGATTCTAAAAATTTTATTGATCATGTTATTCCCGAAAGTTTAATACGCTCTATGGCTTCAAACGATATTTTGCCAATTGTAGTATTTGCCTTATTTTTTGGCGTTGCCGCTACCAGTATTGGGTCGCATGGCAAGCCCATTATTAATGCTTTTGAAAGTTTGAGTCATGTAATGTTTAAAGTAACAAATTATGTTATGAATTTTGCCCCCATTGGTGTTTTTGGCGCTATTACGGCTGTCGTCATACAGCAGGGATTAGATGTTTTAGGCGGTTACGTGTATTTAATAGCCTGCTTTTTTGGCGGATTATTGTTTTTTGTATTTGTGGTTTTGTTTTTAATATGTGTGGCTTTTAAAATTAAATTTTATAAATTATTACGAGATGTAAAAGAACCAATTCTGCTTGCTTTTAGCACAGCGAGCAGCGAAAGTGCCATGCCAAAAACTATTGAAGCATTAGAAAAACATGGCATAAGTAATCGTATTGTGAGTTTTGTATTGCCGTTGGGTTATTCGTTTAATTTAGATGGCAGCATTATGTACATGACTTTTGCTACAGTATTTATTGCACAGAGTTATGGTATTGATATTACTATGGCCGACCAAATAAAAATGATGCTAGTACTTTTAATAACCAGTAAAGGCATGGCGGGCGTGCCCCGAGCCTCTTTAGTAGTAATTGCGGGAATGTTAAGTATGTTTAAAATTCCGGGCGAAGGGTTGTTACTTTTATTAGCAGTTGACCAATTATTAGACATGGGCAGAAGCGCCACAAATGTTATTGGCAACGCCGTTGCTAGTGCTGTGGTGGCTAGGTTGGAGGGGGAAAGGTTTTAAATTTTTTATTTATAAATCTTCAAAACCTTTGCTAAAAAACTCTTTGGGGCTTATGCCAAACGTTTTTATAATGCGAATTAAACTTGTAAAACGTAAATCCTCGCCTTTTTCGTATCTGCCATATTGCGCGCGGGGTATATCGTTATCGTAGGAAAAAAACTCGTAGTTGGTGTAACCCGACTTTAATCTTAACTCTTTTATTCTATTTGCCAACAAAATTACCTCTCTTGCACGAGGTTTATTTTTATTTGTTAACTTATTGTTAGCCACATACAAATAAATTGATAAATATTTAAATTAGTAACCATTATATAGTAACTATTAAATAGTAGTATTTTAATTTATGTTAGATTTGATTATAAATTTTTAAAACACTAAACACATGAAAAAAAATCTAAAAAAAATCTTGCTGAGCGCAAGTTTATTAATCAACCTAAAAACGGCACAAAGTCAGTGCAATGTTTTAGGCGGAGGTAGTCCACCAATTACACAAGTAGCAGGTATAACAAGTCAATTAGGCGGATTTAACCTGCCTAATCTCAG
>JAYVGH010000031.1:0-4615 GCA_043772435.1 Bacteroidota bacterium
AGCGGTGCTTTTGCCACAACGCCTTATGCCCGTTATTATTAAGATGTGTTTTGGCGATAACTTTATTTTTGGTAAACTTTCACGATGTAAACCAACGTCTTTAGCTCTAAGCCAGTTCCGCTGCTCGGTAACAGATATTTGTATGCTGGATTTTAAAACCATACTACAAATATACAAAATTATATTATAGTAATATACAAATTTGTATTTTAGTAATATACACTATTGTATTTTAGTAAAATATGGTTTTACAGGTTAAGCTAAATAAGCTATTGTGAGGTTTAAACATCTAAAAAACGCACTCTATCATCTTTAGGCAACAGCTCACAACTTTGTACGCGCCCAAAAAATTTCATTCGGTTTTTAGCAATTAAGTCGTACACCCAATTTCGAATAAAGGGAGGGATAATTACAAATGCCATTATTAGTGGCCAAGCCCCTTTCATAAAAGGCGTTAAACGCAAAGCAGCACACGATTTTATAAAAGCGTTGTATTCTTTAATTAAAATAATGCTGTCCACTTTATCGCTTATCTCAAAATAAGCTCTTAGTTGTTTTCCTATTTCGGACTGAAGCGGAACAAAATGCATTTTTTTATTTTTTTCGCGTTTTAAAAAAAACTGTATGCTTTTATTGCAAAAACCACATTCGCCGTCAAACAAAAGTATGGGTTGTTTTTTTAGGAGTTCGTCTATCGTCACGGGCGTGGGGCTATAAAGTAAGGGTCGGCACTAAGTTCGTATTTTTTTTGTAATACTTTAAAGGTATTCAAATCTATAAAATTTACAAAACCATTCCGTCCCCCACAAGCACTGCTATGGTGGGGAACAGGTCCATCATCGGTTACATTGCGTGATAACACATAAATTAAATTTTTAGCGTCGTCAACTGCAATACCATGTGGTTGAAAGCCGCAAGCAACATTTTGTACTGCAAAATTTGAAGCATTAATTTTTGTAACAACTCCGTGGCTTTTAGGAAATAATAAGCTATCATCTTGGCAGGTTACAAAATATGAATTCGATTTTTGAGAATATATAATTTCTTGAGGTAGCATACCAGTTGCAATAGTTGCAATTACCGAATGTGTAAGGGTATTAAAAATTATAATTTGGTTAGTAAGTTGGCAAACAACGGCAATCTCGTTAGGATTTGGTGCTTGAATAATATCGTGAATAAATAAAGGATTTGCATAATCGATAGGCGCATCGTTGGTTAACGAATATTTTGTGTAAGAACTAAAAGCAGTATCAAACTCGGTAATATAATTGCCCGATTGAGCAGTAACGTAAAACTTGGTATTATCTAAACTTAAAACTATACCATGAGGGTTTGTTAGCCCACCAATAAAATACTTTAATTTTCTGTTTTCTAAATCAACCGCACACACCTTGCCCGAATTTTGATACGATACGCAATAAGCTCGTTTACTATCGTTTGATATGGTAAAGGTGTTCCAGTTATAAGCATCGGCATTTAAAATATCGGTTGATGTGCCTGCTGCTACTGGTGTAAGCGGAATATCTCCCACATAACTATCATCGCTACAACGGTATTTTTGCAAAATATTATTATTAATAAAATTAACATACCAATATTGCCCATCGGGACTAACCCTAACCTGATGTGGAGATTCGATGCTACCTTTATTGCCTACAGAAATATAACGCATAGGCAATTGTGTTTCGGCATCAAAAACAGTAACTACATCACAACCTTGGTTGGTAGCATACATTTTTTTTCGGCTGGAATTATCTGCCCACATTACATTACCGTTTACATCCGGTGCACCGGCATCTATCCAATTATTTATTAGTTGCACCTGCTCTTTTGATAATGGATTTTTATTTAATGGCATTGTTGGAACGTTTTGTACACCCAACTCAGAATAAGTATTAATATAATAACATAAATTAGAAAATTTACTGTTATAAGGTATTACCGACGAACCACTATTGCTGCCCCCAAACATGCTTACCCACGATTGTAAATTTAAACCAGCCGAACTTAAATAACTTACCCCATTATGGCAACCTGCAGTAGCGCAACTATTGGCAATAATTTTGCCAACGTCCGCCGGGTAATCTCCATAATTAATTTTGCCTACATCTTTTTTACAAGAAATAAAAATGAAAATAATAAATATGAAACAAAAGTATTTCAAGAGTATTTAAAACTAATTTTTAATTATTTTTTTAGCGATAATACAGGTTTGTCCGTTTGCTACCACGTTTATTTTAGCAAAATAAATACCACTCTGTAAATCTTTAATATCAATTATTTCAGTATTTTGAATAACTTTCTTTGTAAGGATTTCTTTTCCCAACACATCATAAAAAATTACTGATGATGTTTCAAACTCGATTTTATTGATTGATAAAGTAATTTGATTAGTAGCAGGATTTGGAAATAGAGTTATAAGTTCGGCTAATTTATCTTTTGTTAATTCGTTTAAGCCAACCAAAGGTGAATTAGAGGAGAAAAAACTTAAGCCTCCACTGGCATTGCCCACAAAGGCATCGCGCTTACCATCGTTATTTACATCTTCAAAAAAAATGGTGCTTTGCCCACCTTCAATCCAACCATTTACATTAGTTGAAATTAAAGTACATGAATTTGTAATAACTGCGGGTACTTGATATTGAAAAATTTGCCCGCTAACCGAACCTACCAACACTTTTGTAATACCTGCATCCGTATAAAAAAATGAGGTGGCGTAAGCATCAATGCCAAACTGGCTGGTATTTGTAGTTACATTTACACCCCCAAAATTATTTGTAATTAAGGTAAAACTAGGGCTTGTGGTAGTTCCAATATTTTGATAATAGGCAATTTTACCGTTGCGGGTGCCTATCATTAAATCTAATTTTCCGTCGGCGTTTATATCAAATAATTGCGGTGCGGCAGTACCTGATGTGGTAGTAAAGGTAAACGGATTATTTAAAAATGTATTAAAATTGCAGGTATTGCCCGCACCTGCCGAATTTTTTAGCCAATGTATTTGCCCATTACTTGTACCAATTACTATGTCTAAATCGCCATCACCATCAACATCGCCAACTGTTGGCATGGCATTATTTAATCCTTGTAAACTTACATTTCCTAAATCACGTGTAATTAAAGTAAATACAGGTTGGGCTAAAGTACCTATGTTTTGATACAATGTTAATTGTGCTTTTTGAGAAGTGGTAGCGTAATATCCAAAAGTGCCTACTAACAAATCCTTTTTACCATCTGCATTATAATCAAATAAAACAGGGTAAGAGTTTTGCCCAACCTCAATCATTTCATCTTGTAAAAAATTATTTTTTACAAAATTAAAATTTACAGTATTTGTGGTGCTTGAATTATTGTAATACCAAACACTTTTATAATTTTCGCTACCAAAGGCATTGGGTGTGGCTATTAAATCTTTTTTAGAGTCGCCATTTACATCTACATAATATGTACACGGAAAAGTATTTAATTTAATTTGAGTAGCAGCCGTTGGGTACAATTTTGTAGTATCAACAATTAAAGCATTGGTTGTAGTACCCGAATTTTTTAAATACTGAACAACATTACACCCAATATCACCCATTAGCAAATCTGCATCAAAATCACCGTCAGTATCTAAGCAGGTTAAACATGCGCCTGCATGAAGTGTATTGTTTATTGTATAATTATCAGCTAAACGTCTAAAAACACAATTTTGGTTAAACTGAACTGTACAACTATTTTCATATATTTTGCCCCAACAAAAAGTAGCTATTTCGTAATTTAAACTATCGCAACTACCCCCCGTTTCTACTCTTAAATTTTTATGTAACTCTACTTGAAAACCACCTACATTAAAAGTTAAAATATCCAAATCACCATCGTTATCAGCATCAATTATACCCGGCACACCTACCGAACTTACATATAAATTTGCCATAGATGAGGCAGCCGACGGATCATAATCTGAATAAATAAGTGACTTTATTAATTGAAAACTTACGCCTGTTAAAGTAGTACTAACATTTTTATACACTTTAATACCCCCTGTGGTGGAACAAAAAATATCTTCTTTTCCGTCGCAATTATAATCTACCAAAGTTGCCCAATCGGTTGCTACCGGAAAATTATAACTTAAATCAGGGTTAGCGCTATAAGTAATTGTACCCGGCAAACCTGTTTTTATAAAACACCTAAAACGGCCCATAGCAAATTGGTTGGCTTTATCAAACACAACAATATCTTTTACACCGTCAAAATTTAAATCAATATTTGATACGTTTGAATAATTTATGCCATTTGCCCAAGGCATTTTTAAAGTACTGCCATTTTCAATTACGCAAATAGTGTCTCGTGCTACTAGTAATTGAGCCGAACCTAATTTTGTTATAAAAATTAATAAAAACGGTAAATATTTTTTTATCATGGTATTACAAATTTAATAAATAAAACTGTTAAAAAATCAGGGATAAATAACCAGTTGTAAGGATAAGTGAACCACTTATAAATTTTTTGTATCGTATTGCCTAAATTTGTAGTAAATTAAACCCAGATTACGCAATAGAGAATTCGAAAGGATAATCAAATTCCTTTGAATAGTTCCATAAGCCGCTAAACCATTGCCTTCGTTTTTTACTTA
>JAYVGH010000032.1:0-18385 GCA_043772435.1 Bacteroidota bacterium
TTCCGAAGTAATTGAAAAGGCTTTAACAAGTGATGAAACAAATCAAGAAGACAGTACACTTAAAGACCAAATGAATGCCTTTAAGGAAATATTAATTCACGATATTACACCAAAAGGTTTTGCCGATGTTTATGCTCAAACTATTGCTTACGGTATGTTTGCCGCTCGTTTACACGACCCAACATTACCAACATTTAGCAGACAGGAAGCATCTGAATTAATTCCTAAAACAAATCCTTTTTTAAGAAAACTGTTTGGATATATTGCAGGCCCTGATATTGACGACCGTATTAAATGGATTGTAGATAGTTTAGTAGAAATATTTTTAGCTTGTAATGTTGCAGAGATTTTAAAAAACTATGGCAAGTCTACAAAAATGGAAGACCCAATCATTCATTTTTATGAAACATTTTTGAGCGAGTACGACCCAAAATTGCGCAAGGCTCGTGGTGTTTGGTACACGCCAGCGCCGGTAGTAAATTTTCAGGTTAGAGCCATTGATGAAATTTTAAAAACAGAATTTAATTTACCTCAAGGCATTGCCGATTCCAGTAAAATAAAAATTAAGGTAAACGTACAAGGTAAACAGGTTGAGCAAGAGGTACACAAGGTACAAATGCTTGACCCCGCAACAGGCACTGGCACTTATCTTGCCGAAGTAATTAAACAAATACATAAAAAGTTTGACGGCCAACAAGGCATTTGGAGTAATTATGTAGAAACACATTTATTGCCGCGCCTTATTGGTTTTGAATTATTAATGGCGAGTTATGCTATGGCACATTTGCAAATAGATTTGCTATTGACTGAAACAGGTTACATACCTACTAAAGACCAACGTTTAAAAATATTTTTAACTAATAGTTTAGAAGAAAGCCATCCGGATACAGGAACTTTATTTGCATCATGGTTAAGTAGCGAAGCTAATGAAGCTAATCGTATTAAAAGAGATTGCCCTGTTATGGTTGTGATGGGTAATCCGCCTTATGCAGTAAGTAGCACAAATAAAAATGAATGGATACAAAATTTAATAGCAGATTACAAAAAAGATTTAAACGAACGGAAAATAAATCTTGATGATGATTATATAAAGTTCATTCGCTATGGTCAGCATTTTATTGATAAAAACGGTAGTGGCATTTTATCTTATATTTCAAACAACAGTTTTATTGATGGTATAACTCACCGCCAAATGCGTAAAAACTTGTTAGAGAGTTTTGATAAAATTTATATTTTAGATTTGCACGGAAACGCAAAGAAAAAAGAAGTTTGCCCTGATGGTTCAGCAGACCAAAATGTTTTTAATATTATGCAAGGTGTTTCCATAAATATTTTTGTAAAAACAGGGAAGAAAAAGAAAACTGAATTAGGGCAAGTATTTCATTCAAGCTTGCAAGGGAAAAGAGAGTTTAAATATGAAACGTTAAATGCTAATACTATTCAATCTTTTAAATGGAAACAATTAGAATATACTCAACCAAATTTGTTTTTTGTTCCCAAAAATTTTGATGAAATAAAAAAATATGAAAAGGGTTTTAAGTTAGATAAGTTCTTCAATAATTATTCAAGTGGAATTCATACAGGGAAAGACCATTTAGTAATCGATATTGATAAAAACGAGTTAGAAAAACGTATTTCAGATGTTAAATCAAATCCAGACGAAAACTATATTCGTAATAAGTATGATTTAATTGATACTTCAGGTTGGTCATTAGAAAGATTTAAATCAACAGAAAATAAAATTGAAAACTATGTGAAATTAAAATTCAGGGTTTTTGATGATAGATGGATTATCTATGAAAACAAAGCATTAAAAAGAGATAGAGGTAATCTAATGAAGCATTTTTTTAAAAAGGAAAATTTGGGCTTAGTTAGTATTAAAAGGTCTAGAAGTCAAGATTTGTGGAAGTATATTTTTGTTAGTAATTTAATGACAACAGAGCCAACAACTATAACAGCATTAGATAATAATTTTTTATTTCCCCTTTATTTATATCCCGAAATCAAAGGACAACAAACCATTGAACAAACATCAGTAAGAACACCAAACCTAAACACAGAAATTGTAAATCAAATAGCAGAGAAATTAGGTTTAACTTTTACCAACGAAAAAGAAACAACCAAAAACACCTTTGCACCAATAGATATTTTGGATTACATCTATGCTGTTTTGCATTCACCAACGTACAGAGAGAAATATAAGGAGTTTTTAAAAATTGATTTCCCACGCGTTCCATATCCAAAAGATGCAAACACCTTTTGGCAATTAGTTAAACTTGGTGGCGAGATAAGGCAAATACATTTATTAGAAAGTGCAACGGTTGAAAAATACATTACGCAATATCCAATAGATGGTAATAATATTGTAAGTAAACCACGCTTCGTCATTGCGAACGAAGTGAAGCAATCTCAAACCAAAAATGAGACTGCTTCGTACCTCGCAGTGACGGGCAAAGTTTACATTAACGATACTCAGTATTTTAATAATGTGCCCGAAGTAGCTTGGAACTTTTATATTGGTGGTTATCAACCAGCGCAAAAATGGCTCAAAGACCGTAAGGAAAGAAAATTAGAATTTGCCGACATCTTACATTATCAAAAAATAATTGTTGCCTTAACAGAAACAGATAGATTGATGAAAGAAATTGATAAAATTGAGCTGGATTAGGGCTTGAAATTAACAAAGAACTAATGGAAAGTCTACTAAAAATGGCTTTTCCTCAAAAAAAACAATAAAATAAATTAACTACTTTTGTATAGATGTTGACAGCAGAAATAGATTTTTTGCCTTTAATTGGCGGACTATTTACAAAGCCTAATTTACCAGTTCCAAGCTTTAATTTTAGATTTCGACTCCTCAATCAAAAAAAATTCATCCCAACTTTAGCCTACGAAACAATGTTCCAATACATTTATAATGAGTTTGACCAATCAAGTAATCCATACTTTGCGACTTGGAGAAAAAAGAGTAGTTGGTACAATCATATAAATGCAAGTTGGAAAATAAAATCAAAGTTTTACATTCATGCATCAATTGGTTGCACTTATGCACAACATTTAAGGCTTGTAAATAAAGACACGATTAATTTTAATGAACAAACATTTGAAAATAAATTAACCCCCGACTTTTCTATTGGCTTTGACTATAGATTAAAAAGAATTAGTTTTCACTTAACTACATCTTATGGTACAACATTTAATTATATTGACAATGTTCCAAGAAAATTTGAAATTATGTATGGAGTTAGACTTGCACCATTTTATAAAAACAAGTTTGGTTTTTTACGAACATTTAGAATCGAATGGGCTGGTTTTTATAACGAATTTCCCGACATAAAAGCAAAAGCGTATGTTCCAATATTTGTTCCGTATTTTTATTGGCAGTGGACTATAAAAAATAAACGACCGCATAACAGCAAGCAATTGTAATTTTTTGAATGTTAAAGCCCAAATGTGTAATTTGAAATTAGCAAACGGCGCAATGTATCAAACCGTTACCTTAAATCCCTCTGTTTTTTCTATACAATTCGTCTTTACGTCGTAACCGCTCTTGTCGGCGTTGCCCGCCTAATTGTACTTTTGAGTTTTTGGCTTTCTTTTCGTGAAACGCACCTGTTTTTACTTCCAGTTTTGGTATTTTATTTAAATTTTTATCGCGTTTAACAGGTTTTTCATCTGCTGTTAATTCATCTGAAATTTCAACTTTTTTTGGCATTGCAATCAGTTTAATTTTTTTACCCATTAATGCTTCAATGCCTTTTAAAAATTGTTTTTCTAAATCGGTTACAAACGTTATGCTTGCTCCGGCCTTATCTGCCCTTCCCGTTCGCCCAATTCGGTGAATGTAATCCTCTGGTGTTTTAGGCGTATCAAAATTAATAACATGTGTAACTTCGGCAATATCTAAACCACGCGCAATAATATCTGTAGCTATTAAAACACGCGAAGTACCGTTTTCTAAATTTTGTAAAGCGGCAAAACGTTGTGGCTGTGTTTTGTTGGAGTGAATAATGGCTACTTCGTTCTTTAAAACAACTTCTAAGGATGTAAATACAGCATCTGCCATTTTTTTATCTTTACAAAATACCAATACTTTTTTTAAGGTAACATCGTTTAGTAATATGTGCTGTAATAAATTTACTTTAGTATAAAAGTTAGGTACTAAATAAGCGGTTTGCGTAATTTTATCAAGTGGTGTACCACGCGCAATTAACTCTAAATATTGCGGCGTAATAAAATAGTTTTCAATTATTTTTTCAACCTCTTCGTCTAAAGTAGCAGAAAATAAAAGGTTTTGCCGCTTAGCCGGTAATTTTTCCATTAACTGAACCAACTGAGTTCTAAAACCTAAACTTAATAATTCATCCACTTCATCCAACACTAATTTCTGAATATCTTTTAACTGTAGCGTCCTGTCTAAAATCATATCCATTAACCTGCCGGGCGTAGCTACTAAAATATCTAAGCCATTAAATATTAATTGTTTTTGCGGGTTAATGTTTGCGCCGCCATATATTCCACCAACTCTAAGAGTTATGTAAGTGGTTAGCTTTTTTATTTCGTTAATTACCTGCACAACAAGTTCGCGCGTAGGCACAACTATTAACACACGTGGCTGGCGTTTTTCGGAGTAAGTTAACTGTTTTAAAATTGGTAATAAATAAGCAAAGGTTTTTCCGGTACCTGTTTGCGAAATAGCAACGGTATCTTTACCCGACATTACTGCGGGGCAAGCCTTTATTTGTATAGGTGTAGGTGTATTAAATCCTAAATCTGTAACGGCCCTTAATAAAGGTTTAGAAAGGTTTAGGTCTTGGAAGGTCATATAAAGTTAATTTTAAATTATAAATTTTTAATTATAAATTTTGCATTCTTAATTTATAATTCAAAATTTCTTAAGCTTGTGCTGTTGGATTACCGAAGTTCATAGGTAAACCATTTTCAAAATCTTTTATTTTACCGTTTAATTGTTCAAATTTTTGAATGTTTTCGGCTAAGGCTTTTGCTAACCGCTTGGCATGTTGTGGCGTTAATAAAATACGAGATTTAACACGCGCCTTAGGCACACCCGGCATAATTTTTATAAAATCTAAAACAAATTCGCTTTGCGAATGGGTAATAATTGCAAGATTTGAATAAATGCCTTCGGCTACTTCTTCGCTTAATTCAATATCTAATTGTGGTGCGTGATGATTATTTTCTTCCATTGTATACTTAATTTATCGGCTACAAGTTACGGTTTATTTGTTTTACTGCTTCATTTTTAAACGAATTTGTGTAAGTACACGTTTGGTGTACAAAGGAAAATCTCCTTTCATCATCCAGCTATAATAGCCCGGCTCGCTGGTAAACACTTCGGTTACGGGTTTATCTTTGTGTTTGCCAAAATTAAAAACTTCAACGCCATTATCGTTAAAAATTATTCTACCTGCTAAGTCCGCGTTTTTTGTTTTAGTGGTTAGTTCGCTTAATTTATTAATATCATTTACAACCGGAATTGTTTTATTTCCTTTATCATCTTCAATTTCGGTAGCCTGATATTTTTGCAACTGTGCTTTAAAAATTTCGTAAGTAGCAACTGTATCAGCCTCGGCAGTATGCGCGTTTACCAATGCTTTATCGCAGTAAAATTTATAGGCAGCGCTTAAATTACGAGGCTCCATAAAATGAAAAATGTTTTGCACGTCGATTAATTTACGACCTTGTAAATCAAAATCAACTTCTACGCGCATAAACTCTTCTACCAAAAGAGGCATATCATATTTATTAGAGTTAAAGCCTGCAAAATCGGCGTTTCCAATAAATTGAATTAATTCCGGCGCAGCTTGTTTAAATGTAGGTGCGTCAACAATATCCTTATCATAAATGCCATGCAACTTTGAAACCAGCAACGGAATAGGCATTTCAGGATTTATACGCATGGTTTTCACATCGGTGCTATTATCTACATTTACTTTTAGCAGGCATATTTCTACAATTCGGTCTTTACCTATTGTTAAACCTGTAGCTTCGAGGTCGATAAAAATTAAAGGTTTAGTTAGGTTGATGTTCATACAGTGTAGGTAGTTATGTGTTTTAATACTTCGTTAGTACTAATTGTATTTTTTATAAACGAATTTAATTTATGAATCACAGCATCTAATAACGAATCAGGGCAACTTGCGCCACTTGTAATAATAATTTTAAGTTTATTTTTTGAAGGTAAAAAGTTGGTTGTTGTTATTTGTTTTTTATTGTGATAATCAAAATGATGAATCGTAAACTCGTTTTCAATTTCTTTTTCAGAAGAAATAAAATAGGTTGGGAATTTACGTTCGCATAACTCAACTAAATGGCTGGTATTACTGCTATTATAACCGCCCATTACAATTGCTAAATCGGCATCGGTTTCTAATAATCCGTAGGTAGCATCCTGATTTTCGTTAGTGGCGTAACATAAAGTATCGTGTGTTTCTGCAAAATGATTTTTAATATCGTCAATACCAAATTTTTTAATAATGATAGATTTTAAGTAATCTGTAATTTCAGAAGTTTCGGTTGCAAGCATGGTAGTTTGATTTATTACACCCAACTTGTTAAAATGAGTACTAATCTGTAAACCGTTAGTAAACTTTCCTGCAAATTCAGTTTCAAACTGCTGTTGCGATTTTTTACCTAAAATATAATCAGCTAATTTTTTTGCTTCTTCTAAATCTTTAATTACAACTACCGCTTCGCTATCTATTGAACTGCGCGAAAAAGTTGAACGGGTTTCCTCGTGATTGTATTTTCCGTGAATAATAATGGTATGCTTTGTTTTTCCAATCTGTTCCGATTTTTTCCAAACACGCTCAACAAATGGGCAAGTAGTATTGTATTTTTCGGTTTTAATACCTTTTTTAGTTAATAGGTCAATAAGTTCTAAAGGCGCGCCAAAAGCGGGAATCATAACAACATCGTCCGGGGTAAGTTCCTCAAACGGAATTAGTTGATTGCCGTATGTATCTTGCAAAAATTTTACGCCACGTTCAGTTAAATCCTTGTTTACTTCAGGATTATGAATCATTTGACTTAATAAATAAATTGATTTATCCGGATTTTCATCCAATGCTTTAAAGGCAATTTCAATAGCATTTTCAACCCCAAAACAAAAACCAAAATGACGAGCAATGTAATATGTAACACTTCCAAAATTTAATACTGTAGGATTATTATCTTTTTTACGAGGGTCTTGTACTTTACGAAACTGTTTAACTTGCGAAATAATTGGGCTTCTGTAAAATTCGGGTACGTTAAAGGTTTTCATTCTAAATTAAAAGTAAAACAAATTTACTGTTTTTTATTGCGGGGATGGTAACTTAAAATATTATCTCTTAAAAATTGTTTGTCTAAATGTGTATAAATTTCGGTGGTTGTAATGCTTTCGTGTCCTAACATTTCCTGAACTGCCCGCAAATCTGCGCCACCTTCAACCAAATGTGTGGCAAACGAATGCCTGAAAGTATGCGGACTCAATTCTTTTTTTATACCTGCTTTTTCGGCTAAATTTTTGATAATGTAAAATACCATTACACGCGATAGTCCTGCCCCTCTCCTATTTAAATACAACACATCTTCGTTGCCTTTTTTTAGTGTAATTTGATTACGATAATTTATAAGATAACTAGTAATTAATTTTTTAGCTGATTTACCAATGGGTATAAGCCGCTCTTTGTTTCCTTTTCCTGTAACTTTTATATAATCTTCGGGTAAATGTAAATCGCTTATTTTTAAATTTATTAATTCACTAACTCGTAAACCGCAACTGTAAAGAGTTTCAAGCATGCTTAAATTTCGTTCACCTTCTGGTTGACTCCTATCAATAAAACTTAACAATAGGTCTATTTCTTTAACACTTAAATAGTTTGGTAGTTTACGCGTAATTTTTGGCGTTTCTAATAAATCGGAAGGACTATTTTGTATATCGTTTTCTAACACTAAAAATTTATAAAATGTTTTAATACCACTAACTATGCGAGCTTGTGTAGACGCGGAAAAGCCAATTTCAGCTATCCATTCTACAAATTTTTGTAATTGTTTGTAGGTAAATTGCGTAGGTGGCTTATAATTACAAAACGTTTCAGAATAGGTTTCTAATTTTTTTAAATCATCGGCATACGCTTCTATTGAGTTTTTAGATAGCGATTTTTCTAACTGTAAATATTGCTTAAAACGTATGTAAAATGTATTCCAACTATTTGTCAACATGCACAAAAATCATCAATGTATCTGTATTATTAAAAAAATACAAATTTTTACTAATTACTTTTAAAGTAGTTATTTTGGGTAAATTTTCTTTTAAATCGCTTTCTAAACCTATTAAATGGTCAGGACAGCTTTGAGCGTCGGGTTTAATAGTAATAAATTTGAAGTTTGTTTTTTTTGAAGAGTAGGTTAAATTAATAAAATTGCAGGAAGTAAAGCATTTAGCGGTTTTATTTTTTGTGTTTAGGTTTATGGTGGCTTTATTTTGAGCTAAGCTATTTTTTTGTTTACCAATAAAAATGGCTTTTAAATAATAATCCTTACAACAACTTATTTTAGATGTTTGGCAATAAAAAAAATTTAGTTTAACAATAAAAACAAATAAGAAAAACCGTAATTTCATACAATGAAGTTAGCAATAATTAATGGGCCAAACTTAAATCTTTTAGGGCAAAGAGAAAAAAATATATATGGGGATTTAAATTTTGATGATTTTTTCGTCAAATTAAAACACAATTTTTTTAAGATAGAGTTTACATTTTATCAAAGTAATATTGAGGGAGAATTAATAAATAAACTACATGAATTAGGCTTTACATACGATGGTATAATTTTAAATGCCGGAGCTTATACTCATACTTCTATTGCCATTGCCGATGCTATTGCAGCTATAACTACCGCTGTTGTAGAAGTACACATTAGTAATATTTTTGCAAGAGAAGATTTTAGGCACACATCCTACTTAGGTGCAAAATGTAAAGGAAATATTAGCGGCTTTGGATTAAAGGGCTATGAATTGGCTGTAAAAAGTTTTTTGTAGTTTAGTACGAAAGTGGCATACTAGCGCGTTTCATAGGATTAATAGTTAATACCGGAATGTTACTGATGTCAACCATTTTTTGGCTCATGGTTCCACTAAACATTTCGCCAAAAGTTAAATCTTTTTTATTCATTTGTACAATAATATCGCATTCGTTTTTATTGCCATAATCCACCACGGCTTCGGCCACATCTTTTGCCGGAATTGATTTATTTGTACAATTAATATTTTTTTCTTTAATAAATTTTTTAACTTGATTTAAATATGGTAATAATTTATTTTCGTAACCGGCATCACTTGGATCAAACACCGATACTACTCTAATATCAGCTTTATAGTATTGTGCTAATTGAATTACAGCCGGAACTTTTTCACGCGATTCGGGACTTAAATCAAACGCCATTAAAATATTTTTACAATTTGCATTATGATTTGTAGAACGAATTGTTAATACGGGACAAGGAGCATTTTTTATAAACTTACTGGCATTACTTTGACTCATAAAACTTCTAAATTTAACGTGAGTATCTAAACCAACAACTATTAAACTAGAATTCATTTTTTCGGCCATTTTATCCGTCTCAACGTAAATGTCGCCTTTTAACGCTACAAAATCACAAACAACACCACTTTCAGTTGCCACTTCTTTAGAAAGATTTTTTAATTCGTCGTTACTATGTGCTTGTTTATCAGCAAAAACGTACATTAATTGAAGGGTTGACTTAGTATAACGGGCTAAGTTATACGAGTGTTTAATAGCATTTAACGATTGTTTTGAGAAATCAATCGGAATTAAAATAGTACCATTTTCTTTAATATGCATAGGTTTTAGTTTTAATGTTATAAAATTATACTATTTTTTCATAAAAAAACAATACCTATTATTAACTTTTTAACTTATGTATGTTTTTAACTTTAAAACCCTTAATTTTTAAATAAAATTAAGGGTTTTAATTGTTAATAATATTATTACTATTATTTAATTAAAGTAACGTGCCCAACATATTGTTTTGGTTTACCCGAACTTTGAGTAACACTAATTTTATATACATATACATCTGGTGGTAAAACATCTCCGCCTTTTTTAGCTTTTCCATCCCAACCTTTTTCTATATCGCTGGTGCTGTATAATAATTGTCCCCAACGGTCAAATATATCCATGTGGTATTTTTTTATTCCTACCGCTTTAGGCATAAACATTTCATTATTATTATCTCCATTAGGTGTAAATGAATTTGGAACAAAAAAAGTTACATCTTCTAAAACAGACAGTTTTTTAACAATACTATCCAAGCAACCATAATTACTTGTTACTTTTAAAAACACAAAATAATTCCCAATATTTGGAAAATCGTATGTTGGATTTTGTTTTACAGATGTGTCTTTTCCATTACTATAAAAATCCCAATGCCAATTACTTATAGTAGCATTATTTGAAATATCGGCAAAAGTAACCGTAAAATCATTTTCGTTAGGAGAATCGGGCGAATAAATAAAATCAGCATGTGGCAGCGGGTAAGCTTCTACTGTAGTGTTTATAGAACTTTTACAGCCACGGGAATCAGCTAAATCAATATTAACTGTATGAGTACCTTGAGTACTGAAGCATTGCGTAACTTTAGTAGAATCGTTATAACTATTGCCATTTTCAAAATTCCAAGATGCTGTAGTTATATTTGTTGAAACTTTTGTTAAATCAAAAGTTGTACAAAAAGGTACACATCCTGCATTTTTTTGTGGTGCTACAAATCCAGAAGGTAATGCTAAAACTATTGGCGATATAACAACAGTGTTTAAGCAGCCATTAGCATCTGCACCAACCAATGTGTAAGTAGTTTGTAAACTCGGCGAAATACTAGATATTGAATAACTATCTTCTAAAGATAAAACACCATACATGGTTAACCATTTGTAATTTAATCCGCCATTCCCCAAAAATGTAAATGTACCACCTTTACATATTTCGATATTGCCAGTATAACCAATATTAGGACCTGTGTAAACATTACAATTGGTTACAGCAGTTGCTGTACATCCATTAATTCCAGAAACTGTTACACTGTAAGTGCCGGCATTATTAAAAGTGACATTATTTATAATAGGATTTTGCAGAGTTGAGGTAAATCCATTTGGACCTACCCAAGCATAAGTATTTGCAGGAGATACACTCAAACTTAAATCGCCATCAATACATGCAGTTGAGCCTAAAACTAATGGAGTTGGTGAAGGGTAAATAACTTGTGTTATAGTTGCGATATTAGAGCAGCCGTTTACATCAGTTCCGGTTACAACAAAGTTACCGTTAAAACTAACAGGTGCCGCACTTGTACTAATTGTACCTTGGCTAGAAGAATAATTATTAGGACCACTCCAAACATATGTATTAGCGCCGGATGCACTTATAGTTAAAGGCGTGCTTTGACAAACGTTACCACCTGATAATGCTAATACAACCGGCATTGGGTTTATAGTAATTACTGTTGTTGAATTAGAAATACAACCCGAAGTAGTTTCTGTGTAACTATGCGTAACAGAATATGTACCTGCCGAAGTAAAATTACCCGAATAATTAGCAATATTACCTATTGGTGGCGCACCTAAAGATGGGCTAAAACTATAACTATGAATACCTGAGGATGTTTGAGCGTTAAAATTAAAATTATTACCTAAAATACATTGTGTTGGATTAGCTACACTAAATATTGCCGGGGGGCTTGTTGGCACTGTAATTACACCCGATATGGTAGATGTACAACCACTTCCCATATCTATTAATTGAATAATAGTAAATGTTCCTGCCGAAGCGAAATTAACTACCGATGTTGGATTTGTAGTAGTAAAACTTGCAGGCGCCCCTGCACCAACAAATGTATAACCCTGCACTGCAACTGTAGACGCTAAACTAGTATTTGTTAGACTAAACGTTGCGCAGATATTAGCTGTAGTAAACGATGCTAATGGTGGTGGGGTAAACACTAATGTTATTGTTTTAGTAATTGGAGCGCAAGCACCCGGAGGATTCATTGATAGAACATAATTACCACTGGTTGTGGTTGTGAATGTTTGATTGGTGTAACTGCTAACACCCGAACCCGGAGGTCCATTCCAGGTATAAGGTCCTAAACCAGGCGGTGCCGAAACAGTGCCTGATGTTGTACCGCATGGTGCAACCGTAAAGGCGGAAGAACCCGCAGGATATAAGCTATTGTTTACGGATAAATTAACCGCAGTACATTGCGTATCAAAATACGCATACCCTTGATGGGCTCCACCTGTGCAACTTGCTTCTGTTAATTGAATAGTTACACAAGTTCCAATGTAAGGTGTTAAATCTAGTGAAGCTACTTTCCAACCAGACCATGAGCCGCTTGATTGACAATAATTAGTAAAAGTACCTACAACCGCTGTTGGTGTGCCAACACCTACTGTATAAGTGTAAGGTGCATAATAATAACCATAATAGCTAGTTCCACCAGGTACTGTAACAGTGTTAACAGCAGAATATGTTAGGGTACTTGATGTATAAGTAGAAATAACATTACCAGTTGGAGTACCAACCCCTACTGTATATGTGTATGGTGGGTTGTAATAATAATAGCCATAATAGCTAGTATAACCTCCACCGGGTACAGTAACTGTCGAAATTGCTGAATAAGATGGGGTTGTTTGTGGAATACCGCCTGATGGGTAAGGGCCAGATGTAAAGCCTGGTGAAGCACTTGCACATGCCGAACCCGGAGCAATAACTGATACTGAAGGACAAGCCAATTGCACGCCCGAACAATTTAACATACTAATATTTAAGTAGGGAGAATCTTGACACGTATGTCCTGAGTTTTCTAATACTGCAAAATATGCAACTTGAAATAACGCATTAGCTGCAGATACAACAAACGTTTTACTTAAACGATTAGCCTCATATGATACAAGACAAGTACTTCCTAAACGTACTACCCAATTACCTCCTAACGGTGATTGTAAGGATAGATTTGTGGCAGGATCGAAGGCAGTTGATGGACACATTGCAAAGTTTGTAGAACTTGTTGGGCAACAGCCGCCCATAGTTAGTGAATTAATATTAGAACCTTGACTACCTGTCCAACCTGTAATATTTCCTAATTCAAAATCTTCATTACTACAAGCTGCTGTTAATATTTGACTAGATCCACCGTTACCAATTGGGCGATTAGAATGTGCAGGCCAAACAGTTGTAAACTCTTTTACATTATTTTTTTTATTTAAAAATTGTTTCTTTTTTCGATCTATATAAGCCGGCACTTCACTTTCTGAAAAACCATTTTGTAGTGCTTCGTATGCAACCTGACGTTGGCTAAACCCCGGTATTGTATCCATAAGAAACGCCTTTTTTTGGGGAATGTTAAACTGTTTCGGTTTAGATTGCGAATACGAAAAAAATTCATTTAAACATAAGCACAGTAAAAAAATGCCTTTTATAGTAAAACTTTTATTAATCATTTACATTTATTTTAAGGTAAAATAATATTGAGTTAAATTTAAGTAAAAGTCTTTTAATAGAGAAATTACTCACTCATTTAAAATACACTTTCAATAATTAGTTAAACGGTAAAACAGGGCTTTAGATTATGATGCTACCTTATTAAAGTTACATGGCCAACGTATTGTTTTGGTTTACCCGAATTTTGAGTAACTGTTATTTTATAAACATAAACGTCTTGAGGTAAAATATCACCTCCCTTTTTAGCTCTACCATCCCAACCTTTTTCTAAATCGTTGGTACTATATAAAAGTTGTCCCCAACGGTCAAAAACATCCATTTGGTATTTTTTTACTCCTACTGCTTTAGGCATAAATAATTCATTACTTCCATCTCCATTTGGAGTAAATGAATTAGGTACAAAAAAAGTAACATCTTCAACTACTGTAAGCTTTTTAGTAATGCTATCTACGCATCCATGATTGCTTTTTACTTTTAAGTATACAAAATAATTACCAATTTGAGGAAAATTATATGTAGGTGTTTGCTTTATAGAAGTATCTTTTCCGTTACTGTAAAAATCCCAATACCAGTTTTGTATTGTAGCGTTTTTACTAATATCGGTAAATGTTAATACATAATCATTTTCAGTAGGCGAATCGGGAGAATATATAAAATCAGCCACAGGAATGGGATAAACTTCTACCGACGTTTTTATATCATTTTTACAACCTCTATTATCAATCATACTTATGCTAACGCTATGTGTACCGGGTACATTAAAACATTGTAAAACTTTTATAGAATCATTATAACTATTACCATTATCAAAATCCCAAGCAACAGAAATAATGTTTGCAGATACTTTGTTCAAATCGAAAAAAGTACAAAATGGCGCGCAGCCTGCATTTTTTTGTGGTGCTACAAATCCAGAAGGTAATGCTAAAACTATAGGCGAAATAACAACTGTGTTTAAACACCCATTGGCATCTGCACCAACTAATGTATACGTAGTTTGTAAACTTGGAGAAATACTGGAAATAGAATAATTATTTTCTAAAGATAAAACTCCATACATAGTTAGCCATTTATAATTTAACGCTCCGGTACCTGCAAACGAAAACAAGCCGCCTTTACAAGTTTCTGTAGTACCGGTAAAACCAACTGTTGGAATTGGAAAAACATTACAATTAGTTACAGCACTTGCGGTACAACCTCCTAAAGCGGTAACCACAACGCTGTAATTACCAACGTTACCAAAATTTACATTACTTAATGTTGGGTTTTGTAAAGTAGATGTGAAACCATTAGGCCCAGACCATTGATAGGATTGTGCAGGCGTAACATTTAATGTTAAAACATCGTTAAAACATACATTCGAACCCAAAGCCAATGGTGTTGGTAAAGTGTATATTGTTTGATTTAAAGTTGAAGTATTAACACAGCCATTTATATCTGTACCTGTTACTGTAAAATTACCGTTTAAACTTAATTGTGTCGAAGGGAAAATTATTAGTGTTTGATTAGATGAATAATTATTCGGCCCTACCCACAAATAGGCCGTTCCGCCACTTGCACTTAATGTAAGGCTTTGATTTTGACATACATTACCACTTGATAATGCCGTAATATTGGGTAAGGGATTAATAGTTACTGAGGTGGTTGTGCTGGCGGTACAAGCATTTGTAGTTCCTAATAAAGTGTAAGTTCCCGAATACGTTAAAAGATTATTTGTGATACTTGGATTTTGTAAATTTGAGGTAAAACCTGCCGGACCGAACCACGTGTAAGTTGTGGCGCCATTACCTGTAAACGAAAAGTTTTGTCCAAAACAATAATTACCGGAATTATTGGCTATCATTACAGGATTAGGTTTGACCTGCACAGTACCACTTGCAGTAGCAGTACATCCTAAAGTAGAAACTAAAACATTATATACGCCACCATTAATCGATTGTGCGTTTGGTAATGTTGGTGCTAAAATATTTGATGAAAAAGCACTTGGACCCGTCCATAAATACGTACTATTTGTTGAGCCTCCAGCCACACTTAAGCTTGCAGTAACACTAGCACAAACAGTTGAACCTGAAACTATAGGGGTGGGTGTAGGAATAACTGTAATAGATTTAGTAACTGCACACGTATTTGTAGCCGGGTTAGTACCGGTAGTAGTGGCTATACAGGTATAAACGCCACTGGCTGAAGCTGAAATATTTGGAATACTGGTATTACCTGTTGGCGAAGTAAAGCCGGCAGGTCCGATCCAAGCTACACTTACTATATTTGTGGTTGTAGTTACACCAAAAGTTGCTGTTTGGGTGGAACATAAACTACTGGTTGCGGCGGCAGTAAACGTACATAATATACCGCAGTTAGTAGTACCTGCGCCTGATGTTGTAGAGTTTGCTTGGTTAAAAGTAATAGGCTGATTGATGTTTGAAAAATTAGTTATTAATAAAAGATAGTTTTGCCCGGGTAGTGCATTTGCAATTACTAAAGTTTCTGTAGCAGATCCAGAATAACTACAACCTGTATTACCGCCTGTATTTGGTACTGTATTTGCTGTATTTAAATTTCCGCAGTTACCGGTTAAACTTGGAAAAGGTCCATAACAAATAAAATCAATATCGTTACTGGCAGACATGGTAATTACAATGGGACCCGCTGTTGCTACTTGCAACGAAAACCAAGCCGGATTAGGCTGAGAACCTAAACAACCATAATTGGGACCGGATTGTGCATTACCTGAATTTGTATTGGCCGGGTAATTTACAGTATTCCCTGTACAAAAAGGTTGAGAATTGGCACAGGTATTATTTTGAGCTACTAAAATATTAGAAAAACATATAAATCCAGCAAATATTAAAAGTTGTTTTAACATATAACAAATATATAGCTAATTTTTTTGTATATAACAATAGCTTAATAAGTAATATAACACTTTAGGTATTTAAAACAATGGTTTCACTCAATTAATGTTTTTTATATGCTTTTTTAACTCTTTAAAACAAAAAACACAATTAAAAACTATATTTTTTGGTCATTATATTTTTAAATATATCTGGATGCTAATATTCGGTATGGTTTCCATTTTTCTGTTTTTTTTTTTATGTATTTAAAACGCCAACTTGCTCAATAATTTTTTTAAGAGCTTATCTTTTTTTAAATGTGCGAGTTGAATGTCAATTTTTATAATGTTGCAAATAATTAAAATTCGCTATGATGAGCTTAGCGATCTGCATTTTAAAACTTAAATCCAATTACCATAATATCGTCGGTTTGAGGCATAACACCCTGCCAGGTATTTACAGTATTTTGTATAAAATCAGATTGATTGTTAAATGATAAATCAGAGGCTTGTAATATGGTTTGTTTAAAGCGTGCTGCCGAAAACTTTTTTTGCCTAACGCCTCCAAATTGATCTTTAATTCCATCGCTAAATAAATAAAATAATCTATTTGGTTCGTAAGAAATAAACGTTGTTTTAAACTCAGAACTATCGTTTTCACCGATTGAATAACGGTGCGCTTTTAAATCGATAAGAGAATTATTTACAATGTAAAAAGCATCGTTTTTTGCAGCCGCAAAATAAACATTATTGTTTACTAAATTTACAGCGACAATACTTGCGTCCATTCCGTCTCTAATATTATCTTCTTTTAAATTTAACTGATGGTAAAATAAATGGTTTAAACGCGTTAAAATGTCGCCGGGTAAATACAAGTTTTCTTCGTAAACAATTTTATTAAGTAGAGATGTACCTACAATACTTAACATTGCGCCAGGAACCCCATGCCCTGTGCAATCGCCCGCAAAAATTATTAAAATATCTTTATGTTTACCTACCCAAAAAAAGTCGCCACTTACCTGATCTTTTGGTTTATAATAAATAAAACTGTTTTGTATACTTGCCTTTAAAACATCTTGCCCTACAAAAATTGCTCGTTGTATGCGCTCGGCATAACTAATACTATCCATTAATTCGGCACGTTGTTGCTGAATTTCGGCAGTACGTTGTTTAATAATTCTCTCTAACCGTATTCTATTAGTGCGTGCTGCTTTAACCCTTAAAAATATGATTAAAATAATACTAAAAACAATAACTATTATAACTAAATAAGAAAACCATTTTGCTTTATAAAATGGTGGAACCACTTTTATATTTAACACAAAAGGCTCTGCGCACCATATTTGATCGGCATTTGCACCCATAACCTCAAATTTATAGGTACCGGCAGGCAAATCGTTGTAAATAACAAAATTAGCGCCTAATGGTTGTTGCCATTCGGTTTCATAAGGTAAAAACCTGTACTTATATCTATTTTTTTCGGGTAAATTAAAATCTAAAACAGTAAAATCAATTTTAAAAGAGTTTTGTGTTTCTTTTAATTCTATTTCCTGTCCGTTTAATAAATTTTTTAATGAATAACTATTACCTAATCCTTCAAATTTTGTAACATCAATTTTAGGTAGATTAAAATGCGACACCTGATAATCAGGATTAAAGACTACTAAACCATCTTGTGTTGCAATGTAGAAATAACCATCTAAAAAATCAATTTGATGAATAATTTCTGAAGGTAACCCGTCGTCAGTAGTAATTTCTGTAGTTTCGTTAGTTGTGTAATTCCATTTAATAAAACCATTATCCGTAGCCATCCATAAACAATTTTTATATAAAACTGAACTTTTTATTTCTTTAAATAAATCGTTTTTACCTTTATTAATAATCGTATACTTATTTGTTTTGGGATAAAATTTTAATAAACCCAAATATTTTGAAGACAATAAAACTGTACTATCACTTAAAGTAGCGGCGTTTGTAATATCACCTATGTCGGGCAATCTAATATCTTCTATTTCATCATAGTGTTGGGCATTAAATT
>JAYVGH010000033.1:0-30906 GCA_043772435.1 Bacteroidota bacterium
TCGGCATCAAAAAACTGGTGGTATTTAAAATCGGAAGTTACAAAAGCGTCTGCCCTGCTGTTTATGGCATTTTTAAGCAAAAACTGACCACTTCCGCCACAAATTGCTACTTTTTTAATGGTTTTACCCAATTTTTGAGTGTGTTTTAACGATTTTGCATTTAAATTCGTTTTAACAAGCTGTAAAAAATCTTCTTCTAATAGTTCAGTTTCCAGTTCGCCAATCATTCCGCTACCCACATTTTGGTTAAAATTTGAGAGTGAATACACGTCATAAGCTACTTCCTCGTAAGGATGTGCCAATTTTAAGACTGAAATTACTTGTTTTTCGAGATAAGATTCAAAAATTGTTTCAACTCTTACTTCTAATTCCACACGTAATTGGTTTGGCTTACCAAAATAGGGATTAGAGGCTTCGTTGCCCATAAACGTGCCGGTACCTTTAGTATTAAAACTACAGTTGGCGTAATTACCAATACTTCCGCAACCAGCTTCAAACAAAGCATCTAATACTTTTTGATGATGTGTTTCGGGAACAAACGTTACTAATTTTTTAAGAAGATTGGGTTTTGGAGCTAAAATTTGTAAATTTTTAAGTCCTAATTTTTCTGCTATTTTTTTATTAACGCCATTTTTTACGTTATCAAAATTAGTATGTGCCGCATAAATGGCAATATTGTTTTGAATGGCTTTTATAATAGTACGTTCAATATAATTACTGCCATTTAATTTTTTTAAACCGCTAAATAAAATAGGGTGATGCGCAATTACTAAATTACAATTAGTTTTAATTGCTTCGTCAATAATTGCTTCAGTGCAATCCAACGTTAATAATGCGCCTGTACATTCCCAGGTTTTTTGCCCGGTTAATAAACCGCAATTATCGTACTCTTCTTGTAAAGATAGTGGGGCAAAGGTTTCTAAGAGATTTGTTATTTGTTGTATGTGCATAAAAAATTATATGTGCAAATTACAATTTATTCTTTAATTTTTGTTTATACTGTTATTACAGGCGATTTTGCGTGAGGGATAGTAGCGGAAATACTTTTTTGAGGAACGAAAAAAAGATTGAAGCGGATAGCCCGACCACCAATAAAACTTTTTAAGTGATTTGAGGTTTTATAGGTGGGCACGCCCAAATTATTATTTTTTTAATGTGCTAATTGTAAATTCAAAATCAATAGTATTTTTAATGGCTTTGTCGCCAAGATTACTAAAAAAACTTTTTGAGTTATATTTTATATTGTACTGTGTTCTATCAAACGAAATTTTTCCAACAAATGTTTTTATGCCATTTGTTTCGGTAGATGAAATAGGAACAGTTATTGGTAGAGTAATTCCTTTTATAGTTAGCAATCCTTTAATTGTCTTACTTTTACTTGATAGGAGGGTTGGTTCGCTTAAACTAAATTTTGCTGTTGGGTATTTGGCACAATCAAAAAAATCAGCGCCAGTTAAGTGTTGTACTAAGTTTTTATCTTTGTGCGAAATGGTGCTCATATCAAACACAAGTTCTACATTTTTTAGGGAATCGTTTGAAATGGCATATAAGCCACTTTGTAATTTTAGTTCGCCACTTAGCGAATAGCCGCCTACTTCGCCGTAACCTGTCCAATTTAATTTGCAATCTGCCAAATTAAATTTTGAAAATCCTTTGCTATCTTCAACATCTTTTAGTAGTTGACCTTCGGTTTCAATTGGGGCAATGCCTTTGAATAAATTACCATAACTATCTTTAGCGATGTAATACCACATAGCATCACCAGCATAAAGGCTATCACTCATTCGCCAACTAGTTGGATCGGTGTAAACAACTCCGCTTTGTAACTGACCATTTTTGGTGCCATAATGCTCGTCAAAATCTTTAGCAGTATAAGTAACCCTTAAGTACCAACCTTTTTTGGTAAATACAAAACTTCCATATTCAACCAACTGAAGGTTTTGAGTAACGCTTACGGTTGTGTTGTGTTTCCAAACATATTTATTGTTTTTAAAATCGGCATAGCAAGGGTTTGGAAAATGAGCAGCATTTATTCCAAAGGGAATATTACGCAACTTGCGAGGCAAAAGCCTGCCAGGTTCGTTAATGGTATCGTTGGTTGCATTAGCCTTGTTATCGGAATTTGTTTTTTGATTACAACCTGCTAAAATAAATGCAACTATACATATTTTTAAAGTGTTATTTAGTAGCATTTTCATAGGAATAAAATTAAATTTAATATCATAATTAACACACTAAACACTTAAGTACCCTAATCGTTTCGCCTAACATCTCATCCGTAAAATCTAAATGCGTTACCATTCGAATAGTATGTTTGCCAAAGGCAGCAATTTTAATGTTGTGTTGGGCAAGTTTGTTTTGAAATTCATCGCCAGTAATTAATTCTTTTTTTAAATTAAAAATAACAATGTTAGTATAAACAGGCAACACACTTTCAATGTAATTTAATTTTAATAATTCTGTTTCTAATTGTTTCGCTTTTTGGTGATCGTCTTTTAACCTACTTACATTATTTTTTAAGGCGAATAAACCTGCAGCGGCTAAAAAGCCTGCCTGGCGCATACCGCCACCAAACACTTTACGAACACGGCGCGCTTGTTTTATGAAATTAACGTCGCCTAACAATAACGAACCTACAGGCGCACCCAAACCTTTTGACAAACAAATAGAGATGGAATCAAAGCAATTTCCAACATCAACAGGGTTTTCGTTAGTTACTTGTAAAGCATTAAATATTCGGGCGCCATCTAAATGTAATTTTAAATTATTTTTTTTACAGAGTTCTGTAATGGGTTTTATTTGATTAATAGTATAATAACTGCCCCCGGCGCGGTTTACAGTATTTTCTAAACATACCAAACTTGTTTTTGTAAGCCAATCAAAATCGCCATTAATTAGGGGTTCAATTAATTCTGCGCTTAACCTGCCTTCATTACCTTGTACTAATTTAGCCTGCACGCCCGAATTAAAGGCTATGCCACCACCTTCGTAATTAAATATATGTGAGTTTACGTCGCAAATTAATTCGTTACCGGGTTGAGTATGAACTTTAATAGCAATTTGATTCGTCATAGTTCCACTTGGGCAAAACAGGGCTTTTTGTTTTCCAAATAAATTAGCAGAATAATTTTCCAGTTCATTTATTGTAGGATCTTCATTAAACACATCGTCGCCAACGGGTGCTTGCATCATGGCTTTTAACATGGTCGCGGAAGGCTTTGTAACGGTGTCGCTTCTTAAATCTATTAACATTAATTTTTTCCTTTTTTATAAGTGTACTATTTAAAAACAAAAAAAGCCCTGTTGCCAGAGCTTTTTATTTAAATTTAATTTTTTAATGATGTTCTTCTGAACCATGTTCGTCGCCTTTGGCTTCGTGATGCTCAGCTCCACCGCCGCCGTGATGGCCGGCTTTTAAATCTTCTTGTTGTTTAACAAATATAGGGTCAACACGGGTAACATTAGTTGGGCGACCCGCATAAGTACCTTCGGTTAAAATAACGAATATAGTATATGCCATAAACGTAAAGTAAGGAACAAGTATAAGATACTTAAAAAACTTTACTTCGTGGCCTAAATGCATAAACCATAACACAATGGCAGCGGCTTTAACAAGTGTTAAACCTATAAATAATATTTTTAACCATGCAGTACCCGTCCAGCCTTTACCCGGCGCTAATGAACCAATAATTAATTCAAAAACTGTAATAGCAAGCATTATCCAAAACACATTCCAAAGCGTACGGCGCGATTTTTTGCCATAAGCCTCATCGTGGTTGCTCATTTTTTCGTATTGTGGGTAGTCGTCGTGAAATTCCATTATAAATAATTTTAATTTTTTAGTTCTAAGTTTTAAATAATTACTGCTACAATAAATAAAAGAATGTAAATACAAACACCCACACCAAATCTACAAAGTGCCAATAAAGACCCACTTTTTCGACCATTTCGTAATGTCCGCGCTTTTCGTAAGTGCCTTTTAGTACGTTCATAAAAATAATAAAGTTAATTACAACCCCACTAAATACGTGAGTACCGTGAAAACCCGTAATAAAGAAAAAGTAATTAGCAAATTGTGGTACGCCGTACTCATTTACCGCCATTGTAGCGCCATGGTAGGTTTGTTGCACATACGCTTGTTTTCCCATATCCCACACATTACGTAATGCTCCTTGGTCGGTTCCAACAATAAAATGATACCATTCCCAAGCTTGCGAGCCAACAAACATAGCTCCACCAATAATTGTCCAAAACATCCAAATAGTAACTCCTTTTCTATCCATACGATGACCGGCTTCTACAGCCAATACCATTGTTACAGACGACATAATTAAAATAAACGTCATTAAACCTACATACGCCAATGGCAAATGCTGTTCTACAAACGGAAAATGAGTAAACACATTTTCGGCTTTAGGCCATATATCTGCATATTTATGGCGAATAAAGCCGTAGGATACCAATAAACCACCAAATGTTAAAGCATCGGAGATTAGGAAAAACCACATCATCATTTTTCCGTAACTTACTTTAAACGGCGATCCTCCGCCATTCCAAGCTTCTTTTGAATCAATTTCAACGTCGTGATGAGACGTAACTGCGTGAGACATATAGTAAAGTGTTAAATAAGATTAAATTCTGCGTACAATATTAACGATAAAAATATAAAAACAAAAATAAATATACCCATAAAAGGTCTAAAAAGTGCCAATAAATTGCTGTTAATTCAATTCCTTGAAAATCGGAGCTAGAATACCGTTTTAAAAGGGTTTTTGTAAACGAAACCGATAGCGCAATTAAGCCGCCAATCATATGGAGTAAATGTACAAATGCAATTAAATACAAAAACGATCCTGAAGCATTGCTTCGCTTACCCATAAAATAAATTCCTTGTTGGGTTAATTCTTTCCATCCTGCATACTGTGTGCAAAAAAAGCCAATTCCTAAGGCTAAGGTTATAAACAGGCTAACTGCTGTTAATTTATAATTATTTTTTTTAATGGCTTGTTGGGCTACAAACATGGTTAAACTGCTACTAATAATAAGGGCGGTGCTAATTAGTAAAACATCGGGTAATTTAAATACCAACCAATTACCATTATCGGCTCTAACAACATAGGCACTTGTTAGTCCTGCAAAAAGCATAACTATGCTTACAATGCCAATCCACAAAAGGGGTTTGGCGGCTTTTCGCTCCGCGGCTTTTATTTCGGCTTTGCGGTAATTTCTATTTTTTGTTGAGATTGATTCTTCCATTTAGCATTGGGTTAAGATTGAAGATTTAGTAGTTAAAGATTAGTGTTTAGAATTTTATATTTAGTATTTAAAATTTTCATAATTAAATTTTTGTCATTAAAGCTAATTGTACAACTGGTAGATAAACCAATGTACTAAAAAAAAGTTTCTTGGCATGTGAATTTGTGGGTAATCTATAAAAAATATAGGCTTGAAATAATAGCGAAAATCCGGCCAAAATACATATTAAAGTACTGTAAATACCCACTTGTTGAAACACAAAAGGCATAATACTTGTAATGAGCAAAAATACGGAATATAATAAAATTTGAAATTTGGAAGCCTCGTCTTTACCGCCTTTTGAGGGAAGAAGGTAGAAATCGGCCTTGGCATAATCATCATTATTAAACCACGCCAAGGCCCAAAAATGTGGAAATTGCCAAATAAACTGAATAGTAAACAATAATATTGCAAAAAATGTAATGTGTCCAAAACCGTCAGTAGTAGCTACTGCACCTATAAGTGTTGGCAATGCGCCCGGAAAAGCCCCTACAAATACAGAGAGTGGGGATTTGCGTTTTAAAGGAGTGTAAACTAAAGCATATAATATTATTGAAACAAAGCCTAAAATGCCACATAAAGGATTCGTGTACACCCACAATAAAATTGTTCCACCAATGCCAAACATAGTACAAAAAATGAAGGCTTCGGTATTGCTTAAAACGCCAATAGGGATAGGGCGATTTTTGGTGCGATCCATTAATTTATCTAAATCTTTTTCAATAATTTGGTTAAAACCATTGGCTGCAGACGTTACAAGCAAGCCACCTAAACTTAATGCCAAAACTTGATACCAATTAATGGTGGTAGCAACTGTAAAATAGGTAACAATAGCACTAAACACAACTAATGCCCCTAACCTAAACTTAGTTAGTTTTAAAAAACCCGAAACTTTTGAGTAATTTGCTGTATTAGATATTGTAGTTGCCTTCAAAAACATTGCAAATTTAGTGTAAATTTTAAATAGCTTAATTTTTATTTAAAACAAAAAAACCGTTCCAATGTTTTGAAACGGTTTTTAAAATAAATATGGGAAATACTAGTCAGTTTTTAATTGAACCCCGTCAGCTTTTACAATAACTGTTTCAGAGAATTTTTTTCCTTTGTAAATTGTTTTTCTGTCAAAACGAACATTAATAAAATAATCCACATCAGGATATTTTTCTACTAAGGCGTAATAAGCAAAGTCCATACCTGCATCAGCAGGAGCAGCAGCTTTTTTTAGCCCAGAAAAGAATTTACCGAAGATGCCATTGCTACCTCCCGCTAAATTACGAGTACCGTAAACAGAATTAAAAACTTCGTTATCGTACAATGAACCTGTAATTGCTTCGCCGGCACCTGGCGCAAAATATAAAATTTCGGTAGATTCGCTAGCATTAATTAAGCCTTTTTTAAGATTAGAAGCGTAAGATTTATCTAATATTTTTTTAGGGCCTGCACCTTTACCGGTAATAGTAATTTCTGCTTGTAAATTGCCAACCAACACAATATCCTTACGTGTTAAGGGTTTAAAGCGAATTTTCATATGCTTAACGTCTTTTTGCAAAGTAGATTTTGCAGCACAAGACGACAACACTACAACCGCTAAGGCTGCAACTGCTGTTAAAATAGTTATTTTTTTCATAATAATTTCTAAATGTTAAATGGTTAATTTTTTACTGTATACTTATTAGAGATTATTTCTCTGTATTTAAAGTAACTCCTTTTGCTACAACCTTAATCTTAGAGTTGTATTTAGTAAAAAACAATAACCATTTTTTGGTATATTCTTTAGTAACACGAATATTAGTTAAGTAATCAAAAGTTGGATTAGCATCTAAAATTTTATAAACAGCCACTTGTGCGGCTTTATCTAAACCAAAACCATTAACTGTACCTTGACGTAATTCATTTTTGTTTTCGCCAACAGTTTTTGCGCCTCTTGCATAACCAAATAAAGTTGACCATTCTTTTACTTCAACTTCAGCGCTAACATCTTTTGAAAGTTTGTAATCGGCACGGGAAACTGTCATACCTGGAAATGGCACTGAGTTTTTAGAAATTGAAGAGATTTTTGCAGAGCATGAAGCTAAAAACATAGCTGAAGCTGCAACCGCGATAATAAATAATTTTTTCATTTTTTTTTGTTTTTTGGGATTAATATATATTTCGGCGCAAAACTAAATATTTATACGAGCAAAAAAAATACCCACTAATGGGTATTTTTTAAAATTATTCTTATATATTGCAAAATTAAACCGTCTTCATGTCATTTAAAACGGCATTCATAGCGCGCACTGCTTCGGCACTTTTATTAAAAGCTGCTTGCTCATCGGTATTTAATTTATAATCAATAATTTTTTCCCAGCCATTTTTTCCGATTATAACAGGCACACCCAAACAAATATCTTTTTGCGCGTATTCGCCATCTAAAAACACACAGCAAGGGAATAATTTTTTTTGATCATTTAATATGCTGTTTACTAATTGTGCAACCGAAGCTCCTGGCGCGTACCAGGCACTAGTGCCTAACATGCCGGTTAAAGTTGCTCCACCCACCATAGTATCTGCAGCTACTTTTTTAAGCGCTTCTGCATCTAAAAATTGAGAAACCGGAACACCTGTGTAAGAAGCTAAACGCGTTAAAGGAATCATAGTTGTATCGCCATGGCCGCCTATAACAACACCTGTAACATCGCTAGCAGGCGCATTTAATGCTTTCGATAAATAACATTTAAAACGAGCGCTATCTAAAATACCCCCCATACCAATAATGCGATTTTTAGGTAAACCACTTTCTTTTAATGCCAAATACGTCATAGTATCCATTGGGTTACTAACTATTATTATAATAGTATCAGGGCTATGTTTTAGAACATTTTCAGTAACTGTTTTTACAATACCTGCATTAATGCCAATTAGTTCTTCACGCGTCATACCCGGTTTACGTGGGATACCGCTGGTAATTACAACTACCGAGCTGTTTGCGGTTTTTGAATAATCGTTTGTGCTACCAGTAATTTTTGTATTAAACCCATTTAAGGTTGCCGTTTGCATTAGGTCTAAAGCTTTACCTTCTGCAAAATTCTCTTTTATGTCTAAAATAACTACTTCGCCTGCAATGCTGTTAAGCGCAATATATTCAGCGCACGTTGCGCCTACATTTCCTGCTCCAATTATTGATACTTTCATAAATATGTTTTTTTAATAAGATTTAAATGTTTTTGTAAAAATAAAGTATTTAATCATATACTGTTTGTGTTTGTAATTTTTTAAATTTTTTTTCGAGTAAATTTTTATAAACTGAAACTATTTAGTATAAGCTAACAGTGTTTTGTGCATAAACTTTGTTAAAAGTAACAAATATATTAGCCAAGTGGCATTAGTTTTGCAATAATATATTTAAATATGTTTATGCATAAATTAAATAAAATGATTTTGAACAAAGTAAAGTTAGTTTTCTTTATGTTACTGCTTTTTAATGTAAGCTTTGCGCAAGATATTACGGTAGATTTTGAAGGAAAAATATCGAACGAAAACACAAATTTATCGGAAGCTACTGTTCAGGTTATACAAAATGGTAAGGTATTAACATCGTTTAAAACGGATAAGGATGGAAGTTATAATGTGTATTTGCCATTAGGGGGCGATTATGTAATTTCGGTTTCTAAAAATAATTACGTAAAAAAATATTTTAACGTAAGTACTACAGGCATTCCACCAGAAAAGGCAAAAAATAAATTCCCCGTTTTAGAAGCAGATGTCGACTTATTTAAATATTACGATGGGGTTGATTACTCTATTTTTAACGAACCGGTAAATAAATACTATTACAACTCCAAAAAAGACAATATGGAGTACGATAAGGAGTATTTAAAAGAGATGATTGCGGCTATGAAATTAGTAAAAAAAGCCGAACGCGAAGCAATGTTGGCCGCTTTACAAAAAAATAAAACTAAACAAATTGAAGTCGCAAAAAATGCGAACCATAAAGTTGAATCAGATAAATTAGTGGAAGAAAAAAAGAAAATTGAAGAACGTTTAGCTTTTGACAATGAGTTATTAAAAAAATTAGAGGCAGAATCTAAAGTATTAGCGGCAAATAAAACCGAGCTTAAAGTACCAACGCCAGCCGTTAACGATTTTAAACTAAATATTGTAGTTGCCGATGCAGAAGTGAGCAAAAAAATAATTGATAAAAAAATTGCCGATTTATTAGCCAAATACAAACAAGGCGTTACCGAAGAGGAATTTAAAGGCGAAGGTATAATAATTATAAAACGTACAGTAGTGCGCGAACAAGAGGTTTGGGTGTACGAAAAGAAAATTTTTAATTGGGGCGGTGTTTCTTATTTTAGAGATAAACAACCCATTACAGCAGGCATTTTTGAACAGGAGACTGCAAAAGGATTATAGTTTTTCAAAAATAATTTTCCACCGGCATAGCACAAATAATTTAAATAATAATTTACTTTGATGCGAATTAGAAACACTCATTTTTTCGAGTTGAGAATAATCTACAAAATCAAATTTAGCTTCTATCACTTCTGTAATTAATTGCGGTAACAATTGTTGCATCCACTTTTGCATTGGGGTTTCAAAGCCTTTTTTATCAAAACGGGAATATATTTGTGGTGGTAATTTGTTTTTTAATGCTTCGCGCAATAAATATTTACTTACACCATTTTTTATTTTTTTGTTTCCGTTAAATGAAAACAATAAATTTATTAATTCTACATCATCCGCAAAAGGAGTTCGGCTTTCTACACCGTGCCACATACCACAACGGTCTTCGCATTTTAAAAACGATTTTAAACGCGTATCGTAAATATCGCTAACCAATTGTTGGTTAACAGTATTAAAGTAAACAGATTGATTATTTACAGGATTGGCATTTATAAAATCGGCAGTTAAAAATCTTTTTAAATTTTTTAAATTAAAATTATTTTTTTGTTTTAGGCGTTCTTTTACAAAAAATAAAAGTGGGTTGGGAATTGTTTTTTTTGAAACATTTATATCTCTAAAAGCTTTTGTGTAATTATTTGTTGAAATTAAATTATTCCACTGTGCTAAAAAATGATGGTGGTATCCGGCAAACAATTCATCAGCACCCTGCCCGTCGAGCACAACTTTAATATTATGTTGCTGTGCCAACTGCATTACCTTGTGTTGTGCGTAGGTGCTGGTACTCCAAATGGGGACATCTTGAGAATAAATTAAGTCGTTTACCTCATTTAAAAAACCATCAAATGTTGGTTCTATTTTAAAATGTTTGGCATTAATTTTTTTCGAAACTAAATCCGCAAAATGTTCTTCGTTAATGCTTTCGTTTTTAAAAACTGCTGTAAAACAATACACAGGTTTAGTAACAAGTTGTGACATTGTAACCGCTATTGCACTGCTGTCTATACCTCCGCTTAAGCAAGTTCCAACTTCTACATCGCTTCGAAGGCGTAGCTTTATAGCATTTTCAAACTCGTAAATTATTTTTTCAATAAGTTCGCCTTCGGTTAAACTATCATTGCTTAAATTAATATTATCTTGTAAGGAATAATATTTTTGTATACTAATATCTTTAGTACATATATTATAAATTAAATTATTACCGGGAAACAATTCTGTTATACCCTCAAAAAAGTTAGCAGTTTCGTTTTCAATTAAATCGTTTGCTAAATAATTATGTAGTGCTTTGTTATTAATTGTTGCGCGTATTAGTCCACTTTTTATAAAGGCTTTTTGTTCACTTGCAAACGAAAGTATTTCGTTATTATTAATATAATAAAATGGTTTTACGCCAAATCTATCGCGGCTGGCAAAACACAGTTGTTGTTGAACATCGTAAATACAAAATGCCCACATGCCATTAAATTTTTCTACACAAGTTTTACCCCAATGTTTGTAAGCGTTTAAAATAACTTCTGTATCACTTTCGGTATTAAATAAATATCCTAAATTTTTTAATTCGTTTTTTAATTCAATATAATTATAAATTTCGCCATTGTAGGTTATCCACAAATTTGCGTCTGCAGTGCACATTGGTTGGTGACCCGTTTCCGATAAATCAATTATAGATAAACGCCGGTGAGCAAATGCTAAAAACGAATTTGATGAAGACTCAGAAATATGTTGTTTTGGAATAAATGGTAAATCGGTTTTGGAATAATTAGTACTTAACAAATCGAAAAAAGGAGTAATACTTTTTTCTCCTGCAAATACAAAGCCTTCGCCATCCGGTCCTCGGTGGGCAATAGTTTTACTCATTAATTTAATTTTTTCTTGTAAATTAAATTCTAAGTTTGTTTTTAAAATTATTCCGGCAATGCCACACATTTATTAATCTTTTAAATTTGTAATTGCTACGAAGTAAGCAATCTCAAACTATATTATAATTGAGACTGTTTCAGGTAAAAACCTTCGCAATGACGGGTAGTTATTTCTTCGATTTTTTCCCCTCCTCGTTAACCCACATAAATACTTTGTTATTGTTATTATAACGTTCAAAATCTTTATCTAGTATTAATATGCAAAAATCTATAAAAGGTAAAATGCCAAAGCCTCCACCCAACGTACCTATATATACAACCGGAATATAAGGTGCAGTACCTAAATAAATTCTATGTAAACCCACTATGCCAAAAGGGAAAGGAAATGCTAAAGCTGCAGCAATTAATTTTTTATTCTTTTTTTGTTTGCTTTTAAATAATTGTAGAATTGGATTAGGACGAGAAAAATTTTCTAAAACTATTTCTGATTTTAAACTGATTACAGAATCCAATACCAAAGTATCTACATATGATACAAAATTCATTTCATTTTTAGAAGAAACGTTTCCAAAAACCCATAAAAATAATATTAGAAATCTTAACTTAACTTGCATTTTAATAGTATAACAAAAATGCTAATAAAAAGCAACTATTTTAATTATAATTTAATAAAAAATGAACAATTAAACTGTAATAAATGCGCTTTTACGTAATACACTTTAACTATATTTGCCAAAAATAATAACGTGACGTTAATAAAAAGTATTTCAGGTATTAGAGGCACCATTGGTGGTAAACCGGATGATGGCTTAACACCTTTAGACATTGTAAAATATACATCAGCTTACGGTGCCTGGATTTTAAGCAACGGTAAATCAAAACAAAAAACAACCATTATTATTGGGCGCGATGCCCGCATGAGTGGCAGTATGCTTACCAATCTTGTTAGTGGTACTTTGATTGGTTTAGGCATAAATGTTATTGATTTAGAACTAAGCACTACACCCACTGTTGAGATGGCGGTTACTGAATTTAAAGCACAAGGGGGTATAATTTTAACTGCAAGCCACAATCCTAAACAATGGAATGCTTTAAAATTATTAAACGAAAAAGGCGAATTTATTAGCGATAAAAACGGACAAGATATTTTAAAACTGGCCGAAGATGCTAACTTTAATTACGCTGAGGTAAATGATTTAGGCACTTATACAGTTAATAATGATTTTTTAAACGTACACATAAAAAAAATTATTGATTTGCCTTATGTAGATATTAAAGCTATTGAAAAAGCAAATTTTAATGTTGTTGTTGATGCTATAAATAGTAGTGGTAGCATAGCAGTACCCATATTGTTAGAAGCGTTGGGTGTTAAAACGGTAACTGTAATTCATAATGATGTAAGCGGAAATTTTGCACATAATCCTGAACCATTGCCTGAACATTTAACCGATTTAAGTAAAACAGTTTTAAAACAAAAAGCACATTTAGGTATAAGTGTAGACCCTGATGTTGACCGCTTGGCACTTGTGTGCGAAGATGGCGAAATGTTTGGCGAAGAATATACTTTAGTTGCAGTTGCCGATTATGTTTTAAAACACAATAAAAAAGGCAACACCGTAAGTAATTTAAGCAGCACACGTGCATTACGTGATATTACGGAAAAACAAGGCGGTTCTTACTCTGCATCGGCTGTAGGTGAAGTAAATGTTGTTAAATTGATGAAAGAAACCAAAGCCGTAATTGGCGGCGAAGGTAACGGAGGAATTATTTTACCGGAGTTACATTATGGAAGAGACGCCTTAGTTGGCATTGCTATATTTTTAACGCATTTAGCCAAGTATGGTAAATCGGTAAGTATGTTGCGTAAATCGTACCCAAGTTATTTTATAAGTAAAAATAAAATAGAACTAACGCCACAAATTAACGTAGATAATGTGTTGGCAGATATTAAATCAAAATACAAAAAACAACCCATAAATGTAATTGATGGCGTAAAAATTGAATTTGATAAAGAGTGGGTACACTTACGTAAAAGCAATACCGAACCAATTATTAGAATTTATAGCGAAAGCCAAACTGCTGCAACTGCTGAGAATTTAGCTAAAAAAATAATAATGGATATTAAGGAGATTATTAAAAACTGAAAAAAACCGTAATCCTATAAAAAGGAATTACGGTTTATGGGGCTTATGAAAAAACAACTAATTATTCGCCCTTTTTATCTTTCTTATCTGTTTTTATTTTAATACCATCTTCATCAATTTTTATGTTTACGTCTTTGTCATTTACTTTAATTTCTTTACCATTTATTATAATTTTATTTTTAGAGTTTTCTTCGTCGTCTTCATCATCGTTCCCATCGCTATCTAAATTATTACAATCAATACAGGCTAGTCCTTTGTCTGTCATTTTCCAACGTCTACCAATCATATCGCCATCCCATGTATTAGTTGTATTTTCAATATCATCTAAAAGATATTTTACACTTTTATCAAAATAAATAACCTTGCCTTTTGGTAATTTTAATTTAATATCTACTTGTTGCATTCTAAATTTTTGATTTTGTAACACAACAAATAATTGGTCAAAAATTAATTGATTGCCCTGTTGTTTAAAACTGTATTTAATGGCTTTTGCGTTTAGGTTAGCTTCTTGTTTTGTGTTGCCTTTAGAGGAGTGGTAAATTATTAACTCTACACTATCGCTATTACTTTCTACAATATCTAAACTTGCCATGCCTAATATTGCAAGACTGTTGGGATTTTCGCCAATTGTATAATTATGGTTATTGTTTTTAAAACTACCATCAATATCGTCAGCATTTTCGAAATTATACTTTTTTATAATCTCCGAACTTGGATTTAATTTTACAACAATAGTATCCCCCAAACCTTGTACTAATTGTATTTCTTTAATTTTAGATGTTTGTGTAAATTCTTTTACTGTTTTTGCGGTAATGTAAAACCCTAAAATAAAACCGGCTAGCCAAATAATTCCAAGGCTGTAGTTTAACCAACGGTTGTGGTATCTAATTTTAAATAATAATTTAATGCCCGTGTAAATAAGCATAAACACTGGTATGCCAAAGGCAACGATAAACGAAATTATTGCCCACACATAATCGCTTGATGAACTAAAAATTAAGGTTTTCCAATTCTCAAAAATATTGCTAGATGAATTTGTAATTGAGATGCCAAAAATTACAGCAACATAACTTATTAGCAAAATCCCTCCAATAAATAGTATAAACAAACCTAACAATCGCCCAAAAACGCTGGCAATGGTATGTGCAGCGGTAGATGCACCATTCCGAACATTATTAGAAAATTTTGTTTTATCAAAATTTTTGCCGTATTTATTTTTAAATTCCTTAGCTTCATCTTTAAACGTTTTGCTTATGTTATCAATGTTTATAGGATCTCCACGCATAGCTAATTTATCGGCAGTAGTTTTTGCTTCCGGAATTATTATCCACATTACTATGTATACCCACAAACTTAAGCCTCCAAAAAATATTAATAAAAACATTGCTAAGCGTATCCATATAATATCTATATCAAAATAAGCCGCTAAACCGCTACACACGCCACCTATGGCTTTTTCATCGGGGTTACGAAACAAACGTCGTTTAATTTTTTCAGTATTAAAATTAGTTTGATTTTCTTGATCGTTTTTGTTTTGTTGTTTAGTATCGTCATCGGCAAACTCTTCGGGCTTGCCCATTATTCCTATAACGGTTTCAACATCAGTCATTAATACTACTTGTTTATTAGCATTAATTTTTTGCTGTAATAATTCGGCAATACGGGCTTCGATGTCGCTCATAATTTCATTACCGCCGTTGGTATTACTAAAATATCCTTTAATGGTAGCCAGGTATTTGCTTAAGCTATCATAGGCATCTTCTTCAATATGAAAAATTATGCCGCTTATATTTATGGTTACTGTTTTGTTCATAGTCTAATTTTTTTAGTTTTTATTTATAATTTTTTTCCTTTTTCAATGGTGCTATTCACGGCAATTACTAATTCGTCCCAGCTTATTAGTAGTTCTTTTAAATATTGTTCGCCAATTTCGGTAAGCTTATAATATTTACGGGGAGGGCCGCTGTTGCTTTCTTCCCAGCGGTAACCCAGTAAGCCGGTATTTTTTAAACGTGTTAACAGTGGGTATAATGTGCCTTCAACAACTACTAACTTAGTATCTTTTAGCTTATCAATTATTTCGGTGGGATAAGCGTCGCCTTGCGAGAGGATAGAAAGTATGCAAAGTTCAAGCACACCTTTGCGCATTTGCGCTTTTGTATTGTCGGTGTTTACTTGTTCCATAATTTTTATATTAGATTGTTTTAAAATTTAAAGTAATACTGTGTACAACATCTGTTTTTAATCTTAAAAGATGTAAATGCGAAAATTGTTTTTCAATTTCTGATTTTAATTTTATGTCTGTTGTTTTTGCCAGTACAAAATTTACTTCACCATTTGTATTTGTAGAAAATAAAATTTCTACTTTTTGATTTGAAACGGGCGTAGAAAAAATTATAGACTCTTTTATTATTTTCTCAGTTTCTAAAATTTCGATACCGGTTTTTGATTTTGCATTTGCAAAAAATGTAAATAAGCTTAAGCCTATTATGAGGCTTGTTTTTTTTAGTTGATTTAATTTTTTCATTTGATTTTTATTTTAATTATTTTAATGTTGTTAATTTTATATCAATAGCTAATTGGTGACACAAAGATATGTGATTATTTTAGTACCTTGCAACACATAGTACTAAATATTTGTTAATTTATTTATAACTTATTGATTACCAACCTAAAAAAATTAGTTTAATTTCTTAAAATTCAGTATCTTTGAATTTTATAAATTATAAATGCACAATTTTTCGGCTGGTTTTGATGTTCTATTTTCCTTTAAAGGATTAATTGGCCTACTAACACTTTCGATTTTAGAGATAATACTTGGAATAGATAATATTATATTTATTTCAATTGCCGTAAATAAATTACCCGTTTCGCAACAAAAAAAAGCACGTACCATAGGTTTAGTTTTAGCGTTAATTGTGCGAAGTGTGTTGTTACTTTTTGTAGGATGGATTGCGGGATTAAAAGCAGCGTTGTTTCATATTGGTGATTATGGGGTAAGCGGTAAGGGCTTAATTTTAGTGAGCGGCGGTATATTTTTATTAATAAAAACATGGAAAGAAATACATGAAAAAATTAATAGCGACGATGATGAAATTGAGCATAAAACAGGTGGTAAAAGTTCGTTTAACGCCATTATTTTACAAATAATTATTATTGATTTTGTGTTTAGTTTTGATAGTATTTTAGCTGCGGTAGGGGTTAGTGGCGTTGTAGTAATTATGATATGCGCTGTTGTAATTAGTATGATTTTAATGATTTTATTTAGTGGTTACGTTGCCGATTTTATAAATAAAAATCAAGGTATAAAAATGATCGCCCTCTCCTTTTTATTAGTAGTAGGTGGTATTTTATTAGCAGAAGGCATTATAGATTCCTATAATTTTACAGTGTCTGAAATTGAGCACGTTGAACTAAATAAAAATTACGCTTACATAGCCCTTGCCTTTGCCTTAATTAACGAAGTATTTAATATGCGCGAAAAAAGGGCAAAACGAAAGCGGGATTTAGAACTTTAAATAAAGAACGCTGATAACACAAATGGATAAGATAAATTTTGATTTTTTAATGTCGCATTTTATATTTTTTTATCTAACTAAATCATAAAAATCAGCATTATTTGTGTTCCATAAAATGAATTACAACTTTTATACCGGCGAAGTTTTATTAATAGATAAACCCTATACTTGGAGTAGCTTTCAAGCGGTTAATAAATTAAAACATGCCATTAAAAATCATCCGTCGTTTATTATAGATACTGCTTCGACAGGTTTAGTAACCAAAGTAAATGTAAAAATTGGTCATGCGGGCACATTAGACCCTTTGGCAACAGGTTTATTAATTGTGTGTACAGGAAAAAAAACTAAAACCATTAATTCGTTAATGGGAATGGATAAGGAATACACAGGTACTTTTTGTATTGGTGCTACAACCCCTTGTTACGATTTAGAAAAAAAAATAGATTTTACATTTACAACAGAACACATTACTGAAAATGATATTTTAAATGTAGCTAAAAGTTTTGTTGGCTTGCAACAACAAGTACCGCCTTTGTTTAGCGCCATACAAATTAATGGTAAACGTGCATACGAATATGCAAGAGCAGGGGTAGAGATTGAACTAAAATCGCGAGAAATTGAAATTAAAGAATTTGAAATTACTGATGCAAAGCCGCAGACCGTTAGTTTTAGAATTGTGTGTAGCAAAGGCACATACATACGTAGCATTGCACGCGATTTTGGTTTAGCGTTAAACAGCGGAGCCCATTTAACAAAATTATGCCGAACAAAAATCGGAGATTTTGATCTAAAAAATGCAGTTAGCCCACAACAGTTTTCGGAAATGATGATAAATAATAGCCGTCACCTCGAGTAGGGAGGGACAAACGTATCGATAAGTGATTAAAAACAGTTCGCAATACGAAAATTTAAAGAGGCAAAATTTTCTACGCAAACTGACGAAAAAAATAAATTTATAATTAAAACGAACAAATATCTAATAGTTATTGCTGGCCCTACAGCCGTTGGCAAAACGGCACTTGCTATCCAATTAGCACAACACTACAAATCGGTAATTTTAAGTGCTGATGCTAGACAGTTTTATAAAGAATTAACCATAGGCACCGCTAAACCAAGCGAAGAGCAACTAAAAGAAGTTCAGCATTTTTTTATTAATACAAAATCGATTACCGAATTGTATGGTGCCGGGCATTACGAAAAAGATGCTATTGAAATGTTAGATAATTTATTTGAGATATATAATGTTATTTTTTTAGTTGGTGGATCGGGTTTATACATTGATGCTGTTTTAAACGGTGTAGATGATTTTATTGAAGTGCCGATAGAAATTAGAGAAAAATTAAACCAAAAATTTTTACAAAATGGATTAGAATGGTTACAAAATGAAGTAAAGAAAGTAGATGAGGTTTATTTTAATTCTGTGGATATTTATAATCCGCAACGACTTATTAGAGCTCTCGAGGTATGCCAATACACAGGCAAGCCCTACTCCTCTTTTTTAAATAAACCAAAATCAACTCGTAATTTTACTCCCATAAAAATTTTAATAAATACCGATAGAGAAAAATTATATGATCAAATAAATTTGCGTGTTGATAAAATGATGAGGGCAGGTTTGATGGAAGAAGTAAAACAAATGGCAGACAAAAAACACCTTAATGCACTTAAAACAGTAGGTTACAAAGAACTGTATGCGTATTTAGACGCTAGTTATACTTTAGAAGCAGCCATTGAAAAAATAAAACAACACACGCGTAATTACGCTAAACGCCAGCTAACTTGGTTTAAAAATAAAGATGAATTTGAAGAATTTGCACCAACGGATTTAGAAAAAATAAAAGGATATATTGATGTTATAATAGCAAATGGCTAAATTTTTCGAGTTTATAAACGATTATAAAAATCTTGAAAAACCAGTAATGAACGTGGTTATTTCTGAATTTTTTATACAGTTAGTTAACGCAACGTTTATGATTATTTTACCGCTGTACATGACACGTAAAGGCTTTAGCGATGAAGAAATTGCCTTATTTATTACCTTTCGATTTTTAGGAGTTTTTATATTAGCCTTGCCGCTAGGCAATTTAATAAAAGGTAAAAAATTAATTCCTTTATTTTATTTATCTAATATTTGTGTACCGCTATTCGGCATAGCCATTGTTTTATCTATCGCCTTTCAATTAAAATATCTAACGCTTATTAGTTTATTATTATGGGGAGCATCGTTTACATTTATGCAAATTCCTATTTCGCCGTTTATTTTACGCAATGCAAAAAAACAAAATCATACAGCGGGCATCTCTTTAAGTTACAGTACCTGGAGCTTTGCCGGAATTTTAAGTGGTATTACAACTGCAATATTAGATGTTATAAATCCAAAACTATTTGACGAGCAATTTATTTTATTGCTTTTTTCAGCCTTAGGATTTTTCGGATTATTTTTTCTGTTTAGAATTAAAAATTTTAACGAAGTTGTTGTTGAACAACAAAAAGTAATAGCAATTCCGGTAGCCATCGGCACTGATGAAACAGATTGGAAATTAATATTTAAAGCCCTAATTCCAACCTTAATAATTGCTACCGGTGCAGGTTTAACAATACCCTTTATAAGTTTGTTTTTTGATAAGGTACATCATTTAGATAAAGGCGGCTTTTCGGTATTAAGCTCTATAGCTGCCGTATTAGTAGCTTATAGTGCTATGATGGTTCCAAAAATTAAGCAATACATTGGATATAAAATTGCAATTCCAACTACACAAGCGCTGGCGGTAATATCATTAGTAGCATTGGCTACCACACAGTTTTATAGCCAGTATTCTATTGCCATTGTAATTGCCGCGGTTTGTTATTTATTACGCCAACCACTTATGAATATGGCCGGCCCAATGACCACCGAATTAATTTTAAATTATGTAGGGCAAAAAAACAGAGAAATTACCAGCGCCCTTACAGCAGCCATTTGGAGTGGAAGTTGGGTAATAAGTGGGTTTATGGTAAAAATTTTATTTGCGCATAAATTTCAATTTGCAAATATATTTTTAATAACTTCGGTATTGTATGCCATTGGTGTAATTATGTATTATATTTTAATTTTAGATTATACAAAACGCGAAAAACAAGGTTTAATTGAACAGTAAAATTTTATATACATTTATTTTTTTTGGAGTATTAAATTCAATACTTTGCCAAACACTCAATTTATCTATAAGTAATGCTAACACTCAATTATTTTCAAAATCTATTTTTTGTTATGGATTAAAAGCAGAAACCAAAAAAACAGCTTTGTGTATTTATAAATTAAGCGTTAAATTAAAAATTAGTGATAGTTTAATAATTGATTTGCCAAAATCTTCTACAGATGATTATCTTCAAGTATCCGGCGATACTTTACATAATTACCTAAATATTTATTTACAAAAAAAGGATAAAAAATTAGTTACTACATACCGATTTGATAAAAATTTTAAATTAATTGCAACCATCGAAGATATTGATATAGCCCGCTTAAATACCATATCAGATTTTGAAGATGAAGTATTGCGCTTTAAAAATTACGTTTACACACTAAAATATACTTCTGATTCCGCAGCCAAACAATTTTATGTAAACAAATATGTTATAAAATCAGAACTCAAAAACTTTGAATATCAAAACGAATGGCAATTTCCGTTTGAACGAAACAATATAAATTCTGCGCATTTTATTTTTGCTAATAAATCATCTGTTTTTTTATATGTGAATGTATTAGGGGGAACTAAAACAGGGCAATGGATTTTGAAGTTAAATGCTACAACTGGTAAATTAAACAAAGCATCTAAACTTAATGATAAGGGTGAAACAAATTTTTACCATTTTGGTAATTATGCATTTGATACCACTTCTCAAACACTTCATTTAGTTGGTCAAAAATTTACAGAGGCACAATTCAGCCAAACAAAATATGCCTTTAATATTACAAATGCTGCATTTGCTTCCGCGTATTATATCCAAATTGATTCGGCAGGAGAACAACTTTTAAAACAAGATTTTAAGCTACCCATTGTTGCACCTAAAACCGCTAATAAAAAACCAATTGCAAATTATGTATTTAGAATAAATAAATTAGTAATAGATAACGAAGGCATTGTATCATTTGAAACAAACATATTTAAAAGCACCAATGCTAATTTATGTTTCACCTATTGTAATACCATTGTTTGTAAGCTTTTAAGTGAGAACGGACAATATGTTTTAGAAAAAAATACAATTCTAGCCAATCCATTAATAGAAACTTATTTATCGACAAATGATGATATGGATATGAATGGTAAATTGTGTGTTGATAGTTTAATACATTTCCAAAGCGTTTATTACAAACCAATAATTTTTTCGACCAATCTAAATTTTAAATTAGACGAAGCTAATAATCCAATTTACCTAATGCAAAAAACGGACTCTAAAAAAGCAATAGTTAATTATTCGATAATAAGCCCGGTAAATAAAATTTATAAACAACAAAATATTGAAGACATTAATAAAACCGAAAATCCCTTGTCGGTAACTATTTCAACTTCTCAATTTATATTAATAAGGCAATTGACTACATATAATTATCAATTAAAAATATATACATGGTAATAATATTTTTATCTAAATTTTATACGAGTATCATGTTTAACTTTAAAAAAATTGCTATTGGAGTTTTTAGTTTAATAGTATTTAATTTCGGATATTCTCAAAAGGCCTTTATCCCCGAACCTACTTTAAATGTTGTAAGCGATTTTGAAAATCTTTTATCTGAGGAAGAAAAAGGAATATTAGCGAGAGATATTAAGGCAGAATATAATTCCAATTCAAATCAATTAATGATTGTTACAATTCCTACTTCTTATTTAGGAAATTTAACTATTGAGAATTATGCGCAGCAATTATTCGATAAATGGCAGCCAGGACAAAAAGATTTAAATAACGGTGTTTTACTTATTGTTTGTGGTTCTAAAATTGACAGTGTTGGAAGGAAATTAAGAATCCATACAGGATACGGTATTGAGGGTGCATTACCTGACCTTTTATGCAGTAAGATAGAAAAGGAATTAATGGTTATGGAATTAAAACGAGGAAATTATTTTAAAGCGCTTAAAAATGGCACTGCTTCTATTTTAAATTTTACAAGTAAAGAAAATATTGGAAAAATTCCCAAGTATAAAATTGAAGTTTTAAAACCCGATGCCTTAGTTTATGATCCGGCACAAATTTTTTCTGATAACGAGAAGGAACAATTAGAAGAAGCCTTAAAAGGCTCCTTTAATAAAAAGCGTTATTCAATTATTACTGGTTTTGGTTACAATAATGTGTCAGATAATGTTTACATATCTAATAGAAGTACCTATGATACAGTGCTCTTGAACATTACATTTAATCCGGGTTATTTTATTGATAGTAAGGATTCCACATTAAAATTTGATACGCAGAAAAAAAACTATTATTTAAGTTATTACGGCTCTACCGGTGAATTTAATTTGCATACTGATGAATTTTATAAATTTCAGGATTCAATAGCAAAAACTATAAATGAAACGGGTATTTTTAAAACTGTTAATTTTTTTATTTCAAATGCAAGAGTCGAGTATGCTGGCAGATTAAGATGGTCTGCTTATTTTTTTGGAACACTGCTTACTGTAAGCCTTTTTGTTTTTGTAATATTTAAAATAACCAAAAAGTCAAGTAATAACATTAAAAATAAAAAACATAAGTTTATTAAAATTAGTTTAGGGATTTTATTAATAATTATAAACGTATACTCAGCCCTTAGTTTGGTTATTATTGAAATGTTGTATTATATTATTTTTGGTAATTATTTAGATCTAAATATTTTTCAAGTGATTTTATTGATGGTATTATTAGCCATATCACATGTGTTTAATATTATTTTCGTTTACAAGATAGATGCGAATTATTTCGATTCAAAATTATTTAGTTGGATTGGTAAAGGGGGTAATGGTGGTAATACTTATTCAAGTTCATCCTTAACTTCATCTTCGTACAATTCATCCTCTCATTCATCCAGCAGCAGTTCAGGCTCCTCTAATGGCGGTTATTATGGTGGTGGTGGAAAATCAGGTGGTGGCGGTGCCAGCAGCGATTGGTAAAAACAATTTAATTAATCTCTTTTCAAATTATCAGCAAGTATTGATATAACTCATTTTTTTGAAAAAATAGGGTATAAAATCTGCTAGAAAAGTAAGTAAAATTTAAAAAAATAGCTTTTTGAGTGCTGCCTAGTTATAACCCCAACCAATCTTTAGCAGCTAATCCTAAAATTTTTTCTTTCTCTAAGTTACTAATTGGTGCAGTGCGAACTAACTCGCCGGGTACAGTTTCCCCTAATGGAAAAGGATAATCGCTACCTTGTAAAATTTTATCAGCGCCTACCATATCAATAACATATTGCAATAATTTGTGATCGCATACATGGCTATCTATCCAAAATTTACCTAAATATTCTTTGGGATTTATGGGATTGTCAATAGCTACTAAATCCGGTCGGCATTCCCAACCATGAATAATACGCCCTAAAGTTGGCAAAAAAGAACCACCACCATGCGCAAAACATACTTTTAAGTTTTTATATTTTTCAAAAATTCCACCAAAAATAAAACTACAAATAGCACGGCTAATTTCCGCTGGCATTCCAACCAGCCAAGGTAGCCAGTATTTTGCCATATGCTCCTGGCCCATCATTTGCCAAGGATGTATTAAAATAGCGGCATTTAATTTTTCGCAAGCTGCAAAAAACTCATCAAATTGTGCTTCGTTTAAATTTAAATTATTTATGTTGCTGCCAATTTGCACACCTTTAAAGCCGTTTGCCATGCAACGTTCTAGTTCTTTAATGGCAAGTGATGTATTTTGCATGGGTAATGTTGCCAAGCCAATAAATTTATCCGCGTAGTTGGAAACCGTTAGTGCAATATCATCGTTTAAAAATTTACTAACCTCTAAACAATCATTTGCTTTTGCCCAATAATTAAACATAACTGGTATAGTGCAAATAACCTGCATATCGGCATGGTGCTTTACCATTTCTTCAATGCGAATTTTTGCGTCCCAACAATTAGCTGTAATTTCTCTAAATTTTACATCGCCTTGCATCATCCAGGCTTTGCCTTCTTGGTGATGTTGCAATTGAATAAAATCACCGTAACCAAATTGTTTTTTAAAATCCGGAATGTGTTTTGGAATAATATGAGTGTGGGTATCGATTGTAAACATAGTGTAAATATAAAAAATGAATTTACATTTTACTAAGTGCAACAGCCGCTTTTTGCGAATAAAATTCGCCATCCTCAACTATTTGTTTTAGCTTAATTTTTGCTTCTTCAGTATTGCCTGTTTCAATTAAGCATAGGGCATTATAGTATAGCGCTTCCTGCAAAAATGTGTTGTTGGTATTGGAGACGCAGTCTTCAAAATAATTTTTCGCGATTGAAAAATTCTTTTTATTAAAATAACACATGCCGTAATAAAAATTACAGTTAATATCATTTTTATTAAATTCTGAAACTGTATTTAAGGAGTTAATACATTGGTTATAATTTGCTTTATTATAATACATCATTGCCTCGGCGATAGCTTCGTGCAAATAAAAGCTCGATTCTTGTTTTAAAGAGTTAATGTTGGTAATAGTTTTATTCGCATAAGATGCAGATATACCCGCGTTATCTAGTTTTATCCGTTCATTTTTTTTAAAATAAAGTAAACTATAGTTTGTAATTTTTAAATCGTGAAGATAAATAACCGAGGCATTGGGCATGTATTTTATTTTAGAAGCACTTAAATTTTTATCAGATATACTGGTAATGCTTATTGGTTCAATAGGAGTAATAATTATTGAATCGTTTGCATTTGTTATTTGATAAAGCGTGTCTATTACTTTTGCTTTGTGCGTATAAATAAAATTTTCGTGTTGTACTTTAATGGTGTCAAGCACAATTGTTTTACGTGTTAAAGCGGTTTCTTTTACGACATTATCTTTTAGAATCACATCCGCTTTTGTACCAAAAATTTTAGGTTGGTTGTAAATACTAAAAAAGCAAGACACGCCAATAAATACACCAATAATTAAACTAATAAAACTAAAGTATAACCCATTATTATAGCTAAATGTTCTGTTTTTTATTTTTGCACGTAAATCGTTTACATCCTGCTCACTTACCATTGCTTTCTCAAAGCCTAAGTTGGCAAGGTATTCCAAATCGTTTATATTATTATTTTTATTAAGTTGCATTTTTTTTAATAATTTGTTTTTGTTCAATTAATAATTTTAAGTTGCGTTTGCCATTTTGTATGTAGCTTTTTATTTCGTTTAAATTAAACTTTGTTTTATCACAAATTTGCTGATAAGATAAATTCTGTAAGTAAAATAACTCTACGCATATTTTTTGATTTTCTTTTAAAAGCGGCAAACTCTCTTTCATACATTCAAGTAACGCTTCATCGTTTATACTTTCTATTTTTTCTTCTTCTAAAAGTGTGGTTGTATTTATTTCAAAATCTAAATAACTTTCGCTTACAAAATGTTTGTTTTTAGTTTTTCGTAATTCGCTAATACAATAATTTCTAACCACAAAACTTAACCACGCTTTATAATTTTTAATTTCTGTTTTTTTTAGTTCTGTTATCAGTTTCTCAAAAATTTGCATTACCATGTCTTTTGCAACGTCTTTATCTTTAAAATAAAACAGACAAACTCCAAATACTGTTTTTACATGTTTTTCAAACAAATCGCCCACCAAAGTTTTATTGCCCGAAATATAGTATTCGTGGGCAATTGCTTCATCGGTGTCAAATTGTTTTTTTTTAAATAACCACATAAATCGGTATTTCTATTAATAAGACGTTAAAACGGAATAATTCCATAAAATTAATTTTTTTAAATTAAGTTGTTATTTTATTTTTAAAATAAATGTAAAGGGTAATGATGGCATTTAATGTTTATAAAACGATAGTTTTGGTTGGGGGTCGTTTCCGGAGGGGTTGAATGTATAATTCTTAATTTTTTAAAAACATAAAAGCCCTTCGTGATTAGAATCCAAATGCCAAGACATTTTAAAATAGTTTATGGAATTTATTTTTCGTTTCGTCTTTATTGTGAAAGCGCTTTTATAAACTAAACTATAAATCAATTAAAAAATAGAAATCATGACAAAATCAATCATCAAATCAGCAATTACACTTATTGTATTAATTGTAATAGCATTTAAAACACAGGCACAGTCTGGCTATGGCGAAATTAGAGGTATTATTAAAGATAAAGTTGATTTACAGCCAATACCTTTTGCAACCATAAAAATTACGCAGGGTAGTTTTTTAGTTGGAGGAACAACTACCGACGAGAATGGAAAATACACTTACAAACCATTAACACCGGGTACTTACGAGATGGTAGTTTATGAAGTGGGGCACAAAACGCAGCCTATAAATAAAATTGCCGTAATACCTAACGAAGCAACGTATGTTGACGTGAAACTATCGGCAAATACATTTATTGAAGTTATTGTTGTTGCAGAGCCTTATGACTACACAAAATCAGGAGTTGATAAAACAATGTACACCATGATAAGTGTAGACGCTAAAGAACTTTTGAAAAATGCAAGCTTTAATGCCGGAGACATAAAAGGCGCCTTAGCCTCCTTAAAGTCTGATGTTATTGAAGATGCAAACGGCGAAGTACATGTGCGTGGTTCGCGAGGCGATGCTACTGCCTATTTTGTAGACGGAGTGAGAACGATAAATTCAACCACTATTCCAAATTTATCAATCGAAAATTTAACATTTTTTAGTGGTGGTGTACCTGCTATGTATGGCGATTTAACCAGCGGCGCAGTAATTGTTACTACAAAAAGTTATTTTAGTGGTATTCGCGATAAAAACATAAGAGTGGCCCAAATGCGCGAAAAAATGGAAGAAGACAAAGCAAAACAAAAAGCAAAATTAGAGGAAGAAAAACGTAAAAAAGAAATTGAAGAAGAACAAAAATTAAAAGAAGGGTAGTTTTTATTAATTTCTTAGAACCTCTGTTAGTGAAAGCTGATGGAGATTTTTTGTTAATAGCGGTTTGCGCGCTTTATATAGTTTGGGATTTGAAACCGTTTATACCGAATAGCTAATAACAAAGCTAAATGTTTATTGGACATTTGCAAAGAAAAATAAACTTCTTTCGCGGGAGCGACCGATTTTGCAAATGCCGAAGCCGAATGCCCGCATTTTTTTTAGTTGCTGTTATGCGGTCGGTTTTCTTTTCTCACCATTGTTTCGTCACGTTTTTAAGTTTGTTGTTCTCGAATACAAGTAAAACTCTTTCAAGCGATATTGTGTCGGAATTGAAGTCCATATATTCGTAAAGTTTGTGGTCTTTAAGTTCCTTTTGAATTTGCGTTTTAGTCAGGTCGGTCTTATTAATTATTTCAATTAAATTGTCAAGGTCGTTCTCGGTGTCTGTGTAACCTTCCTTTTGATATGTCAATTTAACCGCTTGGTCAATGATTGAATAAACGCCAACTGCTGTCACCAAAAGCAAAACTGTCAAGCAAACCCAAAATGCAATTTCCCATTTATTCATTATTCGTCCTTTTTGTAAATGTCAGAATAATTCCGATAAGATTTATTAACCAATGTAGTCCAACGGAAAACATTAAATATACAAGCCAAACAAGTCCAGAGCCGCCTGAACTATTAAAGGTCAAGTTGTAAAGAAATAGTCCGCTGTAAAGTCCTGCTATTACTAAATTTATCGTTACCGTTTTTAGTTGGTTTTTACTTCTTATTGTCAGAATACCAAGAGTCAGTCCGAAAATTAGATAGCAAAAAAGTAGATATAAATTGTCTTCACTCATTGTTTACTGTGTCGCCTCTTAAACTGCCGCTAACGGTTTCGGGCTTGGCGAAGGTGGCGATTTTCAGCACTAAACTTCATTAAATGCACAAAGTTGAATTTAGCACTTTACTGTCATAGAAGCACGAAACCCCCGCTTTTGCAAAACGGCTGTTTGCAACAGTTTTTTTCAAAATCTACTGTCAATTTCAACATCTCTATTGAGTCCATTTAGTAGGTTTTCAAATGCTTCATTCGGTGTCTTTCCACCTGTCAAGTTATAGATTAAATTCTTAATATTGAACTTGCAATAAACTCCTTTTCTTGGGTTATATAAGCCTGCAAATTTCCAATTTTCTCTTTCGCTAACTTGTCTTAAAGCGATATAAATAAAAAGTTGTTTTAGGTCGCTTGATTTGAAATTTCTGTTCACAGTTTTTATTTCAAATATTGAGTCGCTAATTGAAATGTCTGCTGTTAAATCTGGTATAAAACTGTATCCCTTTAGCTTCGGCTTAAATAACACATCCTGTCCGCCTAATTTTTCAATAAACTCCAATGTGTTTTCTGAGATTGCAATTATCTCCTGCTTTTCAATATCAGAAATAGACAAGTCATTCTCTGTATAATTCCCCGATTTCCAAATACTCTTTGCTGTAAGGTTTATAATTTTAATTTGTTCTACTTCTGTAAATGCTTCTGAAGGTGTTGTCTTGTTGATAAATGCTAACTCTGAAAGATTAAAAGCAGCTTCAGATACTAGGTCATATCTTACTTCTTCTAATGCTAATACTTGTTTTGTATTTATACTTGAAATTTGTGTATCATTAAAAACCCGAATGAAATTGGGTGTAAGTAATGGAAAGTGTTGTTTCCAAATTGCACTGAATTTTTCCGATATATCTCTTTCGCTTATCATACCAAAATATTTTGATTGGCTTGTTTTCTTGAAGAACACCAGTCTTTAACTAACGATTCTTCTCTAGAAATCAGTTTTTTATTATGTTCACGCCAATGTTTTCCTTCATCACCCAAGAAATATGATGAATAGATGACTGCTCTTCGTTCCCAGTTTGTAAGAGCCGTGAAATTCTTCTTTATATCTACTAGCCAATAATGGCAGTTCCAGTTTGCCATTGCTATAATTATTTGTCGTTTTATTAAATGATTAATATGTGTTTCAAATAGTTTAATAAAAAGAGCTTCTTTTTCTGCCGAATGTTTGATTGACAATATTTGCATCATATAACTAACATTCATTTCAATCTTAGTCAAGAAGCTATCTGATTTGAATAATGCAATCAATGAGGCGTCAACCAAATCTTTACCTTCTAAATTCAACTCTTCGTAAACGCTTCTTACAGAACGCATGATTGAAGTAAAAACAGGAGATAGAGTTACTAAGTTGTTTTGGTCAAGTAAAATTTTTATTGCTTGAACTTGGTTTTCAGGTGTCAAGGCTTTAATAGCGTTGATAGCTTGTTTTGTAACAGTTTGGTCAATTCTTGTTTTATTTACTTCTCTTGATAAAATTCCAATTATATCAATTTCCCTTATTGCTTCTTTCAAATTTTCATAGTCTTCAACTGCTGTTGCAGAGTAAGGGTCAAATCGTATAGAAATATTTAGGAGTTTTTGTTCGTCTTCTGCGATTTCCGAATTTGGTTGAGGGTCAAGAAATAAATGTATTTCTCTAAATTCTTCGGATTTCATAATTTTTGTCTTATCCTTTTGTAAGCCAAGCTGGTCATTAGATAATTTTTCGGAAAGAAGAATTAGCTTTTTATAGGCATCTGATTCGTTTTCACAAAATATTGTGTAATCGTCAGCGTATCTGCAAAAGACTATCTCTCTTGACTTTAGATGATTGTCAGTATGATTTAATGCAAGTTCTGCTAAAATTCTTGAAGCAGGTCCACCAACTGGAAGACCATACGATATGGTTCCGGTAAACGCACTTAACAATCTCATTATGTTTTTCGTTACTAAATTACTAGTGTCAATTCTTTTTAATTCGTTCTCTAATTTGTGGTGGTTTATTCTTGGATAAAAATTTGAAATGTCAGTTTGTAAAACATAGCTGTAATTTTTGGAATATTCTATACACTGTTTTTTATAATCTATCCAAGTTGTGTCTTTAAAAAGTGAACCAGTTGCTTCATCCCATTGAAAGCGATAAGAGAAAACATTATTTTCTTCTTCTTTTATTCGTTTGCTTTCAATGTCTTCGGCAATTGATATAACAAGTCCTAAGAAATAGGCATTCCAAAAAGGTTCAATTAATGTTGCTTGTCTGAATCCATAATATCCTACTTGACTTAGTTCTACTATTGTCAATGGTGGAGATTGAGTAATTGCATCTTCAATATTTTTGTGATAAGTTTCTAAAATATCTAGTGATTCTTCTAATTTTTGTTCAAAAAGGTAACGTTCAAATGGAAAGGGGAAAATGTCCGTGTCACCATGTCTTACTATGTTTGTCAAGGCTTTTTTAAAATTGTTTCTCATTTATCTCGATTTATTGTAGTCGTCTTTAAAATTCGTGCTAACGTTTGGCAAGCTTGCGCAGTGCGGCTTATGAAACACTGTCTGCCGAAACGTTAATTTAAAGATACATGTTTATTAGACTTTTGCAAAATGAAAATGTCAGTCCGCGAAGCGACCTTAAATTTGCAAAAGCCTTGCACATCCGCCCGCATTGCGCCATGGCTTGCTGTTATAACCAGTAGTGGCACATAATGGTTAGGTAAACTTAATTGTCTACCGATAAAAATGTCCCCAATTTATTGTTATAATTAATTTTAGGCTTTAGTAAACTCCAAGTCCCTTTGTTTTTATTAATTGGCCTGAAA
>JAYVGH010000034.1:0-27722 GCA_043772435.1 Bacteroidota bacterium
TGTATCGTTTTTATGAACTTTAATAATGTCGTTTTCGTTTACCTCAACACTTACTTCCATTTCATTCAAATTTGCAAGGCGTAAAATTTCAGTTCCGGCCATACCACTTACACCTACTACACGTTCGCCTTTTCGTGAACTGAGTTTAGAGACAGTAGCATCTACCGGAGCATAAATAAATGTTTTTTCTAAATTAGTGTTGGCTTCTTTTAAAGAAGCTTCGCTACCCTCAATACCAAATTGACTTGCATTCACGCTCGCTTCTAAGGCATTTACGTTTGCTTTAGCGCCATCAAACTGTGCTTTGGCGGCATCAAATTCCTGTTGCGAAATGGCGTTTTGTTCTAATAATTTTTTATTACGGTTAAACACGGCTTCGCTATTGGCTAAACTGGCTTTTGCTTGTTCTAGCTGCGCTTTGGCAGTATTTAAGTTGGCTTTTGTACTATTTACGTTCGACTTTACCCGTTCAAAAGCGTTTAAGTACAAATCTGGTCTAATACGGCAAAGTAATTGACCTTTTTTTACCTGATCGCCTTCTTTTACGAGCATTTCGGTTATTTCGCCACTTACATCGCTGGTAATTTTTAACTCTGTTTCCGGTTGAATTTTTCCGGTGGCAGATACTACTTCAATAATTTGACGTATACTGGCTTTTTCGGCATACACTTCTAAAGGCTTGTTACCGTTCATAAATTTTAACACAACAACTACTAAAACAATAACAACTCCAATAATTAATATCCAATATATTTTTTTCATTCGTAATTTTTAATGGTTTTTAGTTGCCAAATGGAATAGTCATTTTTTTTATAAAGTTTTTTGGCATAATTGTTTCATAATAAATTAAATCAAAGTTAAGAATAATTAACCCTATTATAAGATATTCAACGCTAAATTTGTTTAGTTAAAAAGAGTAATTTACCATTTATACTTTAAAGATGACTTTAGATAAAATTCCAAATAGTTTAATTAACGAAACCAGTCCTTATTTATTACAACACGCGTTCAATCCCGTAAATTGGGTAGCTTTTAGCGATGAAGCTTTTGTTACAGCGAAAAAAGAAAATAAACTGGTACTAATTAGTATTGGTTACAGTGCCTGTCATTGGTGTCATGTAATGGAACATGAAAGTTTTGAAGATGCGGAAGTGGCTGAATTAATGAATACACATTTTATTAATATAAAAGTAGATAGGGAAGAACGGACAGATGTGGATATGTTATACATGCAAGCCGTTCAATTAATGACAGGGCAGGGAGGATGGCCTTTAAATTGTTTTGTATTACCCGATGGAAAACCTATTTATGGCGGTACCTATTTTCAAAAACAACAGTGGAAAGGTATTTTAAAAAATTTAGCAAGTTTATTTAACAACGAACCATTAAAAATAGTTGAATATGCTCAAAACCTTACTGATGGAATTCAACAGGCAGAATTAATTACTACTCAAAAAAAGGTTAATACTACTATTGATAAAAACATTTTACAAAAATGCGTTGAAAACTGGAAAAAAAGATTGGATAATAAAGAAGGTGGACCAAACAAAGCACCAAAATTTCCTTTGCCAAATAACTATTTGTTTTTGTTACGCTACTCAATTTTAGAAGGTGATAACGATTTATTAAATCATGTAAATTTAACACTTACCAAAATGGCACAGGGCGGCATTTACGACCAATTGCGAGGAGGGTTTTCGCGCTACAGTACTGATACTTTATGGAAAGTTCCGCACTTTGAAAAAATGTTGTACGACAATGCGCAATTAGTGAGTTTATATTGCGAAGCATTTACGCTAACAAAAAATAAGCTATACAAACAAACGGTTATTGATACTTTAAATTTTATAGAACAAGAGTGGTATAAACCCGAAGGTTATTTTTACAGTGCTTATGATGCCGATAGCGAAGGCGAAGAAGGTAAATATTATGTGTGGAACAAATTAGATTTACAAGATTATTTGGGTGAAAATTTTGATGTGTTTGCCGACTATTTTAACGTAAACGATTTAGGTTATTGGGAACACAGCAATTATATTTTAATGCGAACAAATAATACTGCCGAACTTTTAACAAAATATAATTTAAGTTTAAAAGGTCTTGAAGATAAAATATTAACTTGTAAAAATATTTTAAAACAGCAGGCTGAAGTAAGAGTAAAACCCGGGCTTGATGATAAAACGTTAACAGGCTGGAATGCCTTAATGTGCTCTGCTTACGCCAAAGCCTATTTAGTTTTTGGCGATGAAAATTATAAAATAATAGCTTTAAAAAGTATTAATTTTATTTCTACTAAATTAACACAAAGTAATGGGCAACTGTATCGCACTTTTAAAAACGAGGCATCAAAAATAGATGGTTTTTTAGACGATTATGCTTTTACTATCGAGGCTTTAATAAACTGTTACTTAATTTCAGCAAACGAAACTTATTTGCAACAAGCAAATGCTTTGTGCGAATTAACTTTATCTCAATTTAAAAATCCTGCGAGCGAATTTTTATTTTATACAAATAATTCATCATCACAATTAATTGCGCGTACCAGCGAAACCAGCGACAATGTTATCCCTGCTTCTAATTCGCAAATGGCACTAAATTTATTTTATTTAGGAACTTATTTTAATAATAAGGTATGGGTAAATAAAGCCGAAGCCATGTTAAAATTGGTATCAGACGACTTAAAACATTACGGGTCTGGATACAGTAATTGGGGTTGTTTGGCATTGCATTTAATCTGCCCATTTAAAGAAGTAGCAATTGTTGGTAACAATGTTAATACAAAACTACAAGAGTTATATAAACATGGAATAATTAATACGATTTTAGCTGTAAGCCAAAACGAAAGTAATTTGCCTTTGTTAAATAACAGATATGTTGCAGGCAAAACATTAATTTATGTTTGCCAAAATAATAGCTGTAAAGCACCTACAGAGCAGGTTGAAGAAGCTTACAAACTAATTGAAGAAGAATAAAAAAATATTAAATTTTAAATTATTTTTAGTAATAATTATCTTATTTCCATTTTGTTTTTACTCCCAAGTATTACTTCCAACATCAGAAACGGCTTTCGATAAACAACACAGTTTTAATCCGGACGTAATTAAAAATAAAAATATTCGTAAAATTATTTTCGAAATTGTAGATAAAAAAGATTTTGAAACCGTAGTAGATAAAAATTTAAGCGAAACTTATGAGTTTGATACGAATGGGCTTTTAACACGTTATTATTATACAACAATAATTAAAACGGTTGAACGCCAAATTACAATCGGAGCTAAATACAAAGGCAGGCGCAAAATTAGTAATGGCAATACCTTTAGTATAAACGATTATGTGTACGATACCATAAGTACTTCTTATTTTTATAACAACAATCAATTAAAATTAAAGCGCTATTACGACGGGGCAAATTATTACGAAAGCCGTTATTACCGTTACAATGCAAACAATCAACTAACAAAAGAATTGCGTTTTAAAGAAACCAACAACAGTAAAGACAAATCTGTTTTTATATTAGGCAATCAGGTATTATTAAGCGAAGATAGTTTTCAATATCAAAAATATAGCAGCGGGCAAGTTAAGTGTACCTTTTTAAATAACGAAAATCGTTCGTACAATGAACAAATTATAAATTATGATAGTTTAGGAAACAAAATAATGATTTTTGAAAATTACACTGCAGCCAGTTGGATTGTTCAAGAGCAAAATTTTACATATAATAATAATCGGCTTGCAACTGCTCAATTTAAAGGAAATGCTAATAACGATGTAACTTTAAAACGTACTTATGAATTTGATAACAATAAAGAATTGCTTACCGAAAAACAATATAAAAACGAAGTGCTCTTAAAAGAGGTGAGTTATGTAGCCGATAGTAATAATGGCTTATTAAATTCATTTATTATTCGCGATGGCATTAATAAAACCATGCGCATTGTTAAGTTAAAATACGATTTTGGCCTTATTGGCAAAACAAAAAATAATTAGTTATTGATGTGGTATTAATGTAACTTTTTTAATAATTTTTACAACGTTAACAGTTAAATTCCTTTTTATATTTATCTCAAAAAAAAACATCTGAATTAAAATTAAAATAAATTGGCAATTTTTAACAACAATTTAATTAAACTTGTAACTAATTAAACAGTCTAAAAAGTAATCAAAATATATATTATGAAATCTATAAAATTAATTTTACTCCTAGTAAGTTTATTACTACTTAGCAATAATAGTTTTGGCCAAAAACGCCGTGGTGGTAAAAACGGTAAGGTGGTAGTTGTAAAACAGCGAGGCTTCAGGCATCATCGTCATAATAAAGTTGTAGTTGTAAAACGTAGCATTTACCGCCCAAATAAGGTTATTGTATATAAACCTTACTGGCGCCCTAATTACGCTTATAACCGTCGATGGGTTTATTTTCCGCGTTATAATTTTTACTGGGATAATTGGCGTAATCATTATGTTTATTACAGCGGAAACGTTTGGGTTTCTCAACCTACAGCACCTCCAATTATAGTAAATGTAAATTTAGATAAAGAAAAAAATTACGAATTAAAAGAAGAGGAAGAAGATGAGGATGATGTTTATAAAACAAACAATACTCACAAAACAGAGTACAAGGCTGATTAATTATTTATAATAATTTTTTAAAAACTCAACATATACATTTACACCATCTATTAAAGCTTTTATGGGAAGTTTTTCGTTGCTTGCGTGCACACTTTCAATCATTTCGTTATTTAGTTGATAAGGTAATATACCAAATGCAGGTATATTTACACTTCTAAAATAACTGTTATCAGTAGTAGCAGGAAATAAAACTGGTACTACATTTGCTGTTGGGAAAACCGTTTGTACAGCTTTTTTAATATTATTATAATGCGTTGTATTTAATTTTGTAGGTTCTGCCGTTGGCGATTCGTCAACAATTGTTAGTTTTATACGTGGATCTAAAATACGAAACATTAATTTTAAAAGAATAGGTTTTTCTGATTTATTGGGCAATAGTCTGCAATCATAATAAGCAATTGCACTTTGTGCAACTTGATTTACCGGCCCAGTAAGCGGGTTTTGTATTTGAGTTAATTGATAAGAATTTGTAACCAATACTTTTAAACCTTCGTTACTATTAATAACTTTTTTACGAAGCGGTTTAAAAATCCACCAACTAATATGTTTTACCACAAAGCCTTTGTAACCACCAATAAGTTTACCTAATTGCTTAAAGGTTTGTTTAGTGCTTTTATCTATAAATATTTTCTCTTCAGTGCTTTCAATCCTATTAATTGCTTTTAATAAAATTTTGTGTGCTGTTTTATTTAAACGAACCGAACTGTGTCCATTCGTTTTTACTTTAGCTTCTAGTTTTAACCAAATACTTTTTTTTTCGGCGTTAGAAACAAAAAAGCATAATTCGTTTGGTTTACCGGGTATTACATTGTTAAAACCACCGCCGCCTTCGCCTAAAACAACTAATGGGTTTAACTGATTTAAAATTTTTGGTTCAATTACTTTTGCGCCGCCGTTTCCCCCTCCTGTCTCTTCACCTGATAAAAATAAAATGATGATGTTATTTTTTAAAGAATCGGTATTTAGTGTCTCTTTTATTTTTTTTAAGGTCATTATTTGCATTACAGCTAAACCTTTCATATCAATAGCGCCACGCCCATAAATAGTATCGTTATTTATAGTTCCGTTGTAAGGGGGAAAAGACCAATTCGCAGAATCTTGAGCAGGCACTACATCTACATGATTAAGCAAAATTACGGAAGGTAATTTTTTTTCTAATGGTAATAATGAGGCACAAAAATTATAACTTGAATCTGTATTTGAAAAAACGCTTATGTAAAAACCTTCTTGCCTGCAAACATTCTCAATGTATTGGGCTGCCGGTTTTTCGTTACCTGAAACGCTTCTAAATTTTATATAATTAGAAAGAATAGTTGTGGCTTCATTTTGTGAAAAACAAATTATATTAATGTATAAAAGAAGAACAGAAAATAAAATTTTCAAAACAAAAAATTAAGCGACAAAAGTACGCAATTTGACTCTTAAATTACTTAAACCTCATACTATTTTGTAAAGGTTTGTTTTGTCTTTTATCTGCCAATTTATCTTAATATTAAAAAACAAGCTCTGTGTTTTTGGTATTATTATCGGTCTTTTTTTTTAATTCTTCGATATATAAATGCGGCTCAGTAATATTTCTTACCATTTGCCTAATTCGCGTAAATACTCGCATAATTTACATATTAACTTGTATGGCTTAATCACTATTTAAAACACCGAAATACATTGCCAAACCTTGTTCAGTAAAAGTAAATAAATTTTTATGAGTTCCTCCCCAACCTAATATTTCAATTTGGTACATCAGGTTTTTAAATTCATCTTTTGTTAATAAAAACATAAAATCCTCTGGAAATCTTTTTAATAGCAATTCACAGCCTTGTTTAAATTTCTAGTTTCAACATTATATAAATTTGCCAAATCTCTATTTAGCATTACCTTCATATTTGTTATTAAAAATATTTTAGTCATTACAACCTCTTGCGATAATGTTATTATCGCAGTTTTATTCATTTTTAGTTTTTTGGGATTGCAAAACTAATGTGTTTTGCAGCAATATATCGCTATAATTTAAAGTTTTTTATTTTAATGTTAGTAAATCACATTTAAAATTAATCGTTGCTAATTCTAAATTTTACCTACCTTTACGCACAGTTTTTTTAAAGCTGTTATGTCTACACACACAAAATACATCTTTGTAACCGGCGGGGTTACATCATCTTTAGGTAAAGGCATTATTGCCGCTTCATTAGCAAAATTGTTACAAGCACGCGGATTTACTGCTACCATTCAAAAATTAGATCCTTATTTAAACGTAGATCCCGGAACTTTAAATCCCTACGAACATGGCGAATGCTACGTTACAGACGATGGTGCAGAATCAGATTTGGATTTAGGGCATTACGAACGATTTTTAAACGTACCTACTTCACAAGCAAATAACGTTACCACTGGGCGCATTTACCAATCTGTTATTGAAAAAGAACGCAAAGGCGAGTATTTAGGAAAAACAGTTCAGGTAATTCCTCACATAACCGACGAAATAAAAAACCGTATTAAATTACTTGGAAAAACAGGCCAATTTCAGTTTGTAATTACCGAAATTGGTGGCACTGTGGGCGATATTGAATCCCTTCCTTACATTGAATCTGTTCGACAGTTAAAATGGGAGTTGGGCGATGATTGCACCGTAATTCATCTTACACTATTACCCTATTTAGCAACAAGTGGCGAGTTAAAAACCAAACCCACCCAGCACTCAGTAAAACTATTGTTGGAATATGGAGTTCAACCTGATATTTTAGTATGCCGATCGGAACACGCTATTAATAACGATATTCGTAAAAAGATAGCATTGTTCTGTAACGTATCGCCGGATTCCGTAATAGAGGCTCTTGATGCCAGCACCATTTACGAAGTGCCTTTGTTAATGGAAAAGGAAAAGTTGGACGAAATAGTTTTAAAAAAATTAAAAATCACCACCCCATCGGTAGTACAATTAGATAAATGGAAACATTTTTTAAATAAATTTCATAATCCTACACGCGAAGTTAGCATTGGGTTAATTGGCAAGTATGTAGAATTAAAAGACAGTTATAAATCTATAGCCGAAGCCTTTATACATGCGGGAGCTATAAACGATTGCAAAGTTAAATTAGAGTGGATACATAGCGAAAGTTTAAATGAAGAAAATGTTAAACAAAAATTGTCATCCTTAAAGGGCATTTTAGTAGCTCCGGGTTTTGGAAACAGAGGGATTGAAGGTAAAATATCAGCCATTAAATATGCACGCGAAAATAATATTCCGTTTTTAGGAATTTGTTTGGGTATGCAATGTGCTGTTATAGAATATGCCCGAAACGTATTGGGTTTAAAAGACGCGCACAGTCGCGAAATGAACCCTGCTACTAGTAGCCCTGTAATTGATTTAATTGAAGCACAAAAAAATATTTCTCACATGGGTGGCACTATGCGTTTAGGCGCTTACCCTTGCCGTTTAGAAGAAGGAACCCTAGCCTACAGCATCTATGAAGTAGTAAATATTACAGAACGGCACCGGCACCGTTACGAGTTTAATAACGAGTACACCAAAGATTTTATAAATGCTGGTTTGGTGTTATCTGGTATTAACCCAGATGCCGGTTTGGTTGAAATTATTGAAATACCAACTCATCCGTTTTTTATTGGTGTGCAATTTCATCCTGAATATAAAAGTACTGTAGAGAACCCGCATCCATTATTTGTTGGATTTGTAAAAGCTGCACTCTCTATTTAATGGAACTAACCCAAATAGGCTATTTTAGCAAAACGCAAGGCACTAAAGGCGAATTAACCTTAAAATATACCATTAATTTTTTTGTTGAAGACGTTAAGGCCATTTTTATTGATACAGCCACCGGCAAAGCACCTTACTTTGTAAAAGAAATAAAGCAAAACAACGCGTCTTTAATTGTTGGTTTAGAAGATATTGATAGTATTGAAAAAGCAAAGCCATTTATAGGCAAAGCCGTTTTTATAAATACAGATTTAATTGATGCTAGCGCCGAAGAGGCAAATTGGATAGACTTTGAAGTGATAGACCATGTACATGGTAGTTTAGGTAAAATTGTTGAAGTAACCGATAACGGACACCAAGTTTTAATTACTATAAATTACAAGTTAAAACAAATTATGTTGCCTTTGGTCGAAGAGTTAATAGAAAAAATAGACGATCAAAAAAAGCAAATTTTTTATAAATCGCCCGACGGTTTAATTGATATTTATATTTTGTAGAATTTAATTTTTGATGGCGCTAAAATTAAATAATAAAAAAATTAAAAAAATTATTATTTTTGTTTACTTATGATTAATGGAAAAAAGATAATTGCTGTTTTACCAGCTTATAATGCTTCGCTTACACTAAAAAAAACGTACGAAGAAATTCCGTTTGATATCGTAGATGATGTAGTTTTAGTGGATGACCACAGTAAAGATAATACCTCTGATGTAGCTAAAAGCATTGGTATAAAGCATGTTATCCGCCACGAAAAAAATAAAGGATATGGAGGCAATCAAAAAACGTGTTACGATAAAGCAATGGAGTTGGGTGCGGATATTGTTATTATGCTTCATCCCGATTACCAATACACACCCAAACTTATTCAAAGTTTAAGTTATTTAATAGCTAACGATTTATACCCTGTTGCATTTGGTTCGCGTATATTAGGTAAAGGAGCATTAAAAGGAGGTATGCCGCTTTATAAATATATTTTTAACCGAATGCTTACGTTTACCCAAAATATATTAATCAATCAAAAATTATCAGAATATCATACAGGTTACCGTGCATTTAGTAAAGAGGTAATATTAAAAATTAATTACCACGCCAACAGCGATGATTTTGTGTTTGATAACCAAATGATTTCGCAAATATTTTATGCAGGCTTTAATATTGCTGAAGTAACTTGTCCCACAAAATATTTTCCTGAGGCAAGCAGCATTAATTTTAGTCGCAGTGCTAAATACGGAATGGGCGTTTTAGGCGTATCGTTTACACACTTTTTTAATAAATTGGGCTTAATGAAGTCTGAAATTTACAAAACAAGAAACTAATGTATGTCACGCTGAGCGAAGTCGAAGCGAAACTAAAAAAAATTAAAATAAATGGCTGTTTACCGATTTAGAGTTTGTTTAGAAGAAAACGAGGATATTATGCGAGATATTGATATTAAATCATCTCAAACATTTGAGCAATTTCATGTTGCTATACAGGATGCCTATAAATTTGATAATAAACATGCCGCATCGTTTTTTGTAAGCGATGATTATTGGCGAAAAAATCAAGAAATTACATTACGAAAAGAAGATTTACCATTAGATGAATTTGAAATTCGTAAAAAAGTAGAACCTAAAAAATTAATGGCAGAAATAAAAATTACAAAGTATATTGAGCAACCTCACCAACGCTTTGTGTATATATTTGATGCCGTTGTACAATGGGGCTTTTTAATAGAAATGATTAAAATAGTTGAAGAAAACGCTAAATTTAATTACCCTGTTTGTATAAAAAGTGTTGGTACGGCTCCAAAACAATACAAACAAATAAACATGGCCAAAGAGGAATTGAGTCCAGATTTAGCTATGGCTGCTTTGCTTAACGATCCGGAAATTGAAGACGAAGAAATTTATAAAGTAATTGATACGGGCGAAGAAGGCGTTGAGGAAGATGATATTAAAGGTTTAGAAGGAGAAGAAGGAGAAGACGACCATGAGGATGAACTTACGGAAGACGGAGACACCGAAGCACTTGAAGAATTTAGCGACGACCATTAAAAATTAATAACAAAAAAACACATTTATAATAAAATAATCTATTATTTTAGCAACGTAAAAAATTAAAAACTTATGTCAGACAATCACTCTAACAACGACCCCAACACCGAAAAAAAACCGGTAGCCTTTACTGTACCATTAATTTTAGCATCGGTATTTATTTTTATTATGGTACTAGTTTTAAGCCTTTGTAACCCAAAGCACCATGGTGAGTGCGAGTGTAAAGAAAACTGTAGCAAAGAATGTATGGAAGCCTGCGAAAAGGGCGATCATAGTAAACATCCAACCGAAGAAGCTAAATCGGAAGAACATAAAAGCGATACCCACGAAGCACCCGAAAAAACTGAGGTAATAGCGGATAGTACAGCTAAGTAGTTTTTAATTTAAAGCAAGCTTTACAACATCTGTAATTGTTAAATAAGTGTTTTGTAAAACAACAGTTTCAATTTCAGTTCTGTTAAACCATTTTACATCTGTAATATTTTCTTCAAGCTGAGGCTTTAAAGGCTTATCAAAATCAGTCGTCATACTAAACCAATAGGTTTGCTTTAATGCAAAATGTTTTTTGTATGTGTAAATGTGAAATGTAGACGGTAGCTGCTTTACAATGCTCAAATTATCGATACCACATTCTTCTTCACATTCTCTAATCGCAGCATGTTCAATTGTTTCACCATCATCTAATTTTCCTTTCGGTAAATCCCATTTATCTAAACGGTAAATAAATAAAAATCGTTCTTCTTTTTTTATAAAACCGCCCGATGCTTCTATGTAACTAAACTCTTTTTTAAAGTAATTAACTACAGTTTCAAAATACAAATCGTTAATTTTTATAGAGATATTACTCTTTTCATCTAAAAATAATAATTCAATTTCTTTTAAATCTTTTTCTGTAATTTTCGTGTAAATTTTAATTAGCTGATTGCTTGATGATTGCATTTCTCCCGAAAAAAACTCTAAAAACTTATTATTAAAATATATTTTTTTGTTCATAAAATATTGCTGTAAAAATTAAAACAAAATCTACTTTTGCGGCATGACTTCGTTTGATGACCCAGAGCATAAAATTGCAGAATTTTTATTACAAATAAAAGCCGTTAAATTACAACCCGAAAATCCCTTTACTTGGGCAAGTGGATGGAAATCGCCAATATATTGTGATAACCGTAAAACCTTATCTTATCCTAACATTAGAATATATATACGCCAGCATTTTGTTGAAACCATTAACCAACATTTTGCAATGCCAGATGTAATTGCAGGCGTTGCTACAGGTGGTATTGCCCAAGGGGCATTGGTAGCTCAGGACTTGGGTTTGCCTTTTATTTATGTTAGAAGCGAGGCGAAAAAACATGGCATGACTAATATGATTGAAGGTGATGTTGAAAGCGGACAAAATGTTGTTGTTATTGAAGATTTAATAAGTACCGGCGGAAGCAGTTTAAAAGCAGTAGAAGCTTTGCGCGAAAGAGGTTGTACCGTAAAAGGTATGGCGGCAATTTTTACCTATGGTTTTGAAAACGCCGAGCAAAATTTTAAAAATGCTAAGTGTAATTTAAAAACCTTAACTAATTACGATACTTTAATTAATGTGGCTTTAAACAAAGGTTTTATTAGCGAAAAAGACGTGGAGAGTTTAAAACAATGGCGTTTAAATCCTGCTGGGTGGGGTAACAATTTAGTTAAATAAATAAAAAAATAGTTTTTAGTTTAGTTAAATACATATTTTAGATAAACTATTTTAAAAAATCAAATGAAAAAAATAATTTTAATTTTAGCTGTGTTTATTTTTGGATTAAAAATAACTCAAGCACAAACGGCAGAAACGTTAAATTCAAAACCTTTTATTGAAGTTACAGGCACCAGCGAAACAGAAGTTACGCCAGACGAAATATTTATTACCATAACCTTACAGGAGCGTTCTGAAAACAAAGAAAAATTAAGTATTGAAAAACAAGAAGACGATTTAAAACAAAACATAAAAGAGTTGGGTATTGATATATCAAACCTTACATTAAACTCTGCTAATTCTGATTTTAGAAAAATTAAATCTTTAAAAAAAGATGTTATAATTTCTAAATCTTATACTTTAAAAATTACAAATTCAGAATTAATAGGCAAAGTATACGAACGTTTGGATAAAATAAATGCACACGATGCCTTCATATCAAAATTAAACCACACAAAAATTTTAGAATTTACTAAAGAAAATAGAATTAAAGCCATTAAAGCTGCAAAAGATAAGGTGGAGTATTTATTGCTTGCTGCGGGTAAACAAATAGGTAATCCGATACAGATAATAGAGGTAGATAACTCTGTTAATAATACACTTTATAATTATAACAGTTATTATTCAAGACATTCTGCTAGTAATGCCAAACAAAGTTACAGCGATGTTGATAATGGAGGTAGTGATAAAGACGAAATTTCGATTAAAAAAATTAAAATTAAATCGAGCTTTTTAGTTAGATATGAAATAGCCAAATAAAACCAGTAAATTATTTTTTTGTTCAACAAAATATATATCCCTCTCTTTGAGAGGGTAGGGAGAGGTACTAAAAAACCGGACTAAAAAATAATACAACTAAAGTAATTTATAATATTTAAACAATGTCCGAATTTACCTTACATAGCACTACCAACAACACACAATCTACTTTAAAAAATTTGTTTGAATTTTTAATTGATTTTAAAAATTTTGACAGTATTTTACCTACTGATAAGGTAGAGGATTTTGAGTTTACAGAAACGCAATGCTCGTTTAATATTAAAGGCATTACCCCTATGACGATTAAATTGGTTGAAAAAACACCTTATACTTTTATATTTTTTTCGAGCGAAGGTTTAGCGAAATTTAATTTTAGTTTAAAAGTGTATTTTACCGGTAACGAAAATGAAACAGGACAATGCAGAATACAATTACTAGGTAATTTAAACCCTTTTATTAAAGCCATGGCCGAAAAATCATTACAAAATTTAGTAAATGCAATGTCTTTAAAATTATCAGAATTAAAACTACAAAATACTTAACATTATTTACAAGCCTGTCATTTCGAGTAAGATTTGCGCCTCTTTTCAAATCCATATCGAGAAATGATTAGGCTGTTATATTCTTCTCGATACGCTTCGCAAAGTTACATAACGTTATAAAATCCAACATCACCTTAATACATTAAATTTTATTCTAAGTTTTTCATATTTAACATTATACAACTTAGAAGTTTTGTTTATCCCGAAGGGATAATAGGTTTATAAAAAAACACATTAAAGGTAGTTCGACCCCAACGGGGTCGTATATTGTCTTTACTAACCGATTTTTATAAACGTTTGATGCTTTCAGCATCATCGCTCAGTTATAAATCTAACTTATATAATGTCTATTTTTGAATAAATATTTTAATATGCAAATAAACGCCGCCATTCAATTATTACCACTTATTACTTCGGGTAATAAATACGACTTAATAGATAAAGCCATAGAATTAATTAAAAACAGTGGCTTAAACTATAAAGTTTGCCCTTTTGAAACCGTTGTAGAAGGTGATTCACAAATAGTTTATAAATTAATTGAACAAATTCAAACAGAAACTTTAAAAAGTAATTGCGACGAACTTTTAATAAACATTAAAATTCATGCTGCTACCCGCGATTTAAGTTTTGTGGATAAGATAAAAAAGTTTGAATAAATCTCGTCATTGTGTTGCCGATTTTTTCAATCGGCAGATGCAATCTTATTTACTGCTTTAGATTGCTTCCTTCGTTGCAAAGACGTATATTTTACTTCGCTACAATAAACCGTTCTCCGTCATTGCGATGGAGGTACGACTGAAGCAATCTCATACCCATTTTAGATTGCTTCACTATCGTTCGCAATGACGTGAGCCATTACCTCGCTATCACAAACCGTTTACTAACGGTTTGCAGTCTGTCATTCTGAGCAGGCGACGAAGGAGCCGTACCTGTGGTGAGCGAAGTCGAACCATCGAAGAGTGTTAGTACATAAACCCCATTTGCCAACTCCTTTGTATCAATTACAACCAAATTATTTTTAAACGTAATTTCATCTACTTTTATTAATTGTCCAATACTATTGTAAATATTTAATGCATAAGTAGTATTACCATTTAGCTCTCCTAATTCAACATTCAAAATATCATTTGCGGGGTTAGGATAAATTTTTAAATCATCATTTTTAATTTTTAATTCATTTAATCCTACTAAAGCTGTATTTTTCCAGGTTTCTTTTATATGACCAAATGCAGTGCTAATACCGGTTATAATATAAAACGAATTGTTTATAGAAAATACCATGCCGCCTTTTCTGCCATACGTTGGTATGCCTGTTAAATTAGTTAAACTGCTGTCTAACGGATTAAATACGGTATAGTTGTTTGAAATTGTACCTGTACTATCTTGCCCACCATACAACCCTGCTTTATTATTACATACTGCCGTGCCAACATAATATTTGGCAGGTAATGTAAGATTTGAAACCCTGCGCCACGTATCGTTTACAAAATTGTATTGATAAATATAATTGTTGTAAGAAGAAGTGTTGTTTAAACCACAACAAAAATAACCTAAGGTATCAATTACAAAAGCCGAACCTCGGTGAGAGCCGCTTACAGGAATATTGTTTTTTTGTAACCATGTTGTTGTGGTAAAATTATATTCCCAAACTTCGTTACAAATAGTACCATTAACTAAAATACCACCTATAATATATACTTTGTTTTTTATAATAAAGTTACTGGTGCCAAGCCTGCCAATACCCGGAAAATCTGGTAGAGCTGTCCAACTGTTTGTAGTTGGAATATATTGCCAAAAATCGTTTAAACGTATATTACTGCAATTTAAGCCACCCATCATATAGCCAATGTTGCTATAGGTAAAAGCTGCAGCGTATTGCCTTTCGTTACCTGTGGGTAACGATGCCATTGGGCTCCAGGTTTCGGTTGCGCCGTTAAAAATATAACCATTGCCGGTACAACCCGTAGGCCCAACGCCTGTAAAACAATAAGCTTTATTATTTATTACAAAAACGGAGCCATCATCGCGCGGGGTGCCAGGAAAATCGGCTAATTGCGACCAGGATTGAGCATTGATAGATAAAATAAAATTTAAAAATAAAATAGTAAGTAATTTTTTAAACATATTTTATTTTAACGCTTAGTTTACTGTTCTTATTGTGTGGTTACTACCGCGCAATTTAAATTTACAAAAAAATAGATTACTTTTACAATTTTGGTTTTGTAAAAAAATGTACTTACTTTTTGCCTTGACGCAAAAAGTAACAAAAAAGTCAAGGCTTAAAATAAATTCCTTGATTTGATGTTTTAATTTTTTTCACGCCTACGAACTCGCTCGTTCCTCGCTCAAACAATATAAGCTTGCGCAAATTCCCTGCGCTGAAAAACTAAAACACAAATCGTACGGAATTTATTTAATGCCAACTAACGCGCCACAACAAGCCGATTAAGCCCGCACTGCATGTTTCGTAAACCTATTGCTTTAATAAAAAAAAATCCCAACCTAATTTAGATTGGGATTTTTTATTTTTAAAAATTGATAAGTATTATTCAATTCTTGATTTATGATCTTCAATTTCTGCTTTATCTTTTAAGGCAGAGTAGGCATCGTTATCACTTCTGCCCCAAAGCATTTGTTCGTTTTGCATTTTTTGCATTTTATAATCTTTTGGTGCAGGTGCTTCTAATTTATTATTTACTGCAACTACAAATACGCCGTTATCGCCAATTAGGGCTTTGCTTGTAGCGCCTTGTTTAGTGCCTACCACTGTCCCCATTATTACATCATCGTGCCCTAAGCCTTCAATATTATGGCTGTTAAGGGTTAAGCTTTCTTGTCTTTTTAATTCTAAACCTAATTTGGCAGATAGTTGGTCAACAGTTGTACCTGCATTTTTAAACTCAGTTAAAAACTGTTCCGCCTTTTTTTGTTGTTTAGCTTTTATAGTTACTTCCTCTTTTATATCTTCTAAAGGTAAAGTACCTTTATTTTTAATAGCAGCTAATTTAGCAACTACATGTTTATCGGTAAACGAAAATACAGCAACTTCACCCTTTTTAGCTGTATACACCCATTTTACTAATTCTTTTGGATTTTCCAAGCCAGGTATTTGGCGTTCGCCTTCTTTAATGTTATCAGCAACACGCGGTATTAATTTTTGTGCTTCAATTCCTTTGTCAAATAATTCGGCAGTATTATTTTTACCTGCAAATTCGTTAGCTTGGGTAAATATTTTTTGGTTAGTTTCGTCGCTTGGTGCAATTAATTTAAATATTTGCGCCACTTTGTAAGTGTTATGGCGTGTTTTGCTAACGTCTAACACTTCAATAATATGATAACCAAATTGGGTTTGCACAGCCGTAATATTACCTACAACACCCATTAAACCAGCATTTGTAAAGGGTTCTACAAAACCTTTGTTTTCATCAAACCAACCATAATCTCCACCTTTTTCTTTACTTCCGCCATCATCGCTAATAGTTTTTACTAAAGTATCAAAGGTTACTTTTTTCTCTTTTAATAAAACGATTAAACTATCGGCTTGCTTTTTGGCTTGCTCTAAACTACGAATAGGTTGTTGAGTTTGCGGGTTTGTAGTGCCTAATAAAATATGACGAATACGACAGCTATCGGCTAATGAATTAATTGCTTCTAACTTATATATTTTAAAGTAAGCACCTTCGTTATACGGACCATAAACAGTACCAACCGGCGATGTAAAAATAGTAGAATCTCTAACAATCATTGTTTTTTTAGTAAAATTTTGAATGGTAATAGCTCCATTTTCGCTTTCTTGAGCAATGTAAGAACTATCTTCGCCCATTGTTTTACCTTTAAAATTAGCGGCAGCTTCTTTTGATTCTTTTTCAATTTTTGCTAAATCTTCGGCACTTGGCGTAACATTAAATGCTACATATTCTATTTTACGAATAGTTTCAGGGTTTACAAATTGGTAAGTATGGTCGTTATAATATTTTTGAATGTCTGCATCTGTTAATTTTATATCCTCGTCTTTTACCGCGTCAAAACGTTTCACAACAAAACTTATGCTGGCTTTAGTGTTTTGTTCCTTATACAATTCTTTAGCTTCGGCGGTAGTTGTGTATAAGCCTTTTTTAATTAACGAGGCATATTTTTGAGCAAAACGTGTTTGTTTTACGTTGTCTTCCATTCCTTTTAAAGCATATTCTTGCTCTGCCGGTAACGATTGTACGGCTTGTTTCCATTTTACTAAGTCTAATGAACCATCAGGGCGAGCAAATTGAGGATTAATTTGCCCGGTTTTTTGATCGGATAATTGTTGAATAACTGATTGTGCCGGATTTGCTACTACTTGGTCGTACACCTCATCTTCACCCACTGTAATACCAACTTTATCGTATTGAGGTTTAATAACTAAATCATTTACATATTGTTGCCATACATAATCAATTACTTGCCCACGTGTATTATCATCAATATCGTTGGTTTGTTTTTGCTGACGCAGTATATTTAATTGATTTTCTAATTTAGTAGTAAAACCTTCACGGTCTATCTTTTTACCGTCTATGTAGCCAATAGTATTCATTTCGCTACCACCAAATATAGAAGCGCCTGAGCCTAATAAACTTTGTAATATAAAAATAACAAGGGCTAAGCCAACTATTCCAACTAATAAACCGGTTCGTTTACGAATACTTTCTAATACACTGCTGTGTTCTTTTTCTTTTTTATTATCGGTAGGCTGAACGTTTTTTGGGTTACTCATTTTAAATTATTTTTAAGACTTGCAAAGATAATGGTTTAAACGAAATGGCAAAATGTAAAATTTGAAGAAATTACCACTATTCCAGCACTATTTTTTTGCTAAAAACCTCAGAATTGTAATAGAGTTTATAAAAATAAACCCCGGCAGATAATTTACTAAGTTCTATTGGTTTTTGATGTTTGTTTAATTCGGTAGAATATACTTTTTGCCCGGCTAAATTATAAAGTTCAAAATTGTTACGCGAAAATTCGGCATTTTGAAAGTAAATGGTTTTTTGATTGGCATATATTTTTGGTGCATTTGGATTATCCTGTTTTGAAATACTAGTTGTAGTAACCGTGCCACAAATTACAGCAATTGTTGGAATGATATTAGCGATTACAGTAGATTGGGTATAATTGTTTGCCGCAATGGTACTACTGCCAAAACTAGTTGGCGATATGTTGTAGGCATAATTTACGGTTGTTAAATTAAAATTGTTTAAACATGTACTTGATAGTGCGGTAGATTCTTTAACTATATATTGATTTGTATTACCTGCACCAAATGCGGAGTTAACGTTGCTTTTGTTAGACAAATTATATAAATCGCCATTTTTTTCGAAAATGTTTGAACCAAAATTACTGTAAGCGCCATTTAGGCCATTGTAATAATCTATACTAAAATTAGATAAGGAATCGTATTTATTTATAACATTTGAAAATAATACAGATTTTGTACTATTTAATACAGTATCTAATTTAATAATGGCTAGTGGTGCAGAGGTGTAAGTGCGAGGGCCATATCCAGTAACATAAAAGCCGTTATTAGTACTCATTTTAATTACATCTTGGTAAATAAAATTAGTAAAATAACTTGTTTGAAAGGTTGAGGTTAAATTTAAATTTGTTTTTGTAACTACAAGTTTTGAGGCAGAATCGCTACTAAATAAATACAAATTCGAATTTTGAATAATCATTTTTCTAACATTAATATTTTTTGAATTGCTATTGCCGGGCATAAAATATTTTGAGGAGTTAAGCGTGCCCAAATTATCATTTGTTATGTTTAGTAAAAATGTTGAAAAGCCTGCCGTAACTACTCTACCCGAAATAAATAAACTGGCATTAGCGGTATTTTGTACCACACTTGTAGCTATGTTTTGTGTAACGTTGTTAAAAGTTTTACTATATATAATGGCGCCGGTAGTAGCGTTTATTCTTACCACTAAGGCTTTAATGTTGGAGTATATGCTTCCTATATAATCTGCCGAAGCACCTACAACTACTAAATCGCCATTAGCGGCTATTAAACCGTCGTTAAAATACCAGTTGTTATTAGCTAGTGCGGTAGTATACGTACTAATGTATTTTATATTAAGGTTGGTATCCAACACCGTTAATTGATTTTTACAGATATAATACAATAGATTGTTGCCCAAAATTAATTTGCATGGCGCAGCTTTGTATACAAGGCTATCTTCCTTTCGCCAAACTACTACATTGCCATTTAAATCGGTTTTTTTAATATTAAATGCCGAAAAGCCACTTTGCCAACTTGTAAATGAATTGTAGTTTTTATTATTTAAAGTTACAGCGTTGCTGTGGGTTTCGTTCCAGTTAGAAAGAGCATAAGGCAAATTATTATGACCTACAATAAAGGATTGGCATTTGATATTATAACTTATTAGTGCAACAACGGTGAATAAAAATAATTTATATTTCATGTTTTTATGTTTTTACTAAAATACAAAAAAAGAGTTATGGTTTATAAGTTATTTATTATTCGAAATAAACTATTTACCTGTGTTTAAATAAAATTCGGGGAATCTATCTTTATTTATGTTTGGTTTGTAAATTTCTTCATTGTACCATTTTGCAAACCAAGGTATGTAAATATTTTCTTTAATAAATAGTATACCGTAAGGGGCGGTTTCGGCAATTGCAAAATTGTAATTATTTAGCGCGTTAAATACAGTTTTTGAACAGCCAGGGTTTTTTCCGTCGTGCAATTCAATAAGCATAGCTGTAGTATTGGATAACCAAAGTTGGTAATTTTCGCTAAAAACTTCTTTTTCGCTACCCTCAATATTCATCTTTAAAAAATCTATTTGAGATAAATTATATTTTTCCATTAAATGTTCTATTGATATTCCTTCAGTATAATTTTCAGGTTTAATATTTTTTTCATCTTCGTTAATTTCTCTTACAACAAATCCGTCTTCTTGTCCTGCTTCAATTTTTAACGTTGTTGATTTATTCCAAAGTGCCGCATTTAAAACTGTAATATTTGGATAGTTAGCTGTGTTTTTAAGAGTTAACGCATAATTTTCTTTATCAGGCTCAATGCTTATGATTGAGCAATTAGGCCACCAATTAGCGAATAAAATTGCTGTATAACCAATATTAGCGCCGGCATCAATTACCACTTTTGCATCTGGCAAATAGGTTTTTTTATCTAAGTATGGATCAATAAATGTATTTACAAACGATTGGATATCAGCCTTTATACTCCTTAAATATATTGGATATTTTATGCCTTTTAATTGAAATAAATGAATTTCTACTTTATTATATTTTCCGGATTCAATTTTTAAAAAAAGTTGCAGTAAATTCAAAGCCTGCTCTTTTCCTAATAATTCTTCGTACCTTGGTTTTAAGAGCATAGTTTTTTCAAGTTCATTCATAGTTTTCGCAATTTAATATATAAATGTAAAGAATTTAATAATCTATTTTTTAAAATTTTATTGATTTTAAAATATTGTTTGTTGACTTTGAATTTTTTAAAAAATACCTATTTAAATTTTCTTCAGCTTCTTTACATTTAAAATCCTCAGACATAAAAAATTTAAACGCTTCCATAAGCTCATCAGAACTATTTACTGCTTTAGCCACTTCCAATTCAACTAAATCTTTAGCTTCGTTATACTTAAGGTAATCATCACCATAAAATGTAATAGGTTTGCCAAACACAGCGGGTTCAATAGTATTATGCAATCCATTATTAAATCCACCACCTATGTATACACAATTAGCATAATAATAAATTTTTGAAAGAATACCTGTTGTATTAATAATTAAAACAGAGTTTGCATTATTTATTTGTGTATTTGTGTACAAATCATAACTCAAATTATAATTTGATACTTTTAATACAACTTCATTAATAGTTTTTTCATTAACTTCATGTGGCACTATAATTAATTTAATATTTTTATTATTTAATTTTATATAGGCTTCCAAAAGTAAATCTTCATCTTTTGAATAAGTACTTCCGGCAATAATTAGTTTATTAGTGCCTTTAAAATTTTTAATTAATTCATTTTCCGTAAAATTTTCTTTTATTTCAATTACCCTGTCAAAACGCGTATCGCCGCTTATTTGGTAATTTTTTATATTAATGCTTTCTAATAATTGCGCCGAATTAGCATCCTGTACAAACAAAGTAGTAAATGTTTGTAGCGATTTACGGAAGATAGCCCCATACCATCTAAAAAAAAGATGGTGGGGTTTAAATACAGCCGATACCAAATAGGTAGGAATATTTTTTTGTTTTAATGCTTTTAAAAAATTTAACCAAAACTCGTACTTAATAAATATAGCATGCTGTGGTTTTACAATTTCTAAAAATTGACTGACATTGGTTTTAGTATCTAAAGGCAAATAACAAATAATATCCGCTCCCTGCCAATTTTTAAAAGCCTCGTAACCACTTGGCGAAAAAAAGGTAAGTACCAGTTTGTAAGATAAATGATTTTTTTTAATACTTTCAATTAAAGTTCTGCCCTGCTCAAATTCGCCATACGATGCGCAATGTATCCAAATTAGATTATTGGATTGTAATTTATTTATTTTTTGTGTTAAATGTGTTTGCCAGTTTTTACGCCCATTAACCCACTGTTTTGCTTTTGTTTTTCGTAAAGCCACAATTTTAACTACGAAACCATATAATAAAATTAAAAAATTGTATAAGGGCATAAATTAAGAGCAATTAATTGTAGTAAAATTCGTTGGGTTTCTTTTTATAAAGTGGAAGTATCCAACCAAACCTCAATCCAAATAAGCCGTCTAAACGTTGTTTTGTATCGGGTAAACCGGTATCGTAATTAAATTTACGTACGCTTTTAGTAAATGCTTGTGTAGCTTCAACCCCAAAATAAAAGTTTAATAAACGGTTTTCGCTTAAAAATAAATAACCAACAAATTGGGTAACTGCCATACCGTTAGTTAATCTATCATACCCATATCTTAAGGTACCATTAATTGAGGCGTTTTTTTGTTGCGAATCGTATAAATTTATTTTATGCTGTAAATAACCAATGCCCACATTTACCATTAAACCCGAATTTGGATTATTTGACAAAAATTTAAAAACTCTACCCGCAAAAATAGTTCCGCTTAAACCTCGTTCGGTTACTCTAATATCAGCAGGAAAACCTTCGTTATCAATTACCGCAAATTGGTTATTTCCCACATCTACTTTTAATTGCTGTAAAACATCTTCTTTTACCGTTTTTCCAAACATATAACTGCTTTCAAAACCAAACAGCCAATTGCGTTTTGTTTTATACATAAACATACCACCTGCACTTAAATTAGGCCCAAAACGTTTAGCCATATCAAACGCCGGTAACTGCCCGCTAAAATGAATACCTACAATTGGAATTGCTATAGCCGAATCAATTTGAGCAGAACCTATTTGTGCTATTAATAAAAGGATGAATAAAAACCTCATAGTTTTAAAACGTAAATTTAGGTGTTTTGATTGAGAATAATTATCAAATAATTGTAACTAACTCATTTTCAAATTATTTTGGTTTAGAACCAGGCATTAATTTAGTGTGTTTTTTAGAGTCCGGCTTTTCCTTGTTGTCATTTTTAGTTTTATCGTTACGCGCATCCACATCTTCAACAGTTACCCATTTATCTTTTTTTAATTCAAGGGCATCAAAACTACCATCGGGACCGTAAAACTGGTATTGTCCCTCCAACAAATCTCCCTCACGGTTTGGTGCCAAATGGCTGTATATAATTTGATTTTGTTTATCATTATATTTTACGCTCATGCTAACCTGGCTGCTGTATTCAAACTGCAAGCGTTTTGGATTTTTACGTGCAAATTTAAATACATCTTTACCAAAAACAGGTGTGCCATCTGCTTTAAAATACAACACATCAATAAATTTTTTACGCGTTAATTTATCGTTAGGGTCGTAACCAATTAAAGTGTAAAAGCCATCACATTCAATTACTGATAGATAAAGCATGCCAAACCATTTTTCAGGCGTACCAATATAGGTTTCAGGGTTTTTAATTAAAGTTGAATTGTCAATTAATCTAAAATATTCGTATTCGTTTATAGTTTCATATCTAAACCAACCTTTTTTTATTTTTTTTGTATTATTTACTAATAAATACCCAAAGTAGGCATGTGTGCCATCATCTTTTGGGAAATCCCAGGTAATTAATTTAAATTTTTTATCTTTTGGTGTAAGAATAGATACCTCTGTTAAACTATCAAAAGAATAATTTAAACTCGCACTATTACTAATAATTTTATCCCATGTAACAATAAATTGTTTGTTGGCAGCTATTCTATCGCTTTCTTTTTTGCTAAAAAAAACTTTTTTTTGTAATTTTTTTAACTCGTTCTCTACTTGTTTAATAGAGTTATAAGACGAATCGGCTGATTGAGCCGCCCCAAACAGTTGCGAAAAAATAAAAAAGTATAAACAAAACAGTTTAGGCATTTTAGTATATAACGCAAATTTTAGGTAAAGATACAGTTTATTAAAATCTTTAAATTAAAACAAAAAAACTGTTAAAATAAACTTCACAACGGCTAAAAGTATTGACAAACCTTAGCTCTGAAAGCTAATTAATTTTTTGCTGTTAAAATTCAAATCAATTGTATTAATAAGTTCCTCCTCCATCATTTCAGCCCAAGTATTTAAATAAGCAATAACATGTTCTCTATTGTTATTAACTAGGGGTTTAAATTTAGAGTCTATTTTTTCAACAATTATCGGATTTTTTAAATATTCCAAATCCATTATATCTTCCAATTCCAATCCCGTTTGTAATAAACCCCAAATGAGTTTATCCATTAACAAGCCGCTAGTAGAACAGTAATCGTTTAATTGCTCATTCCAATCGCCATTTTTTTCCATAGCGTATTTATGTATATCAGCCTTATTAATATTTAATAAAGTTTGTGCTAAGTGCCCACAATTGCAACTACCCATATGACCCCATTCATACGGCTTATTGTTTTGTAAATTTAAAGCTGCTTTTCTAATAGCATTACTTAATAAGTAACTTGCTCTTGCCATTGTTATATGTTTTTAAGTTTCTTAAATTTAAACATTTATTTCTCAAAAATGTTTCAGAAAATTTATTCATTTATTATTTGTTTTGTATTTTTTGTAGGTGTTAGTGCCCAAACAAAAACACTTAAAACCCCCGATATTAATGATTTTGCAGTATCGTTGCACGAAGAGGCCGTAAACAAAGTGATTGCCGGCATTGGCGACATTAATGGTACTAACGATTATGAGGTTATGTTTATTAAAGGTAAATACCATTGGACAATAAAAAATCCTAAAATAAACATTCGGCCTGATAGTAGTAATTTTACCTGCGACGCATTTGTTACCTGCGGACCCTTTGCTTATAAAACAGAAGTGCTTGGCGACGTAAAAATTACTTACGATAACGCTAAAAACTTAATTTACATTAAAATATCGCGCGCTATTTTTGAATTGTATACCGAAGTGTTTGAAAAAAAAGTACATATTAAAGATATACATTTAGAAGAATATTTTAAAGAACCTTTTGCCTTCGACGGGCCAAAAACAATGGCTACAGATATGCAGTTTACAATGCCCGACAGTACCATAAAAAAAATTTACATTCAGCCTACCGATTGCAAAATGGAATTAAAATGGAAAGAAATTTGTACCGCCTGCGAAATTACCGTTAAGGATAAGCCTTTTAAACCGCAAATAAAATTAATGCCACCTATAGAGGCCACTAAACCAACACCTACTTACACAACTACTAACCAACCTCAAAAAAAATAAGTATTTTTACTATTTATGTACAGGCTGTTTAAATTATTCTGGACGTACAACCTTCCTCGTTGGTCAATTTTATTTATTGACACTATTATTTGTGCCTTCGCGTTAACGCTTGCTTTTTTATTACGTTTTAATTTTGATGCCATTCCTTATGCCGACGCTAAAAATTTACCGTACGACTTTTTAGTTGTTTTATCTGTCCGCTTTATTTCGTTTTTTATTTCAAAAACATATAAAGGGGTAGTGCGGTATACCAGCTCACGCGATACGGTTCGTATTTTTGTAATTGTACTTATTGGCAGTTGTTTTATTTTTTTACTAAATGTTATAGGATTAAAATTTGTATTGCATTATTATTTTATACCTAATTCGGTAATCATTATTGATGCGTTGGTAACTTTATTTGTAATGATTAGTACACGCCTGGCAGTTAAAGCCATTTATTTTGAAAGTAAAAATCCTACTAAGGAAAAAATGAACGTTATAATTTACGGTGCTGGAGAAGCTGGAATTATAACTAAGCGAACGCTTGACAGAGACGCTGCCATTAAATACAAGGTTGTTGGGTTTGTAGACGATGACGAAAAAAAATGGGACAGAAGTTTAGAAGGTATTTTTATTTACCCTTTATCAAAATTAGAACACTTAATAAATGATAACGAAATTGAGTTCGTAATCATTTCCATACAAACTATTTCTCCGGCTAAACGAAACGAAATTGCAGACATTTGTTTGGCAAAAAATGTGCGTATTTTAAATGTACCGCCTGTTGCTAAATGGATAAACGGCGAGTTAAGTTTTAACCAAATTAAAAGCATTAACATTGAAGATTTGTTGCAACGTGATGCTATTATATTAGACAATGACGCTATTAACGCCCAATTACGAAATAAAAATATTTTAATTACCGGTGCTGCGGGTAGTATTGGTAGTGAGTTGGCAAGACAATGTGTAAAGTTTTTACCAAAAAAAATATTTTTGTTAGACCAAGCTGAAAGCCCTTTGCATGAATTGGAATTAGAGTTTAGTGATAAGTACAAAGAAGTAGCTTTTGAGGTAGTAATGGCAGATGTGCGCAATACCGAGCGCATGAAAAATGTGTTTAATACCTTTAAACCACAAATTGTGTTTCACGCGGCGGCATATAAGCATGTGCCCATGATGGAAAATAATCCTTCGGAATCTATCCTTACAAATATTTTAGGAACAAAAAATACTGCCGATTTAGCAAACGAATTTAATGTGGAACGTTTTGTGTTTGTGAGTACCGATAAGGCGGTAAATCCTACAAACGTTATGGGAGCCAGCAAACGCATTGCCGAAATTTACATTCAAAGCTTAGGCAAACAATCGCCAACAAAATTTATTACCACCCGTTTTGGAAATGTGTTAGGAAGTAACGGTTCGGTTATCCCTCGTTTTAAAAAACAAATTGAAACCGGCGGACCAATAACAATTACACACCCTGATATTACCCGTTATTTTATGACCATACCCGAAGCCAGCCAATTGGTAATAGAGGCAGCTAGCATGGGTAAAGGCGGAGAAATATTTTTATTTAACATGGGCGACTCGGTTAAAATTGTTGACCTAGCGCGTAAAATGATTTTATTGAGTGGATTAAAAGAAGGTAAGGACATTAACATTGTATTTACCGGCTTGCGCCCCGGCGAAAAATTATTCGAAGAATTATTGGCCGACAGCGAAAATGCTTTGCCAACCCACCACGCACAAATTTTAATTGGCAAGGTGCGCGAATATAACTACAACGATGTAAAACATATAATCGACGAACTCATAGTTTCATTTAACACACAGAACAACGAGGTGATTGTGCAACGCATGAAAGAATTAGTGCCGGAGTTTAAAAGTAATAATTCGGTTTTTCAGAAGTTGGATGAGGGTTGATTTATCAATTTGAAATGATTTTGTTTTTTAGTAAATTTGTTTAAATAAAAATTTATGAAAGGTATTAGTTATATAACAGACGGAAGCAATAAAAAAAAGGCTATTGTTATTGATTACAGTTTATTTAAAAATCACGAGCAGGAAATAGAAGATATTTTAGACGTTATTATTGCCGAAGTCAGGCAGGAAGAAAAAAGCCTACCTTTTGAAAAAGTAGTCACCCAATTAAAAAAGAAGGGTAAATTATAATGTATAAAATAACTATTAAAAAAACGGCAGCTAAAGAATTAGATGAGCTGCCGAATAAAATAGCGGTTTTAATTACAAAAGCTATTTTTCAACTTTCTGAAAATCCAAGGCCTGAAGGATGTAAAAAATTAAAAGGAAATAAGCTGGATTTTTGGCGAATAAGAATTGGAAATTATCGAGTTATATATTCGATTGATGATGGAATAGAAATTATAGACATTCAAAAAGTGGGGCATAGAAAAGATATATATGATAAATAATTAGGGTTCACTCAATAAGTCCAACAAATATTTTCGGATAAAATATATTTAGCAGGGTTATTTTAAATTTATATAAAGCATTTTTAATAAAAGT
>JAYVGH010000035.1:0-25015 GCA_043772435.1 Bacteroidota bacterium
TAAGTAAAAAACGAAGGCAATGGTTTAGCGGCTTATGGAACTATTCAAAGGAATTTGATTATCCTTTCGAATTCTCTATTGCGTAATCTGGGTTAAACCCTATGACTGCATTTTGTTAACAAAATCAATAGAAACTAAAATTTTCCAAGAGTATTTTTACCTCTACAAACACAAAAATGAGAACCTAACAATAATTGATACAAATAAATATTTTAAAAATTGTTCTATACGAAATATTTTTAATAGAAATATAAAAATAGAGAACGTTTTAAATTATATAATACATAAAAAGACCAAAACCGACAAAATAAATGTTAACATAATTTTACTGTATAAGGTGAGCTTAAATAAAAATGTTTACATACTATATTTTTGGCAACCTTATTCAAATGCCAACTTAATATTAGAACTAACTATAAATAAAGAAAAAATAGAAATTAAAACAATTGATTATGGAGTTTTTTAAATTATCAGTATTTTAAATAAAAAGCAACCTTACTTCATCTTCGTAATAATAAACTCCGTTCGGCGATTTTTAGAGTGTTCGTCTTCGCTACAAGTTGGTTTAATTTTACCTTCACATATACAACCGTTTAGTAATTTACTTTCACCGTAACCTTTGCCCGAAATTCTATCTTTAGCAATACCATTTTTAATAATATAACCTGCACTTGATTTTGCACGAGCACCTGATAGTTTTGCGTTGGCTGGTGCGGCACCTCTACAATCGGTATGAGCGCCTAATTCAATGTACATACCCGGATATTCTTTCATTACTTTCACAACTTTGTCTAATTCAATGGCGGCATCTTTTCGTACTATTGATTTTCCTAAGTCGAAATAAATAGGTTTAATTTCTATTAATTTTGCTAAGTCGGTACCAACAAGCACCTTTCCTATTTTTAAATCAAGACTCTCATTAATATTAATATCTCCCGGTTTTTTAATATCGTAAATAAACGTTACCGATTTTTCTAAATAACCTTTTTTGGTTAAAGTAATTTGGTAACTAATTTTATCACCAATTTTTTTTCCTTTTAAGGCTTTACGATAATCGCCGGCAACGGGTGTAATTACTGTATCAAAAATAGCATTGCTTGGCAATTCTTTTAAGGTCATTTTTACACCTTCAATAGGTAAATTGGTTTTTACGTCGGTAATTAAAGCTACTAAGGCCAGTTTAGGATCTTTTTCTAAAATTAATATTTTGGTAAACGTATCTGCGGCATCTGTTTTTGTTGATACACTGTCTTCTAATTTAAAGTAATCGTCTTTTTCTACAATTAAATTATAATTCAAATCTTCTTCTATAACGGTTTGTAACTCGGCTTTTTCGTTAGTAGTTAAATCTTCGTTATTTACTTTTATTTTGGTATTCGGCAATATTTCACCACTATCTTTATCCTTAGTAATTATTATAATTTCTTTTCCACGCTTTACTTCACGCAAAATTTGAAAAGTATAAATATCATCATCCATACCGCCACTTTTGCGATTACTACTTAAGTACCCGGTCTTATTATCTTCACCTAAAAATACACCAAAATCGTCGTTTTTACTATTAACAGGTTCGCCCATATTGTAAACGCGCCCGGCTTTATCGTCTTTAATTTTTGTTTCATAAATATCTAAACCACCCATTCCATCGTGCCCATTACTACTAAAATATAATAGTCCATTACCTGCCATAAATGGAAAAACTTCAGCGCTAGCGGTATTTACTTTATCGCCTAAATTAACCGGCTTGCCCCAGGCACCTGATGCATCTTTTTTAACAACATAAATATCCATGCCGCCTTGTCCGCCTTCCATATCTGACGAGAAGTAAAGGGTGTTGCCATCGGAACTAATGCAAGGGTGAGCGCAATTGTAATTGTTGTTATTAAACGGTAAAACCATAACTCTATCAAAACCATTTTGATTTAAAGTAGCACTTAAAATTTTTAATTTATAGGTGCCTTCTTTACTAATTTCTTTAGAGTTGGCGTTGTTACGTGTAAAAAATACTGTTTTATAGTCTTTAGGAAAACTTATAGGACCATCGTTGTATTTAGAATCTAAATCGCCCATAAATACTTTTGGCTTTAGTTCTTTCCCATTGTCGCCTTTTTCGGTAGTGTATAAATTTAAGTAGCTCTCGTTTGTCCAACCGTGTTTTTTATTTATCCAAGCTGTTTTATTTCTATTACTTGCAAATACAATTGTGTTATTAAAGTTTACGGCACAAAAATCGTTTTGAGTAGAATTAAATTTTGCTAATTCAACTTTATAAGCATCAGCATTTTTATAATACGATTTATATTTTTCCGAGTAATTAGCCATGTTTTTTCCGCGAGGGTCGGCTGTGTATTCTTGAAAATATTTTTTAGCATCGTCAGTTTTACCACTATTCATTAAGGCTTGAGCATAATACCATTTATGTACTTGCTCAGCCTTACCAAATTTTATAAGGTTTCCGTAACATTTAATTTGTCCATTTGCGTTATTGGTTAACCGGTAACAATCGCCAAGATTAGATAAAATTAATTTATTGCTACTGTCTTTTTTATACACTTTTTCGTATAATGGAATAGCCATAGCATACTCTTGCACACCGTAATATTTATTTGCTTTTTTTAGAGCTGTGCTTTGCGCTACAACTACATTAAAAAAACAAGCACTTATTAAAACAGAAATTATATTTTTGGTCGTCATATATTTTTTAAGAAAAAATTAAATTAAAAATAACGCGGTGTAACCACTTTTTTACCTTTGTAACTAAACAAATAATTTAACATAATTTCGTGCGAACCCTGTGAATATTTTTGAATAGAATTTAAACCATAATCGTAACTGTAACACACTAAAAATTGAGGATTAATTTGAATCCCAACAATTGCAGATGCCGAAGAGTTACTTCTGTAACCCAAACCCGCCCAAATAAAATCTTTAATTAAAAAATTGGCATTTATATCGTACTGTAAAGGTGCGTTTTGAACCGCTTTTACCATTGCTTGCGCTTTTAATTTTAAATCGCCAGTTAGTGTAAACAAATTTCCTAAAGCTAAATAATAATGGTATTTATTAGGGCTAAAATTCAACGTTTGTTCTGCAACACCACCTGTGCTGAATCTAAAATGGTCGTCAATCATTCGTGGTACTGATACTCCCGCATAAAATGTTTTATTGGTATAATAAATTCCACTTCCAAAATTTGGCGCAATTAAACTTGGGCTGTTTGCCGAAAATTGATTGTCAACTGTACCATCGTTATTGGTTTTTAATTCTGAAAATTTATTTATTTGATTGTGAATTCCTGCCATTAAACCAAAAGCAAGCGTACTGTTTTTATCTAACTTTAAACGATACGCGTAACTTATATATGCTAAATTACGATTTAACACACCAATTTTTTCGTTTAAAACGCTTAAACCTAATCCCATTTTATTTTGCATTAAAGGCCCATGAAGTGAAAATGATGTGGTAACGGGTCTGCCCGGAAAATTAATCCATTGCTGGCGGTGAAGAGCTGTAACACTCATTGCTTCTTTACTACCAGCGTATGCGGGATTAATAAACATTTCGTTAAACATATACTGCGTAAACATAGCGTCGTATTGCGCTTTGCCAGCGTTTACAAACGATAAAAACAAAACAATTAATACTGCTGTTTTTAATTTATAATTTAATTTTTTCATATCTAATTTCGTTACAAAAATTTATTAATACTGTAATATTACAAATCCGTTAAGTGGTTTATTTTCATTGCCTTTAAATTCAATAATATAATAGTAAGTGCCTTGTGGTAATTTTTCGTTACCCAAAGTGCCAGTTACATTTGGCATACCATTCCACGAATTATCATAATTTGTTTTTTGATATACTTTATTGCCCCAACGATTAAATACTGTAACTGTATTTTCTATACCAACTGGCAATCCTTTAATTACCCACAAGTCATTTTTTAAATCACCATCAGGCGAGAAACCTTGAGGTACAAATAATGTATTATTAGCAATAGTTAATACAGTAGCTATATTATCTGAAGCTTCATTCCAAACACCATTTGCATTTACGTCTGGGTTTGTACCGTTGTTAGATATATCTGAGACCAAAACACTAGCTGTACTTAACGCACTACCAAAGGCAGAATTACTAATAACCGTAATAGTATCCGGATTAACATTAATAGTAAACGAAATACTATTTACAAAGCCCGGCGGTAATTTACTTTGCGACGGTATAGTTAAATTAATATCTGAGTTGCCATTAAAGCTAGTATTAGCAACTAAGCTTCCTGTTGGAACAGGACCTGATTTTAAAGTGTAAGTAGCGGGTTGTTTAATAGTGTTATTAAATAAACTATCCTTTAAAACAATGTTTCTTAAAGTATCATTCCCCAAGTTGTGAACCGTTACAGTGTATGAAATATCGTAGGTATTATCCGCTAATTTATCACTTATAGTGCCAACCTTAGTAATTCCAAAAAATAAATTTGGTGTTAAATTTAATGGCGTAGGAATATTATTGTTTGTTGGATTTCCATCGCCGTCTGGATCTGGATTATTGCCAACGTTTGAAGAATCTGTTAATACAACACCTGCAATGGGTTGTACAAAACCTAACACACTATTTTTAAACGGACCAAATTTTCCATTTGGATTAATATTTAATGAGAATAAAATGGTATCGGCACTATTTGCATTTAACACACTTAAAGTATTAGTTAATGTTGTTTGAAGCGTGCCATCAAATGTTGCGTCTAATGTTAAACTACTTCCTGCTGTAATAATTGTTGGTGTACTTATTATGCTAAACGTTGTTGGTAATGGGAAGGTATTAGTTAAGTTTTCGATTAACACAACGTTATTTAAAGGCACTGCCCCATTGTTTTTTGCAACTATTTTATAAGTAACGTTATAAGTTCCGTTAGTTTGTAAACTAGCAGCGCTTACTGCCTTGGCAATGCCAAACACTGTATTTGTTAAACACGATGTTGGCGTTAAAATTAACGTTGTATCTTTTGTACAGCCATTAGCTCCAAAGAAACGAATTGTGTAAGCCGTAATTACAAATGGATTAGGAATTGTATTTGCAATTATACCCGACACAGCAATATTAGTTGCGGTAACATAGGTTACTGTTCCGGTATAAATAGAGCCAATTACAAAATCAAATTTATCGCCTAATACAAAACCGCTTGTAATTATAGTTGCATTATTGTTTGTCGCTGTTCCCGAGCAAGTAGCGGGTATGATTGTCGCAGTAATGGGCACAGTAGTATTTGTAAACACTGTAATAATGGTACTTGCGGGGCAATTTGCAGTTAAATCGGTTATTGTTAAACTATAGTTTCCGCCTACCGAAACTGTAATTGCAGAATTAGTATTAGTAAAGGCTGAAGATCCTGTCCAAACATATCCTGCATTGGTAGCAGATGTTAAAGCAGTTAAAGTAACCGAAGTATTAATACACGTAATAGTACCGCTAACTGTAACCGAAACCGTTGGAACATTGGTATCTGTAACTATAGCTGTTGTTGCTGAAGATGTACATCCTGTTGCTAAGTCTGTAACTGCTAATGTGTAACCACCTGATATTGCTATGTTTGAAGGGTTTTGAACAGCAGAGGTAAACGAACTTGGGCCATTCCATAAATAACTAACGGTTGTAGGCGTTGCGCTTCCTAATAAATTTACCGAAGGAGTTGTACACGTTATTGTTCCACTTGTTGCCGCTGTGGCCGTAGGTGGTGTATTTACAACAATGTTAATAGTGGTAATTGACGTTCCACACAAGCCATTACTTCCTGTTAATGTATAAACTGTAGTTGCTATTGGCGAAATTACAGTTGTAGAGCCCGTTATCGTGCCAGGCTCCCAAGTATAAGTTAATGCTCCACTTGCAGATAATGTGGCAGAACTTCCTATACAAATAGCTGTTGACGAACTTGCAGCCGTAACAGTAGGATTTGGCAACACAACTAATGATAAAGTTTGTGTATTGCTACAGCCAATTGCATCTGCTCCAACTACAGTATAGTTAGTAGTTATTGTAGGTGTTACAGTAATTGTGCCTCCTAATACAGAACCTGGGCTCCAAGTATAACTTAAAGCTCCACTTGCAGATAAGGTTGCTGTGTTTCCTAAACAAACACTTGTAGAAGAAGGAATAGCAACTACTGTAGGACTAGAGTTTACAGAAATAGTAACTATTGCTTGGTTAGTACAGCCATTTACAGAAATTCCAACAACACTATAAGTTGTGTTGGATGTTGGTGCATTTGTAATACTTGCTCCTGTTAACCCAATCGGATTCCAAGAATAAGTATTTGCTCCACTTGCTGTTAAAGTAACATTATTGCCACTACAAATTATTAATGACGAAGTATTAGCCGTAACTGTTGGATTAGGATTTACAACTAAAGTAATTGTTTTTGTATTTGTACAACCACTATTACTTCCAGTAACGGTATATGTTGAAGTTATAGTAGGACTAACTACCGTTGCCGATGTTGTAGCACCGCTTGGTAACCAAGTATAAGTTGTTGCGCCATTTGCCGTTAAGGTAGCGGAATTACCAATACACAAACTTGTTGGCGACGAAATTGCCGTAACTGTTGGTGTGGTATTTACTGTTACACTATATATAGCTTGATTTGTACAGCCGTTTATCGCTGTACCATTAACAGTGTAGGATGTATTACTTAACGGATTATCAATTATAGTTTGAGAAATTGCTGCTATTGGCGGTAACCAAGTATAAGTATTAGCACCATTTGCCGTTAACGTTAATTGAGTGCCACTACAAATTATAGAGCCTGTAGAGCTTATAGTAACCGTAGGGGAAAGGTTAACAAGAACGCTAATTGTATTGAAATTTGAACAACCCCCATTTGAACCATTTACTGTATAAGTTGTAGATAGAGTTGGAGACACAACGATATTGCTTCCGGTTAAAGCACCTGGATTCCACGTATAACTTGATGCGCCGTTTGCAAACAAAGTAGAAGAGTTTCCTGCACAGATAATGACATTTAAGCCACCAACTGTAACAGTTGGCGTTGGTGTTACATTTAAATTAAACGTTGCAGTATTGGTACATCCCAAAACACTGCTTCCCGTTAATGTATAATTAGTTGTTGTTACAGGATTTACTGTAACAGTACCTCCCGCCAAAGCCCCTGGATTCCAAGTATAAGATGCTGCTCCACTTCCTGTTAAAGTAGCTGAAGAACCACTACAAATAACTGTTGATGTACTTGTAATAGTTAGTGTTGGCAAAGGATTTACGGTAACAGTAACAACCGTATTAGCTGTACATCCAAATAAATTAGTGCCTGTTACAGTATAATTTGTAGTAATTACAGGTGTAACTATTACTAAGCTGCCGGTTAAAGCACCCGGATTCCAAATATAGGTTAAAGCTCCCGTAGCAACCAAACTTGCTGTTTGTCCCGCACAAATTGGGTTAGGCAATGCCCCCGCAATTATAGGAGAAACAGTATTTACAATCACACTAACGGTTTGAGAATTTGTACAAATGCCATTTGCGCCAACCACTGTATAAATTGTTGTTGTTATTGGCGATACAACTGTGCTACTTCCGGTTATTGAACCGGGATTCCAAGTATAGCTTGTAGCCCCTGTTGCAGAAAGTGTTGAAGTACTTCCAACACAAATAGATAAACTAGATGCGCTTGCAACAATTGTAGGCGTTGGCGTAACACTTAAATTAAATGTCGCCGTATTAGTACAACCCGAAGCACTGCTGCCAATTAATGTATAATTAGTAGTTGTTACGGGATTTACTGTAATATTCGCTCCCACCAAAGCTCCCGGATTCCAAGTATATGAAGCTGCACCACTTCCTGTTAAAGTAGCAGAAGAACCACTACAAATAACTGTTGATGTACTCGTAATAGTTAATGTTGGCAAAGGATTTACGGTAACAGTAACAACCGTATTTGCCGTGCAACCAAATAAATTCGTTCCTGTTACAGTATAATTTGTAGTAATAGCTGGTGTAACGAATACTAAACTTCCGGATAAAGCGCCAGGATTCCAAGTATAGGTTAAAGCTCCCGTAGCAGCCAAACTTGCTGTTTGTCCCGCACAAATTGGGTTAGGTAATGCTCCTGCAATTATAGGAGAAACAGTATTTACAACCACACTAACAGTTTGTGAGTTGGTGCAAATTCCATTAGCACCAACAATGGTATAAGTAGTATTAATTAATGGCATTACAACCACGTTACTTCCTGTAAAAGCACCTGGATTCCAAGTATAGCTTGTAGCTCCGGTAGCTGTTAATGTACTTGAATTGCCCAAACAGACAGTTGTTGGTGTTGCAATTGGATTTACCGTAGGGTTTGGCGTAACAATTAAATTTACAGTTCGGGTAGATGAACAGCCAGCAGCAGAACTCCCCGTAACTGTGTACATTGTAGTTGAAATAGGCGTTACAAATACTGTTCCTCCAATTAACGCTCCCGGATTCCAAGTATAAGTTATTGCACCACTTGAATTTAAAGTAGCTGTACTTCCTGCACAAATAGTTGTTGGTGACGAAATTGCTGTTATAGTTGGATTAGGATTTACAATAACACTAACGGTTTGTGAGTTGGTACAAATTCCATTTGCGCCAATTATTGTATAAGTTGTATTAATTATAGGTGTTACAACTACGTTACTTCCAGTTAATGCGCCGGGATTCCATGTATAACTCGTGGCACCCGTTGCAGTTAATGTGGAGGCGTTAGTTAAACAAATCGCTGTAGGTGTAGCTACAGGACTTACAGTAGGTATAGGCGTTACAATTAAGTTTACTGTTTGAGATGATGTACAGCCTATTGCTGAAGCTCCTATTAACGTATATAAAGTAGTTGTGGCAGGAGTAACCGTTACTGTTCCTCCGCTTAAAGCTCCAGGATTCCAAGTGTAACTTGCTGCACCACTAGAACTTAATGTTGCCGAATTTCCTGCGCAAATATTAGTAGGTGAAGCTAACGCTGTTAATGTTGGGGTTGGATTTACAATTATAATAACTGTTGCTGTACTCGAACAACCAAAAATATTTGTGCCAATAACCGTATAATTTGTTGTTGAAGCAGGCGAAACTATTACGTTACTGCCGGTTAACGCTCCCGGATTCCAAGTGTAATTTGTAGCTCCAAGTGCAGTTAATGTGGCTGAACCTCCGTTACAAATAACTGAAGGCGTTGCGACAACCGTTATTGTTGGTATTGGGTTTACAGTTACATCCACAGTTTGCGTACTGATACATATGCCTGTAGTACCAGTAATTGTATACGTAGTATTTACTATTGGTGTAACTACAACATTGCTTCCTGTTAAAGCACCAGGATTCCACAAATAGGTTATGGCACCACTTGCCGTTAAAGTACTTGAGTTGCCAACACAAATTGCTGTAGGATTAGCAACAGCTGTAACTGTTGGAAATGGCGCCACAACCAAATTTACTGTTTGTGAAGAAGTACACCCAAACGCATTTTTTCCGGTTACAGTGTAAAGGGTAGTAGATAAGGGGTTTACAATTACTGTACCACCTAAAATAGCACCTGGAATCCAAGTAAATGTTGGTGCGGGTGCACCACCTGCTATAAGTGTTGCTGTACTTCCAGCACAAATAATGGTTGGTGAAGCTAAAGCTGTTACAGTAGGATTAGTATGTACTATTAAAGAAAGAGTTTTTGTATTTGAACATGAGCCATTAACACCCGTAACTGTATAAATAGTATTTACTACAGGCGTTACAACAACACTACTTCCAATTAATGCTCCTGGATTCCATGTGTAAGATATTGCACCTGTAGATGATAATGTTGCTGAACCACCTACACATAAAGCTGTTGGTGATGATGCCGCCGTAAGAAGAGGGACTGTATTTATGGTAACAGTTACAAATGCCGTATTTGTGCAGCTTGAAGAGCTTCCTATTAATGTATACGTAGTTGTTATAGATATAGGAACCACTACATTACTTCCAGTTAAAGCCCCGGGATTCCAAGTATAAGAATTTGCCCCCGTAGCTGTCAAGGTAACATTTCCACTAGTACAAACACTGGTTGGATTAGCAACCGCTGTTAACGTTGGTGTTGGGTTAACTATTACATCAACTGTTGCAGTAGATGCACAGCTACCGTTATTGCCTGTAACAGTATAATTTGTGGTTGAAGATGGAGATACTGAAACTATACTTCCTATTAAAGCACCCGGATTCCAAGTATAACTTGTTGCGCCGCTTGCTGTTAAGGTTGCCGAACTTCCGTTACAAATTGCTGTTGCCGAAGTAACAGCTGTAACCGTAGGAATGGGTACAACACTAATAGCTATAGTTGTTTGACCAGGGCAACCTGCAGTTGATCCATCCAAGGTATATGTTGTATTAATTGCCGGTGAAACTATAAAGCTACTACCCGAAAATGCACCCGGATTCCAAGTATAACTTGTAGCACCACTTGCAGTTAAGGTAGCGTTACTTCCAATACAAATCGAAGCAGAAGATGCACTTGCTATAACCGTTGGATTAGGGGTAACATTTAAATTTACAGTTTGAGTTGTTGTACATCCAAAAATATTACCACCAGTAACCGAGTAAAGTGTTGTTGAAGCTGGAGTCACTACTACCGTTCCGCCTAATAAGGCACCCGGGTTCCAAGTATAACTTAAAGCGCCACTTGAACTTAATGTTGCAATATTTCCGGCACAAACGTTTGTTGGAGTAACCATAGAACTCATTACCGGTCCGTTATTTACTGTAACAGAAACTACAGCACTATTGGTACAAGTTGATGTTGATCCAATAACAGTGTATGTTGTTGTAACTAATGGAGAATCGCTTACTGGCGAGCCAATTAAACCACCCGGATTCCAAGTATAACCGGTAGCTCCTGAACCTGTTAGTGTTACAGCACTTCCGCTACAAATATCTGTAGTTGAACTAGAAGCTGAAACTGTTGGAATAGGAACAACAGATAATAAAGAGGTGGCAGAATTAGTACAGGTTCCGTTGCTTCCAACAATAGTGTAAGTTGTGGTTGTAGTAGGAGATACAGCGATTGCAATTGTAGTTAATCCACCCGGATTCCAAGTATAAGATGTTGCGCCCGAAGCGGTTAAAGTGGTTGAACTACCTATACATATTGACGAAGATGCTGGCGTAATGGTTAATACCGGAACAGGACTTACGTTTTGATTAATAGTAGAAGTGCTGGTACATCCAAAAACATTAGTTCCTGTAACTGAGTAATTTGTGGTAACGAGTGGCGAGACTATTATTGAACTTGCGATTATTGCGCCAGGATTCCAAGTATAACTAACCGCCCCCGAAGCAGTTAAAGTAGCACTATTTCCAGGGCAAGTTAATGCAGGCAATCCGCTAACGGTTAAAGTTGGTCCGTTACTAACAGGTATTAACAATGTAGTTTGATTAGTACAAGATCCTGTGGCACCAATAATGGTATAGGTTGTAGAGGTTGTAGGAGTTAGGGTAACAATGTTTCCTACAATAGCCCCAGAAAACCAAGTGTAAGTTAATGCCCCTGTTGCCACCACATTGGCAGAACTTCCCGCACAAATTGTGCCACTTAAATTAAAAGCATTAACGGTTGGTGTAGGAACAACAAATACAAGTAACGCAGCGGTAGCTGAACAGGCTGCGGTTGAAGTTCCAATTACCGAATAAGTTGTTGTTACAAAAGGTGTTACTGTTTGTGGATTAAGCGTAGAGCCGGTACTAAATGTATAATTTGTAGCACCAGTCGCCGTTAGTGTAACAGGCGCACCTACACAAACGCTAGGACTTATAGGCGTAATATTAATTGTAGGAGTAGTACCAACCGTTACCTGCACAGTAAAAACACCCGAGCAAGTACCTGTAACTGCCGTAACAGAATAAATTGTTGTAGTTGTTGGGGTTACGGCTATTGTTGAAGTGTTTGCTCCTGTACTCCAAGTATAGCTTGCCGCACCTACTGCAGAAAGAATGGAGACTGTATTAGAACCAGTGGTACAAATAACCGAAGGTGTTGCAATAACAGTTGTTGGTGGAGCAAATGATAAATTTATAATGCGAGTAATAGGCGTACAAACTCCAGTTGGATTCATAATTAATGTGTAATTTCCAACAACCGAAGTGGATATAGATTGGTTGGTGTTGCTGGTAACTCCACTACCAGCGGGTCCATTCCATAAATAAGGGTTTAAACCTGATGGTGCCGTGAGCGTAGCGTTAGTGCCACAAGCAACAATTGGCGAGACCGTTTGAGAAGGCATTGAAAGAGTAGTTGTTCCATTTATGGTTAAATTCATTGTATTACAGTTCGAATCAAAATAAGCATACAAAAAATGTCCAGTAGGAGGGCAATCTAAAACAAAAACTTCAACAGTAACACAAGTTCCAATGTATTGCGTTAAATCAATTGAATATTTTTGCCAGCCATTACTAACTTGCATACCGCCACCATTTGGGGCAGGAACCCACAATGCCGGTCCAGTACCAGGACAAGATCCACTAGGCGAATTAAAACTAAAAACCGGACAAGCTAATAAATTCCCTACACAATCGCGCAATCTAACAAACATTGATGGTTGATCGCAACAGGTATGAATACCGTTTTGAACTGCAAAATAAGCGAAATCGTAAAGGTAATTGCTGTTAGTAACATTAAAATTTTGAGCCATTTTTATGGCTTTTCCTCCAACGGAATTATCGTTTATTTTAGCTACTTTTGTGCCTCCTAATGGCGAATTTGGAACCGCGGCACCAGACAACACGTCTAGTAATGGCGTTGTAAGAACTTGAAGTAAGGGTGCACCAGGAGGTAAAGGAGTTACAATGTTCATATAATTACAGGAATTTGTATTTGTACCTATGGTTGTTGTCCAACCTGTAAAATTTCCTAATTCAAAATCCTCGTTTACACAGGGCGCATTTAAAATTGATGAGGTGCTGTTAATTTTAAAATTACTAGTGTTTTGTGCATTTGCGTAGTACTTATTAATAATGTGATTTTTTTTGGCTAAAACCATATACATTTTGTACTCATTGCCATACAAGCCTTGCTCTAATGCAATTTGATTAACTAATTGCTCATCAAAACCACGTAACGAATCGGGAGAGAAAAAAGATTTAAAAGAATGTTTGCCGTTGGTTTGAGCAAAACTATTGGTAAAAAATAAAAAACTAAATAGGCAAAAAACGAGTAAATGTCTTAACTTCATAATTTTATGTATGTTAAATAATACGCTAACTTATTAAAAATTTTAACATAAATTTTAAAAATCGCAAGTTATTAACATTTTAAAATTTAAGTTGCTGATTATCAATATAATTATATTGTTAATAACCAAACCTATTTATAAACCTACGCCTAAAAAATATGTAATTTTAGTTTTAAAGATAGTACATTTGAATTTCGCCTATGTTACACAACACAATAGCCCTTTTGCCCGACCATGTAGCCAACCAAATTGCGGCAGGTGAAGTGGTACAACGACCAGCCAGCGTTGTAAAAGAATTATTAGAAAACGCCATTGATGCCGGTGCAACTCATATAAAATTAATTATTAAAGATGCCGGAAAAACGCTCATACAAGTTATAGATAATGGCAATGGCATGAACCCATTTGATGCCCGAATGTGTTTTGAACGCCACGCAACTTCTAAAATTAAAAGTGCCGATGATTTATTTACACTTACTACCAAAGGTTTTAGAGGAGAAGCTTTAGCCAGCATAGCAGCTATTGCTCAAGTAGAGTTAAAAACAAAACAAGAAACAGATGTTGTTGGCCAACATATAGTTATTGAAGGTAGTAAATTTATATCTCAAACCGAATGTCAAACTACAACTGGCACAAGTTTTACCGTGAAAAATTTATTTTTTAATATCCCGGCCCGACGAAATTTCTTAAAAAACGATCAAATAGAACAAAAACATATTATTGATGAATTGGAAAGAGTCGCTATTCCACATACCAAAATACACTTTATTTTACAAAGTAATGGTAACGAAATTTTAAACTTACCTCCCGGTAATTTGTTACACCGTATAAAATCGATGTTGGGCAATTACATACAAAAAGAATTAGTGCCTATTGCCGAAGATACTGGTTTTGTAAGGGTATCAGGGTATGTAAGTTTGCCGGACGCTGCCATCAAATCAAAAAAAGAGCAATACTTTTTTGTAAATAACCGTTTTGTTCGTAATCCATTTTTAAACCATGCAGTATACGAAGCGTATAAAGAATTAATAAGTTACCAATCACATCCGCGTTATTTTTTATTTTTAGAATTAGACCCGAAGCACATAGATATTAATATTCACCCCACTAAAACTGAAATAAAATTTACGGATGATAAAGCGGTGTATATGCTTATGGTTAGTTCCATAAAACGCGCGTTAGGCAAGGTAAATGCAGCTCCCAGTATTGATTTTGATACCGAGGGCAGTTTTCAATATAACCCATTAAATAGCACTAAAATAGTTTCTGCGCCTACTATAACGGTTAACCAAAATTATAATCCGTTTTTAAATACCGGAACAACTTTACAAAAAACCAATAAACAACATTGGGAAAATTTATTTGAAGGGTTTAAAAGTACCAACCCCGAAACCGTTATAGAAGAAAAAGAATCAGAACAACAAGCGTTTCAAGTATTGAAAAAAGAAACTGTGGTTTTTTCTGTTTTTCAACTTAACTTAAAATATATTGTTACAACGTTTAATAATAATGTAGTAATTATAGACCAACAACGTGCGCACGAAAGGATTGTTTACGAACATTATGTAAACATAAAAACCGAAACAAAAATAGCCTCGCAACAATTATTGTTTGCCGAACAATTAGAATTAAGCGCAAACGATTTTACCTTAATTAATAATTTATTAAATGAGTTTAAAATATTAGGATTTGACATGGCAGTATTTGGTAAAAACAGCATGATTGTAAATGGAACCCCCGCTGATTTGAAGGACTTTAATATTGCTGAAACCATTGATGGAATTTTAGAAACTTATAAATTAAACACCATTGATGCAAAATTAGAAAAGCATGATAATTTGTGCCGAGCCATAGCAAAAAATACCTGTATTAAATATGGGAAGTTTTTAGAAACCGATGAAATGAAACAATTATTAAACAGTTTGTTTAATTGCGAAAACCCTTTGTACACAGCTAATGGCAAAGTTATTGTTATGGAAACAAATTACTTAGACATAGATAAATTTTTTAAACGTTAAATGAATAATCAGTACCGCCCCAATAGTTTTGGTAATTTACCAGTAGTAACTAAAAACATTATTATCATAAATGTGATACTATATATAGCTACGCTTTTATTAATACAAACTAAAAATATTGACCTTACGGATTATCTTGGTTTACATTATTATTTAGCTCCTGAGTTTAAACCTTATCAATTTATCACCTATATTTTTATGCACGACCCCAATAATTACATGCACATATTATTTAATATGATTGGCGTATATATGTTTGGGCAAATGTTAGAAAATGTGTGGGGGCCAAAACGTTATTTGATTTTTTACTTAATAACCGGCTTGGGTGCCGCTGTAGCACAGTATGTAATTATGCATTTTCAAATTACAGATTATTTAACAGAAATTAATTTACAAATAGAGCAATATAAAAATAACGCCACTGCCGTTTCTCAGTTAATAGAAAATAAAGCTTATATTTTAAAAAACTCGGTGGTAGTAGGTGCATCAGGATCCTTAATGGGTTTATTAGGCGCTTTTGGGATGTTGTTTCCAAACACTTTATTGTACTTATATTTCTTTATTCCTATAAAGGCAAAGTGGTTGGTTATAGGTTATGGAGCATTCGAGTTGTTTTCAGGCATTCGTAATAACCCTGGTGATAATGTTGCTCATTTTGCGCATTTAGGTGGGCTAGCAGTAGGTATAATTTTAGTTTTATTTTGGCGCAGAGATAAAAAACAGTTTTATTAAAAATGAATTTCTTTCAAAAAATAGCTCAAACTTTTAAGCAGCAAGGCAGGCTGGCGCAGCTTATCATTATTAATGTTGCCATTTTTTTAATGGCAAATATTTCTATACATATTTTACACGTAAATGTTTTAGAATATCTAATGCTTCCTATTGGCGAAGTAGATTTTATTTTTAAACCATGGACTTTGTTTACCTATATGTTTACGCACGCTTCGCTAGGACATGTATTTTTTAATATGCTCTTATTTTATTTTACAGCGCAATTATTTTTTGTTGTTTTGGGCGAAAGTAAATTAGTGTACGTGTATGTTATGAGCGGCTTAATGGGCGCAGCACTACTTTTAACATTGGGATTAGTTTTGCCAGACTCCTTTGGAAATAGCGTTTTAATTGGCGCATCGGCATCGGTAATGGGAGTAGTAATGGTTATGGCAGTATACGCACCCAATTATAATGTTGCTTTATGGGGCATAATCAATATGCCGTATAAGTATTTTGCGGCTTTAGTATTTGTATTAAGTACTGTTATAGATTTTTCGCTAAATACCGGCGGAAAAGTTGCCCATATTGGTGGTGCCGCATTTGGCTTATTGTATGGCTATAACTTAAAACGTGGGGTAGATTTATTTAACTTTTCGTTTTTAAATAAATCAAAAGCTAAAAAACTAAAAGTAATATCTTATAACAGAACTCAAGATAATGTATATAACGAAGACAAAGTTATTAGTGAGCATAGAATGAACGAATTGTTAGAAAAAATATCAAAGAGCGGTTACGATAGTTTAACAAAAAGGGAAAAAGACGAACTTTTCAATCTATCTCAAAAAAAATAACATTTTATTATAAATTACATTATTACACTTAATTAATTAAATACTTATATTAGGCAACTTATTAATGTATGATTAAACATAGTTACATATTAGTTTTTGTTTTTGTCTCCTCTTTGTGTTTTTCGCAAAGCAAAGTAAAAAATACTATTGACGATGCGGAAGAACATTTTAATCATAAAAATTATTTAATGGCTATGCCCATTTATTTAGCCGAGTTTAAAAAAGACCCAGACATAAAAAAATTAAGATATAAAATTGGAGTGTGTTTTTTAAACACCAAAGTTAACAGGCAAGAAGCCATTAAGTATTTAGAACAATACGTTAAAAAAGATTCAAAAGCAGAAGAAGAAGCGTGGATTGACCTTGGCAGAGCATATATGCTAAATAATAAAATTAACGAAGCAATTACTTCCTTTCAAAAATTTATTGAACTAAAACCAAAGCGTGAAAATGAAGTGGCGCGTTTAATAGAACAATGTAAAAACGCACAAAAATTAATTAGCAATCCGGTAAACGTTACTTTTCAAAATTTAGGAAAAGAAATTAATGGTGAAGATCCCGATTATTATCCTTTTGTTGATGCTAAAGAAACCTTTTTATCGTTTACGTCTCGCAGAAAAGATAATATTGGCGGAAAAAAATTGGAAATAGATGGATACAGAAGTAGCGATGTATATTACAGTAAAGTAGAAAATGGCAAATGGACAAAAACTACAAACGCCGGAAGATTTATTAATGGTGCTTTAGATGAGCAAGTAGTAGGATTAAAATCTGATGGATTGGAAATGTATGTTTATTTAGACCATATTGAAAAATTTGGTGATTTGTACATTACTCAGCGAAAAGATTTAGGTACTGAGTTTCCAAAACCAAAAATTTGCGATCCGTTAATAAACGAAAAAGTGGAAACCAGTGGATGTTTGAGTGAAGATGGTAACATTATGATATTTGCGCGACGTGATAAAGTAGATACAAAAAGTGATTTATTTATGTGTCGTAAATTACCAAATGGCAAATGGAGTTTAGCGCAAAAATTACCCGAAAGTGTTAATACATCTTATAATGAAGATTTTCCATATTTAAGTAACGATGGTACTACACTTTATTTTTCGAGCGAAGGTCATAACAGTATGGGTGGTTATGATTTGTTTAAAACAACTTGGAATATGGAGGCCAACACGTATTCTAAACCCGAAAATTTGGGCTACCCTATTAATTCAACCGATGATGATAGAAGTATTTGCGTAACACCCGATAATCGTGTGGCATACATTAGCGCATTTAGACCAAATGGTTTTGGCGATTTAGATATTTATAGAATTCGCCTAGATGAAAACGAACAAATAAGTAAAATTATAACCGGTAAAGTATTTTTAGGAGACTCACTTTCGGAAATTAAAAATAAAATTGCATCTGTAAAAATGACAATATTTAATAAAGCTAATAACGAAGAATATATATTTGTTCCAAATTCAAAAACCGGTAAATTTGTAATTAGTTTACCCGCCGGAACTTACATAGTATCTATTAATGCAGTGGGATACCAGCAATATAAAGATGAGTTAATAATTTCTGATATTGGAAAAATAGATTTGGAAAAAAATAAAAATTTTGTTTTGAAAAAGAAGTGATACTTTTTATGAATAACAATCCAAACTCTGGCGAAAATCCCGAACGAGAAACAATTAACAAAGAAGTAAATGTAGAGTGCCCTAATTGCGAAGCCCCAACCGTTATTTTAGTAGAACTTATTTTAATTGAAGGCTCATTACAAAACTATCATTTAATGCATACCGAAGTAGATGAAGTGTTAGAATGCGCTAAATGCAACCATAAATGGACTCGGATGGTTTACTTGTAAGGTTGCTTTGAAATGTTTTCTAGCTTAAAAACCAATGCTTCTAAATATTTGTTTGTTTTAAACTCTGTTACTAATTTAAAATTCACAGTCTTAAATACCTCTGCATGTTTAGGATTCATGTACACAAAATAAGTTTCTGAAGTAGTTAAAGCACTTATTTTTTCTAAAACTTTTTTTAAAACCTCTGCATTAAACGGATTAAATAAAAAATAAACTGTGGGCTCATTTTTGTAATTAAATTCTAAAGCATTGGCCACTAAAAACGTAAATTGAACGCGATAGCTATTGAAATTATTTTTATGCTTATATTTTTCAATATTATTAGTAGCCGATAAAATTAATTCTTCATCCAAATCAATTCCTATTAAATTTGTATAGCCACAACTTTCGGCTACAAACATTGCCCTACCTTTGCCACAACCAATATCAAAAAAAGTAAAACTAGGCGTTTGCTTATAAATTTCAGGCAAAACTTTTAATAACACTAAATAACTTGCGCCTTGGTAATGGTAAAATTTATCGGAATTACTTTTTTTAAATTGCGCTGTTTCAATACCAAATTGTTTCTCATAAAACTTTTCTGCGTTTAATAGCTTTAGTGTATTAAGTAATCCTCGTAAAACAACCGACCTTAAAAAATAATATATAAGTAAAAAAAATTTCATACTTTTTAATTTCTCGTAAAAATAATACCTTTATACAACAATATGGAAATAGATTTAGAAGCCGAACGCAAAGAAATACTCAACCGTTATAAACTTTTAATAAAAGCTACCAAACGCAGGTTAGAAAAAAGCGATAAAGATACCATTCGCAAAGCTTTTGAAGTAGCCGTTGAAGCACATAAAGAAATGCGCCGTAAAAGTGGCGAGCCCTACATTTATCATCCCATAGCCGTAGCGCAAATTTGTGCCGAAGAAATTGGGCTTGGCGCCACCGGCATTGTGTGCGCCCTTTTACACGATACGGTGGAAGATACCGATTTAACTTTAGAAGATGTAAAAGGTTTGTTTGGCGAAAAGGTGGCAAAGATTATAAACGGACTTACAAAAATATCAGGAGTAATTGATAATTCTTCCTCTATTCAAGCTGAAAATTTTAGAAAAGTTTTGTTAACTATGAGCGAAGACATTCGCGTTATCTTAATAAAACTTGCCGATAGGTTGCACAATATGCGAACATTAGAGCATATGAAACGCGAAAAGCAAATGAAAATTGCCAGCGAAACATTATTTTTATATGCCCCGTTAGCACACCGTTTGGGTTTAAATGCCATTAAAACCGAGTTAGAAGATTTAGGTTTAAAATACACTAACGCCGATGCCTACTACGATGTAGCCGTTAAATTACACGAAACTGAACCCGAGCGTAAAAAATTTGTTATAAAATTTATTGAACCTTTACAGGAAATTTTATCAGAGCAAGGTTTTAAATTTAAAATTTATGGTCGCCCAAAATCTATTTTTAGTATTTATAATAAAATTAAAACAAAGAGTATAACCTTTGAAGAAATATACGACCTATTTGCCATCCGCATTATTATTGATACGCCGCTAGAACAAGAAAAATCGGATTGTTGGAAAGTGTATTCTATCATTACCGATTTTTATCATCCAAGTCCTGAACGCCTGCGTGATTGGATTAGTACACCCAAAAGTAATGGTTACGAAAGTTTACACACTACTGTTATGGGACCCGATGGTAATTGGGTGGAGGTGCAAATACGTACCGAGCGCATGGACGAGATGGCAGAAAATGGTTTTGCTGCACATTGGAAGTATAAAGAAGCCGGAGCCGATAAAGAAAGTAAGTTAGAAAATTGGTTGTTGCGCATTCGCGAAATGTTAGAGAATCCAGACCCTAACGCCCTTGAGTTTATTGACGATTTTAAACTGAATTTATTTAGCGATGAGTTGTTTGCTTTTACCCCAAAAGGCGATATGAAAACATTGCCAATTGGTAGTACCGCTTTAGATTTTGCATTCGAAATTCATAGTAAAGTTGGCGAACATTGCATTGGGGCAAAAGTAAATCATAAACTGGTACAATTAAATTACGAAATAAAAAGTGGCGATCAAATAGAAATTTTAACTAGCAGTAAACAACATCCTAAAGAGGATTGGTTAAAATTTGTAATTACTGCAAAGGCAAAATCTAAAATAAAAAACTGTTTAAAAGAACAGCGTAAAAAAACGTCGGAAGACGGAAAAGAAATTTTAGAACGTAAATTTTATAAATGCAAACTAGATTTTACCTTGCAAAACGTAAACGATTTTTGTACGTTTTTAAAATTGCCTTCGTCGCAAGAATTATATTACCGCGCCGCATTGGGCAATATTGATGTTAAGGAAATTAAATTATTTATTCGTTATAAGGAAACCCCGCAAAAAGCGCGTAAAAAACCACTTACACCAAAATTAGAGCAATTAGTTACCAACGCCCGAGGCAGTAGCGATATGTTAGTTATTGGCGATGATATGCAAAAGTTAGACTACAAACTATCGCCGTGTTGTAACCCCATTCCCGGCGATGATGTGTTTGGTTTTGTTACCGTAGGCGAGGGCATAAAAATACACCGCGTTAATTGTCCAAACGCATTAAAATTACTTTCTAATTACGCGTACCGGGTTGTAAAAGCAAAATGGATGAACGACCAACTAATTTCGTTTTTAGCGGGCATAAAAATTATTGGTACTGATGAATTAGGCTTAGTAAATAACATTACAAAAGTAATTAGTAACGAAAATAATATTAATATGCGCAGTATTAGTTTTGATACCGACGGCGGCTTGTTTGAAGGTACTATTATGGTTTACGTTCACGATACCAAACACTTAAATCACTTAATAGTAAACCTAAAAAAAGTAAAAGGTGTAAATAAGGTGGAGAGGATGGATGATAAGTAAAAACAAGTTTAAGTATTTAAACTTTTTGTAATTCTATTATTTCTTTTTATCCAATAAAAAAATAATTCTTTCTTTATCTTTTAAAGCGCCTCTTAAATAATTATTTTCAATTTTTAAATGATTATAATCGGTATCATTACTTTTTACTAGTTGTTTTGGCAATTTTGGTAATTGCGCTAATTTTTCAAATAAATTGTCCTGCAAAATAATAGAAGCATTATAAACTTGCAAACACGTCCAATCGGGTTTTTTTAATAAAGCATTAATGTTTTGTTTGCTGTAGTTCATTAATACGGCAAATTGCGACTTGTTTAGTTTTTGTTTTTTAAGTAAATCTTCGGTTAGTTTGCCAAGGTGTACTTCCATATTACCAAATTGCAAACAAGTAGTTAATAAACAGTTATTTTTAGTATATTATTAAAATACTTTAGTAAAATATTTTGATACAATTAAAATACATGCTATAATTGTTTAACATTTTAAAACCCCTAAACCCATGAAACAAAAAATCTTATTAATTATATGCTTGCTTAGTATGGTTGGTATAAGAGCGCAAACTGTTGGTACAACATCTACTAACCCAATTGTTGTAACTGCGGGTACAACAAGTTTAATCAACCAAAGCCCCGATGCCAATCAAAAATGGTATAAAATTACCCCAACACAAGTTAATATTTTAATTAAGTCAAAATTAACAGCACAGAGCTTTACTAACTCATTAGTATCAGCAGAGTTTTTTATAACTGATGCATCAAATAATGTGCTTGCAAGTTTTCACGATTCTTTGCGAGTAGATAGCACTACCCGTTTTGCATTTGCAAAATTTAATTTAAGTAACCGCATCTTTTTAAAATATAATTTTAGTAATTCGTGTGGTACCTGTACTGCTTTACCAACTAAATTCGATATTTTTATCTCAGAGGTAGTTAGTACTGCTTGTCCTACTAATTCTTCTACTTGTAATTTAGTTAATAATCCTTCTTTTGAAGATAGTAACGCACGTTGTTTCTATGCGACAGCTATTTGCAGTTGGAGTTTGCCAATAGTTTGTACTAATTCACTGTTAACAGCTAGTACTGATTATTTTTGCAATAGTTCGGGTAGTTCTGGCTCAGCTTATTTTGGGGCTTACTTATGGTCACAAAGCTTATCGGGCCCTACTCCCAACAATGGTAGTTATCGTGAATATTTACAAGCTCAAATGTCATCCAATTTAATTGTAGGTAAAGTATATCAAGCATCCGTTTATACTGCGTTAAATCCTATAACTTTTTATACTAAAAATTTAAGTTTCTTTTTTACATCAGGCGTAAATCCATGTCAAAATGCGGCATATAATAATATTAATACCGGATCCTACACAGGCCAAAAGGTTGATGTTACAAGTAGTGTAATGACAAATACTGTATGGCAAAAATATGTGGTAACCTTTACCGCCAATTCCTCTTATGATAGATTCACACTAGGAAATTTTGATGATAATACAACTACAACTACAGTAACTATTCCCGGCGGTTATTCACCGGGTGGTTACAGCCAATCATATTATTATATAGATGATGTCAGCATCAAAACGCCAAGCATATCTATTACAAACCCTGCTGCTATTTGTGCTGGAAATACCTTGCAACTAAATCCAACTGTATGCGAGTTAGATAATACTACATATAATTACATTTGGAGCCCTGCAATCGGTTTAAGTGCAACAAATACATTAAGTCCAATATTTAGTGGCACAACCACTACAACCTATACTGTTAGTCAAATTGGAGTAGGTTCTTACGGAACAATTACCAACACAGCTGTTGTTGTGGTAACTGTTAGCCTACCCTCTGCAACCTTTGCTTTAAGCTCTGCGTTAAACGTTATTTGTACAAATTTAGGGCAAACAACTAATACACTTACGGCAACAGGTAGCGCTGGGTTAACATATACTTGGCAGCCAGGCGGAATACTGGGTTCTTCTATTACTGTAACACCATCCTCAACTACAATATATACTGTTACAGCCACAACTCCAAAAGGTTGTCAGCCAAAAAATACAATTGTAGTGAATGTACAAAACGCATGCTGCACGTCTACTGCTCCAACATTTACTTCTAATTATTATAACGGAGGTACATTTAATGGTCCAATGGTTATAAATAGCGACATCACTTTTGGAGGGACGTTAAATTTCCCTACCTTTCAAAACGGTGAATTTTTAATTGCACCAAATGTAAAAATTACAGTATTAAGTGGAGTCGGAGATTTTATTGTGCAAGGCGCACATTTATATGCTTGTACAACCACTATGTGGCAAGGGATTGAAGTTCAAAACGGCTCTCGTTTTCTTGCTATTGGAAGTTCAACCACAGGAAATACAAACTTAATTGAAGATGCAATTACAGCGGTAAGTTTTACAACTATTACTAATGCTTCGCCAGGTTACCCAGTAGAAGTAACTAACACAATATTTAATAAAAATTATATAGCTATAAATGTAAGTAGTGCCATAACCCCTACAATTCCTATTTTTAGAGTATCACAAAATGTATTTACAAGCCGTAATTTTACGTTTACGCCAACCTCTTGGCCTTCAACTAACAATACCGGTGTAGGTTTACGTGTAGCAAATAACCCAACAACAGGCTTAACACCACCTTTTAACTTACAAAGTGCGGCTATAGTAAATCTAAAATCGCCTTACAATTTACAAAGTGCTCGCACAGGTATTCAAATGAATGATGTAGCAATTGGTATAGCTAATAGCACTACTCTTACTGAAGTTGGGGTTAATTTTAGTGAAACTGATTTTAATGTATTTGATGCTTTACAATATGGCATTGATGCAACCAACAGTAATTTAGGCAGTATTAATAATGTGTTTCAAAACACAATGCGTTTAAGTTGTGGTAGAACATGTATTGTAGGAGGAACTGCAATTAGAAGTATAGTAAATTCAAATGTTTATCCAAATAATAAACTTAATTTAAGTACGTCTGGCACAGGAAGCACCAGCCCAAGTTATGGTAATCGCTTTTGGAATTGCCATACAGGGGTTGAAGGAAGTAACGTGTACCAATTTAATGTAAGTTACGCCACCTTTAGAAGTACTCAAAGCACTACTGCTGGTATTTCAGGCGTTAATCCGGGTAACACAGGTATATTATTGGGCACCAACCGCTTTTTATACTTCATAGCAAATAATGAGTTTACAAATATTAATAATGCTATTAATGCTCCTATTGTTACGGGTACTTATAATATTAGTGGTAGTAACCAAACAGGCATATATGCCAATAATTTTATAATTAATACCAACTACTTTGGTCCGCAAACTGCCAGTACTACTGCTATAGGTAATAATTAGGGTTCACTCAATAAGTCCAACAAATATTTTCGGATAAAATATATTTAGCAGGGTTATTTTAAATTTATATAAAGCATTTTTAATAAAAGT
>JAYVGH010000036.1:0-83521 GCA_043772435.1 Bacteroidota bacterium
CTATTTTCACTCATTTTATCTAAATTTTTTGTAACTGACAATCAATTACTTACTTATAATGTTAATGTTATTTGAAATTTTGATGTAACCCTGTGCCCACCTTTTACTTATAACTGTTATAATGTATAATTCCTCAGCTTATATGACAGTTAACTCACATTACCATCACACCAGTAATCAGCTTAATGAAGAGTTCGTAATTATTGAAGCTGCAAAATTAAATCCGCAACGCTTTGGGCCGTTGTACGATAAATATTATAAGCAAATATTTAACTATGTATACCAACGCATGGATTGTAAAGACACTGCTTTTGACCTAACCGGACAAGTGTTTTTAAAAGCCTTAACCAATTTACAAACCTACCAGTTTAAAGGCGTGCCTTTTGCAAGCTGGCTGTACCGTATTGCCCACAACGAGTTAATGCAATTGTTTAGAAACATAAAAGACAAACGCGTAATTAATGCGGATATTGGTGATTTAAGATTTATTTGCGAAGAAGACGAGGAGCCTTTTTTTGAAGAATACATTCCCGCTATAAAAAAATTAATTGGCGAATTAAGCGAAGATGATTTACAATTAGTAGAAATGCGTTATTTTGAAAAACGACCTTTTAAAGAAATTGGCGAATTATTACATATTACCGAAGTAAACGCAAAAGTTAAAATGCACAGAGTTATTGAAAAATTAAAAAAAGAAATTAAGAAATTGAAACTATAAATTATGCAACCAAAATTTAATATTAATCGACCTGAGATTAGTGACGACGAAATTAATAAACATAAAAACTTTGAACAATTAGTAAAACAGTTTAAACAACAAAGCATACAAAAAGCCAAACACGACAAAAGTTGGTGGAAAAGCAAAAAAGTCCGATACTCGGCCGTAATTGCAGGTATTAGCGTAATTTGCACCATATCCTATTTCGCTTTATTTAATAATTCTAATTACAAAAAAACAAATGAAAAAATAATTACTAGCAATGTTACTCTGGGCGTAGTCGAAGCGAACAAACAAAAACCAATAACCAAAAACTTTATTCATCAACCTTCCCAAAAATTAAAAATAAATTATACTGCTTATAAAATTAGCAACGCTAAAGGCGGAGAAATCACTCACCCAACATCCTCAAAAATTAAAATTCCAAAAAACAGTTTTGTAGATAAAAACGGTAAAAACATTGTAGGCGATGTTACTATTGAGTACCGTGAGTTTCACGACATTGGCGATGTAATTATTAGCGGCATACCTATGCTGTACGATAGCGCGGAGATAAAACGTAATTTTGAAACTGCAGGCATGTTTGATATCAAAGGTTCGCAAAACGGAGAGCCAGTTTTTATAAATACAAATAAAAAAGTAGAAGTTAATTTAGCCTCGCATACCGATGAAACAAAATTTAATCAATACTATTTAGACACCATTAAAAAAACTTGGGAGTATTTGAAAAAAGATGTTGTAGACAAATCTAAGTATGATGATAAATCAATAGATGGATCTGATAATAATTCAAAGTTTAATGATGAAAATGACGGTCAATCTAATTCGGGTACAAACTTAAAAAACTCTCCAAAGTTATCAGCGTTAAAAAATCAAATCGAAATTGTAATCCCTAAAAAAATAGATAGCGTAAAAATTGTTTATAACAAAAAGGTAGAAACCTTACCAAAAGCCACAGAACCTACTAAAATTAATAAACCCAGCGGCAGGCAAACATTTCAATTAGACGCCGATAAAAAAGAATATCCTGAATTAGCGGCATTTGATAATATTTTATTTGAAATTGGCGACGAAAATAAAAACTATACTAAAGAAATGAGCGATATTACCTGGAACGATGTAAAAATTAGCGAAGGTCCGCAAAAGGGTAAAAATTACATATTGACTTTAATTTATCGCAGTAGAAAAGAAAAATTAATTGTGTATCCTGTTTTATCTGGAAATGATTTGGTAAAAGCACAAAAAATATACCAACAAAAATTTAAAGATTATGAAGGTTTAGTTGAAAAACGTAAAGTTGATGAAACTAAATTAGTGGAAGAATTAAAAGCTAAGCAAGTTGCGTATTTAGCAGATATAAATGCTAAAAAAGCAGAATACGACAAAGAAATAAAAAAACTTGAAATACAAATGCAGCAACAGCGGCAAAATCAGTTAGCTGAACAATTTAATAGTATGGGCAATAGCACAAAAGCGCGCCGTATATTTCAAATTTCAAACTTTGGTGTTTTTAATTCCGATTGTCCGCATGCGCAGCCACAAGGTAAATCAGTTGAGCCAATTTTTGTAAATGGTAACACTACCTTAATGCCTGATTTAATTTATGTAATAGAACATAACAACAAAACCGTAGTTACATTAAGCTACGAAAATAATTACAAATTTAATTACGATCCTAAAAATCAATATTCGATTGTAGCCTTTAGAAATAATAAACTTTTTATGTGTTCAAAAAATGTGTTCAAAGACGTTATTAATACTAATTCTAACAAATTTATTGTAACCGAATTAGAAAATAGCGTTGATAATATTAGCGACTTTAAAAAAGCGTTGGAGATTTAATTAATCACTTAGTAAACGAAGTTGCTTTAAGAAAATAATTATGAAGAAGTATATTCTATTATTAGGTTGCATTATCTGTCTTTCTTTTTCAATAATGAAAAACAAAAAAATTATTCCACCTGGAACAATACAAATTACAGAAACATTTTTTGTTGATGAGACAGAAATTTCAAATTTTAGTTGGTTGGAATATGAGTTTTACACAAAAAATAAATATGGCGCAAATTCTGAAGAACATGTAAAAACATTACCAGATACGCTTGTTTGGCGAGTAGTTAATTCTTACAACGAACCATATGTTCGGTATTACTATCGCCATCATGCATATAAAAATTATCCAGTTGTAGGTATTAGTTACGATCAAGCATTAGCCTTTTGCAAATGGCGGACACAAAGAGTAAAAGAATATTATTATATTAAAAACAAAAAAGAATTAAATATAGAATACCGATTGCCTAAAAAGGAAGAATGGGAAATGATTAGCATTAATTATCCCGATTTTTTTGCAAACGAAGGCAAAAATAAAAGTGACGAAGTTATGTTTAATCATCGTTGGATGCCTGATAGTGTTTCTAGCAAATATTTCGCAAAACATAAACAATATGCAGATGTAACTGTACCAGTAAAATCTTACAATAAAAATAGTTTTGGAATATATAATTGCTTTGGTAATGTAGCTGAAATGACTAGTGAAAAAGGTATTAGTAAAGGGGGCGGTTGGCGTAATTTATTTGAAGAATGCCGTTCCGGAAAAGATAACACTTACGACAAACCAACAGCTTGGTTAGGCTTTAGATGTATGTGATGTGTCACGCTGATCGACTAGTGCTAAGCGAAGCCAAAGCGAATAAATAAACTCTTAAAGATTTTAAAAATTGCGATTTAACTTAAATATATTATTTCTATTAATTAGTACAACAACTTTCTCACAAAACTACAAAGGTAAAATAGATAGCACTATTTTTATTGCCAAACAAATTGATACTGATTTAAACACCTTTACTAAAATTGAAAAATATAAAGATAGCATTAGCTCAAAAAATTATTACATCAATTACGGAGTTATTCAAAAAATAGAAATTTCGACCATTGAAAACAATACTTTAAAAAAAGTAAATTGGTATTATAAAAACTCATCGTTAATTTATATCGAAAAATTATGGTGTGATAATGCCAGACAAAAAACAATAGATTCTGAAAAAATAATTATTCAAAATAATAAAATTATAGCTTGGTTAAATTCAAACAATCAGTTAATAGATTTTAATACCAGCGAGTATAACCAATTATGCTTACAGATAATTGAGTATGGATTGTATCAAAAAAATTTAATAGAAGATTAATTATTTGATGAAATCATTAATGTATATTTTAAGTTCTTGCTGCTTTTTTAGTTTTAATTTAAAACAAACCAATAGCGCATTACCCAAAACCATTCATGTTTTTGTTGCTTTGTGCGACAATAAATACCAAGGCATAGTGCCTGTAGCCGCAAAAATTGGTAACGGGCAAGATTTAAATAATAATCTGTATTGGGGCTGTGGTTATGGCGTAAAAACCTTTTTTAAAAAAAGTGCTGAATGGAAATTAGTAAAATCTATAAAAATAGATACCCTTGTTTTAGAGCGACTGATTTTTAAACATATTACGAAAAATTATTATTTAATTGCCGATGCTTACAACGGAAAATATATAAAACAATGTACTGTCGATTTTTTAAAAAGTTGTTCGGGCAATTTAAAAGATACTATTCAAATTACCAATACAACATTAGGCATTTATGGCAACTCAAACCTTATATCGTATACAGGGCATAACGGATTAATGGATTTTCAACTAACAGATTCATATACTAATTCTGATCAACTAAAACGCGATTGCATAATTTTAGCCTGTTACAGCAAATCATATTTTACACCTTTTATAAAAAATGCGAAGGCGAATCCGTTGGTTTGGACAACCGGCTTAATGTGTCCCGAAGCATATACTTTACACAACGCTTTAACGGGTTATATAAACAATGAAACAAATGAACAAATCAAAACCCGAGCGGCAAAAACCTACTCTTCGTATTTAAAGTGTAGCGAAAAAGCCGCAAGAAATTTATTAGTAACAGGTTGGTAAATTATTCACAATTTCAACGAAAAAAAACTTGGTATAACTTTGTGTGCTTAGTGCCTCAGTAATTAAAAACTAAACGTCGGTTATCACATCAAATCCTTTAAAACTTCCCACAACAGCCAGGCCGCTAACTTTTTTTGCCAACTGTTTACCTAAAATTTTTCCTGCAATTTGGTTTATTGTTGCTCCACTTCCTACCGCATCATCAATAATCAACACATGTTTAAATTTACGTTGATCAGTAACGGCGAATGTATTTTCAGCATTACGTATGCGCTCATCTAATTTACTTAGCGATTTTTGTGGTACCGGAATTATACCTCCAATTTTTTTAACTTCTAAAATTGGCGCTTCTAAATTTAATTGTGTTTGTATGTACTTCATCAGTTGCAATTCGCGCCTGATGGTTGGTGGCACAAAAACTACAGCATCTACTTTATTTAGTTTTATAAAATCTTTTATTCGCTTGTTTATTTCATCCACCAAAATGCGCATTAAAAACTTACTTTGCCCTTGTTTGGCGTAATGCAAAAGTGTTCCCAAACGCGTTTTACCAAAACGTTCAATGGCATAAAAATCTAAGTAAAATAGTTTATTCAAAAATATTTTTTCGTAACCCTTTGTATTATTTAATTTTTCGGTTCCGTCAACAATTCCATTTTTATCATAATAATTAGCATACTTTTTTTTGGTTTCAATAAATTCGTTAATTGTTTTCTGAAAAGGCAAATTCCTCATTTTACACCAGTGCTTAAAAGCATCTATTCCTTGCAATAAATCACCCATTTCGGTTACTGCCAAAAAATTTTTATTTAAAAATTCTAAATCAATTCCCGTTACATCATATTCTGCTTCGTCTTCTTTTACAAAATTTAATTTATTTATTATTCTGTAAATAGTTTTAGGAGTACGACCAAATTTTTGTACGGTATTTTCCTCCAATAGTTTTGTTAATACCAAATGCACCATTTGTTTAGATACATCTAATTTACCAACTATCTCTTTTACAGTCAACTCGTTATTAACCAAAAACAACTTGAGTATATTACTTTTTACGGTCAAAAAATTTTACTATTTATTATCAATAGTCAAATATATAATAAATTTGTTTATTTACCTAATTTTACTCAAAAAAAATAGGTATTAAAATCTTATATTTAGCATTTAAAATATGGCACAATTAATTATTTTTCGTCACGGACAAAGCACTTGGAATTTAGAAAATAAATTTACCGGTTGGGTTGATGTACCTTTAACTGAAAAAGGAATTGATGAAGCGAAAAATGCAGGCTTAAAAATTAAGGGGTATCATTTTGATTATGCATACGCTTCTGATTTAATTAGAGCCCAGCATACTTTAAAGTTGGCGTTAGAAACAAGCGGGCACACCCCTATTACACCAATATATAACAAAGCCCTAAACGAGCGCATGTATGGTGATTTACAGGGTTTGGATAAAATTGAAACCGCCAAAAAATTTGGTGAAGATCAGGTTAAAATTTGGCGTAGAAGCTACGATATTGCTCCGCCAAATGGCGAAAGTTTAAAAGATACCGCTGCACGCGTTATTCCTTATTTTGAAAATGAAATTATTCCTAAACTTAAGGCGAATAAAAATGTTGTAATTGCAGCGCATGGCAATAGTTTGCGTGCTTTGATTATGTACTTAGAAAAATTATCGCCTCAACAAATTTTAGAATTTGAAATTGGAACGGGTCAGCCTCGTTTATATGAATTAGACGCTAATATGACTATTTTAACTGCAAAAAATCTTTAATAAATATGCAAAATTTTTTAGATGAAAATAGTAAAGTAATTGCAGTAGATTTTGACGGAACCATTGTGGAACACAAGTATCCGGCAATAGGCAAAGAAATGCTATTTGCTTTTGCTACCTTAAAAGAACTTAATAAAAAAGGACATAAATTAATTTTATGGACATATAGAGTTGGCGAACCTTTAATAGAGGCTGTAGAGTTTTGCAAACAAAATGGTGTTGAATTTTACGCTGTAAATAAAAATTTTCCTGACGAGATAATGGATGATTTAGTGGCGCGAAAAATAAATGCCGATGTGTTTATTGACGACAGGAATGTAGGTGGTTTTTTAGGTTGGAGTGATATTTGGCAAACACTTCACCCCGAAAGCGGTAATTTTTTTCATCAATATAAAAATGCCGAAGCACATCAAAATTATAACAAAAACGAAGGCTCTATTTTTAAAAAACTATTTGGTAAAAAATAATGATTTTCTTAAAAAACCGTGAAGAAATTGAATTAATGCGCGAATCGGCATTAATGGTGTCGAGAACTCTAGGCTTAATTGCAGCGCATGTTCGTCCTGGTGTTACGCCTTTGCATTTAGATAAATTAGCCGAAACTTACATTCGCGATAACGGCGGTGTACCCGCATTTAAAGGTTATAAAAATGGCAAAAGAGGCGTTCCTGATTTTCCGGCAACGTTGTGTATAAGCATAAACGAAGCGGTAGTGCATGGTATTCCTACAAATAAACCTTTAATGGAAGGCGATATCGTTTCTGTTGACTGTGGCGTTAAAAAAAATGGTTTTTTTGGCGACCACGCCTACACCTTTGCTGTTGGGCAAATTAAACCCGAAGCTCAAAAATTAATTGATGTTACAAAACAAAGTTTGTATTTAGGAATTGAACAAATGGTAAGCGGTAACCGCGTGGGCGATATTAGTTTTGCTATACAGCAATATGCTGAAGCTAATGGTTACAGCGTTGTGCGCGAATTAGTAGGCCACGGTTTAGGAAAAAACATGCACGAAGAACCAGAGGTTCCTAATTACGGCAAGCGTGGCGATGGCCCTAAATTAAAAGAAGGTATGGTACTTGCCATTGAACCAATGATTAATATGGGCAAAAAGGCAATAACACATTTAAACGACGGGTGGACAATTGTAACACAAGATAGTATGCCAAGTGCGCATTTTGAACACGATGTGGCTATTATTGATGGCAAACCCGAAATACTAAGTAGCTACGCTTACATAGAAGAAGCTTTGGCTTTAGTTAATTATTAAAACATCCCTGACAGGGTTATTTAAAATACTGTGTTTAATCCTGTCAGGGGTAAACAAAATTTTTTAATATCTCAGTATTCAACAACATACCCATCCCCGATTTGCGACGTTTGGTGCTACTTAGGCAAGAGCGTAAACTTTCTATTTTTAATAAAATTATTTTATGGCTACATTATGCTGTTATTGTTAGTTTGCTAATTGCCACTGTGGCAAAGTATATTTCGCCACTTATTTTTTGGTTACCGGCATTTTTTGGTTTGGCATTTCCTTTTTTATTTATTCTAAATATAATTTTTGTTATTTTTTGGTTAATACAATTTAAACACACAATTATTTTTGGGTTAATTGCCTTTTTATTAGCAGCACCAACGGCCTACAGATATGTGCAATTTAGTTTTACAGATTCAAAAAATAATTCTAAAACTATTAAGGTAACTTCTTATAACTGCATGCTGTTAGATTTATATAACTGGAAAAAAAATACAGAAAGCAGAAATAACATATTAAACAGCTTAAACGAAATTAATCCTGATATTTTATGCTTACAAGAATTTTACACATCTGAACAAAAAAACGATTTTAATAATATTGATACTGTAAAAAACTTACTTAATACCCCTTATTACCATGTTGAATATACTACTACCCTAAGAAATTACGACCACTGGGGTGTTGCCACTTTTAGTAAATACCCTATAATAAACCAAGGAAAGTTGGTTTTTAATACCAAATCAAATAATATTTGTATTTATAGCGATGTAATAATTAATAAAGATACTATTAGAGTTTACAATATTCATTTACAATCCATCAGTTTTAGTAAATCCGATAATAAGTTTTTAGACGATGTTGTATCGGATAAAGATGCGAAAGAGGAATTGCTACATGGCAAAAGTATTTTACGCCGATTAAAACGTGCGTTTACCAAACGCACATCTCAAGTTGATATGATTGCATTGCACATGAAAAGCTGTAGATATAAAATTATTTTATGCGGAGATTTTAACGATACGGCCGCTTCTTATACATACCATGTTTTATCAAAAAAATTAAACGACGCTTTTATTGAAAAAGGTGTTGGCTTTGGTAGAACCTATGCCGGCAAATGGCCACAATTTAGAATTGATTATATTTTGCATAACAAAATGTTAAAATGTACTAAATACAACCGTTTTGAGGAAACTTTTACAGACCATTATCCAATTACCGCCTATTTTGAGAATATATAAATTAGTCCTACTTTCGAGGAATAAAAAACTATCACATGAAAAAATTTACAAAAATTGCGCTTTTTATTATTTTACTTTTTAATGTTAGTTTAGCTTTTGCTCAACGCGATAAAGAAGAAGAAAAAAGTAACGAAGATCCTTTATTTAAAGCTGCTTATGATAAGTTTGAATTAAAAGAATATAAAGAGTCTTATGACATCTATACAACATTTTTAGCTAAAGTTCCTAAAGATAAAATTGGGTTATACAACCGCGGATTGTGCAGTTATCACTTACAAGATTACAAAAATGCTATTCGCGACTTTAATGAAAGTATTTTTTTAGGTCGTAAAACCGCAGATGTTTATTACATGCGTGGTTCAAGTAATTTTTCGTTAGAAAAATACGAAATGGCTATTTCAGATTTTGACTCAAGTTTGATTTATAATCCTAAACACCATAAAGCACTTTGCTACAAAGGAGCAGCTTACAACGAATTAAAAAAATACGACAAAGCCTTAATTTATTTAAATTTTGCTAACACAATAAAAAACGATTACGAACCTATTTATTTTTACCGATTAATTTCAAAATATTATTTAAAAGATTACGAAGGTAGTTTAGCCGACGCCAACAAAGCTTTAGCCTTAAAAAATTATAACGAAACACATTTTTGGAAAGGTACTAATCTAATTGAATTGGATAGAGATAAAGAAGCAATAGTTGAGTACGATACCGTAATTGCAAACGATCCAAAATATGCAAAAGCTTATTATAACAGAGGGTTGGCACATTACGATAATGGAGAATATTCTAAATCAATTACAGACAACAGTAAATGTATTGAGTTGGATCCTAAACATTCAAAAGCACATTACAACAGAGGCTTGTCTTATTTTTATTCTAAAAATTACGAAAATGCTGAAACAGATTTTAGCTCCTGCATTGCTATGGGTTTAGCCGATTATAAAGCATATTGTTTTAGAGGAGCCACCAATTATTTTTTAAAAAAAGATGATTTAGCTTTAGCAGATTTAAATAAATCTATTGAATTAAAAAATAACTATGAAACTTCATATTATTATCGCGCTTTATTAAAATATGCAAGTGCCGATGATAAAGGTACTGTTGAAGATTGTACTAAAGCTTTAGAGTATCATAAAGCGTACGATACTTATTATACTCGCGGTATAGCCAAACATCAGTTAAAAGATTACGAAGGTGCTATTTTAGATTTTAACGAAGCCCTAAAATTAAAACCTAATTATTTTTTGGCAACTTTAGAGCGTGGTATTACTTATTATATGCTTGAAAAAGATGAACTGGCAAAAACTGATTTAAACAAAGCTATTGAATTAGATAATACAACCGGTAGAGGTTTTTATTTTAGAGGTAAGTTAAAAAAGTTTGCTAAAGATGTAACAGGTGCTTGTGCAGATTTAAAAACTGCCGAAAAATTAGGCTATACAAAAGCTACTGTTGCCTTGGTTGAAAATGGATGTAAGTAGTAGATAAAAACTACGTTAATACGACGAAGGAAACAATCTCAAACTTAAATAAAATGAATAAATAAGAATTTTTTTAAAAATATACCCCCATATTAAAAAAAAAGCGAGTGATTAAATGCTCGCTTTTTTTTATAAATATAATTTAGTGGTTTGCTAAGTAATTAGCAACACTTTCGTGGCTTTCTTTCATACCTTCTTTTCCTTTTGTCCAATTAGCTGGGCAAACCTCACCATGTTCTTCATTAAACTGTAAAGCATCTACTACACGTAAAGCCTCTTCAACATTACGCCCTAAAGGCAAATCGTTAATTAATAAGTGACGCACTACACCAACTTTATCCATTAAAAACAAGCCTCTGTAAGCTATCATTGGTCCGGTTGCAATTATGTTATCGTTTTCATCAACATCGTAATCGCCAAACAAAGTACCAAAAGCTAACGAAATTGTTTTTGTAGTATCTGCAACTATTGGGTAAGTAACTCCTAAAATACCGCCATCTTTTTTACTCATATTTAACCAAGCCCAGTGGCTTTCTTCAGTATCGGTACTACAACCAACTACGGCCACATTGCGACTTTCAAATTCCGATAATTTTTCTTGAAAAGCATGCAATTCCGTTGGGCAAACAAACGTAAAATCTTTTGGGTAAAAAAATAAGATAACATATTTTTTACCAATGTATTGTTCTAACGAAAAATTTTCAACTATGTCTTTTCCATTAATTACTGCACCTGCTTTAAATGCTGGTGCTTTTTTTCCTATTAAATTTGTCATATTTTTTATATTTTAGGTTATTAATTAATGTAAAAATATACATTTGTTTACAAACCATTTTAATGTAATATTGTTTAATAATTAAATCATTAACAAATTTTATTATGAGTATAGAAACTAACCAATTGGCTCCTAATTTTAAATTATTTAATACCGAAAAAAAAGAAATTAATTTATACGACCAAAACAGTAAAAACGTAGTGTTGCTTTTTTTTCCTTTAGCGTTTACAAGCACTTGCACGGCTGAATTGTGTTACATTAGGGATAATTATAACATTTATGAAAAACTTAATGCCGTAATTTTTGGTATTTCGATTGACTCGGTTTACACGTTAGCTAAATTTAAAGAAGAACAAAAGTTAAATTTTGATTTATTAAGCGATTTTAATAAAACTGCCTCTAAATTATATAATTGTTTATATGAAAAATTTGGTGTTATGAGCATGCAAGGCGTAAGTAAACGCAGTGCATTTGTAATTGATAAAAATAGCATTGTAAAATACGCCGAAGTACTTGAAAATGCAAGCGAACAACCAAATTACGATGCTATAAAAAAGTGTTTGGATGGTTTGCAATAGATATCTTAAAAAGATAGCCATAATTAGTTAAGTGCCAATAAATAATAGAACAAAATATTAAAGTAAAAAACGTATACAATAAATTGTTGTTCAGATTTTTAATTTTTATGACTTCCAACTTACTCATTAAATTAAATATTCTTTGGAACGATGAAAGTATTATGTTAAACACCGGGCTTACTGAAGATCAAATAAATTTATTTGAAAAAGAAATCGATTATTCATTAAACAACGATTACAAAGAATTTTTAAAGTGTTGGAAAGTTTACGAAGATTTTGACAGAGACAAAAATATGCTTTCGTTTTGGTCAATTAAAAAAATCAAAGAAGAAACGCCTCATCACCCAAGCAATATAAGATGGTTTTCAGACTATTTTATTAATCTTTGTAATTTTGGTTTTAATTAATTAGACGACAAAATTATATTCACTATAAATATAAAAAAGATGTAGAGTGTGTTGCGGACACTTTTCAGGATTTTATTAATTTGTATTTAAAAGATTTCTCCTGCCTTCTCCGTTAAACTTTACGTGACAAAACATATAAAATTGCGAATTTTTATGTTTCTAAATTTAGAAACTTTACTTATATTTGTATTGATAAATGAAATATTTTGAGACAAGGTTTATGCATGAAGCTAACGAGTTTATAGCAGGGCTAAATCCAAAAACAATTAAAAAAATATTTTATAATATTGATGTTGCTGAACAAACAAATGATCCGAAGCTATTTAAAAAACTTCAAAATGACATTTGGGAACTTAGGACAAAATTTGGCGGACTTCAAATTCGACTTCTTGCATTTTGGGATAAGTCAGACAATAAGGAAACTTTGGTAATTGCTACACATGGTTTTATAAAAAAGGTTGACAAAGTGCCAGCAATGGAAATAAACCGTGCAGAAAGGCTAAAAGATAAATATTTTCAAAATAAACCAAAAAAGTAATCACATGGCAACTAAAGAAATAAAGACATACTCACTTACCGAAATGAAGGACAAGTATATCGGCAAAGTAGGAACAACAGTACGTGACGAATACGAATATGAACTATGTATGGACGTGTTGGGGAAAATGATTAAATCTGCAAGACAGGAACGCCAATTGACACAGGAAGAACTTGGTAAACTTGTTGGAGTTCAGAAAGCCCAAATTTCAAAACTCGAAAGCAGTGCTAATAGTGCAACAATTGACACCATTTTAAGAGTTTTTAGAGCTTTAAAAGCAGAAATTAATTTTAACGTAAAACTCGAAGACAACTTTGTTAAACTCGCCTAACAGATAGTAGAAACGATTGCATAAATTCACTTTTAGTTTAGTTCTATTTATACTTTGGAATTTTCATGTAATTACAATTTATTACCTTTAATTACGTTATAAAATGGTGTTGTTAAAACGTTTATTGGTAGTAATGCTGTTTTCTTTAATTTATTTAAAAGGAACATCGCAGGTATTTCAATCTACTCAAAAAAAATTATTTAAAACACTTAGCGATACTTTAGTTTTAGATAGTTTAAGCCTTGTTCCCGGCAGCATAACTATTAATGAATTTCCAAAAGTTGATAGTTTATTTACACCAAAAATTAATTATAAACTTCATGCGTTAATTTTTAGTAAAAAGCCTGATAGTGTTTTTGTTTCGTACAAACGTTTTCCTTATAATTTTGAAAATAAATTTTTTCATAAAAATCCTAATTCACTATTTACTGATTTATCGCGTCCAAATAATCCGTTCACTATAAATTACAATACTATATCAAAACAAAACGATTTATTACAAAATGATGGCTTAACAAAAAACGGAAATATTAGTAGAGGTATTAGTTTTGGAAATAACCAGGATGTGGTTGTAAACTCTAATTTAAATTTACAAGTAAACGGTAAGCTGACACCCGAAATTGATATGGTATTGGCAGCCACCGACAATAACATTCCTTTTCAGGCAGACGGTACAACCGCACAATTACAAGAATTTGATAAAGTTTACATACAACTAAATAATTTTTCAACTAAGTTAGTTGTAGGCGATTATCAGTTAAGTAAGCCTTCTACTAGTTATTTTATGAATTTTTATAAACGTGCCCAAGGTGCTTTTATAGAGAATATTTATAAAGATAGTACAAGCCGCAAACCGTTAGTATTTAAAACACAAGTTGCCGGAGCGGTATCGCGTGGAAAATTTTCAAGGCAAGTATTTTTTGGAACTGAAAATAATCAAGGTCCATACCGTTTAAAAGGAGCAGATAACGAACCATTTATTATTATTTTAAGCGGTACCGAAAAAATTTACATTGATGGGAAACTATTACAACGCGGACAAGAAAACGATTATATTATTGATTATAATACTGGCGAATTAACTTTTACGGCGCGACAATTAATTACAAAAGATAAACGTATAGTTGCCGAGTTTCAATATGCTGAGCGCAATTATGCCCGATCGTTATTTATGTTTAGCGAAGAGGTACAAACAAAAAAAGCCGGATATTATTTTAATTTTTATAACGAGCAGGATAACAAAAATCGATCTTTGCAACAAACGCTTACGCAAGAACAAAAAAATGTATTAATCGCTGTTGGAGATACCTTGGAAAAGGCTGTATACAGCGGGGCAGAAATAGCAACCTTTAACAACAGCGATGTTTTTTATTGGAAAAAAGATTCTACTGTTTTGGGAACAATCTATTCTTCAATATATGTTTACAGTTCAAACCCCGATAGTGCAAAGTACCGTTTAAAATTTAGTAGCGTTGGTGCATATAAAGGAAACTACAATCAAGTAAGTTCTACTGCAAACGGACGTGTGTATAAATGGACCGCACCTGTAGCCGGTATTCCTCAAGGAAGTTACGAACCCGTTATTCCTTTAGTAACTCCCAAACAAATTCAAATGCTAACAAGTGGGGTAAATTATTCTATAACACAAAATAATTTTTTAAATGTTGAAGGTGTTTACACTAAAAACGATATAAATAAATTTAGCACCGAAAATAAAGGCAATGATGAAGGGAGCGGCGTAAAAGTAGTTAGTAAAAATCAAACTATTTTAAAAACAGATTCTTTAAAAATAAAAACTAAATTCATTTACAATGCCGCATATGAATTTGTACAAAAACAATTTAATCAAATAGAACGGTTTAGGAGCATTGAATTTGACAGGGATTGGAACCGCCCACTAAATTCAAAATTACTTAACGACCAACACATTGCAAATGCTGAAATAGGATTAGTTAAAACCACAGGCAACGGAATTATTTATAATTTAAGCTTTTTTAATGAAGGTAATAATTACCAAGGTGTTAGAAATAATTTATCTTCAAAATACATTACAAAAAAATCGACAGTGTCTTATGCCGGAAGTTATTTAACAACAAACGATGATCCGAATTTTCAACTTACAGAATTTTACAGACATAAAACTTTAGTATCTCATAAAATAGATAGAATAAAATTTACGTACAGCGATGAGTTTGAAAACAATTTATTTAAAAAAAGTTTAAATAAAGAGTTGCTTGCGCGCGCTTATCAATTTTGGGAATGGGAAGGTAGCGTAAGCAATGCCGATAGCAGTAAAAATGCTATAAAATTATTTTACAAGGAACGTAGAGATAAACTTGCCTACGGAGATGTTTTAAAAGACAGCACGTTTGCACAAAATGTAGGTTTGCAAAGTTCCATTTATTCTATTAAAAATAATCCTATTACTATTTTAATAACCTACAGAAAATTAGAATTAAAAAATGTAGTTGGTACGTTTTTAAAACCTGATAATACTTTATTAAATCGTGTAGAGTATAATCCGCGTTATTTTAAAGGGTTATTAAGCGCGAGTATTTTTTACGAAACAGGCTACGGTGTTGAAAATAAAAGAGAGTTTTATTATTTAGAAGTGGCGCCTGGGCAAGGGCAGTACGCTTGGAATGATTATAATGCTAACACCATAAAAGAATTAAATGAATTTGAAGTAGCCCAGTTTAGCGACCAAGCACGCTATATTCGTATTTATACTCCAACCAATCAGTATGTAAAAGTGCTACAAAACCAAGTAAGTATTTCAACAACTATCCGCCCTTCATCATTTATTAAACAACCAAAAAAAGGATGGGAGAAATTTTCAAACCGTTGGGTAATACAAACTGTTTTTAGAAAAGATAATAAAACATCGGATAATAAAGATGAAAATAATTATAATCCATTTTTTAATGCGGCCGATAGTTTATTATTATCAAAAAATAATAATTTAAGAGGTAGTTTATTTTTTAACCAAACATCGGCAGTTTTTGGCGCTGATTACACATATATTAATAATCAATCGCGACAACTTTTAACGAATGGCATCGAAAGTAGAAATCTAAAATCAAACGAAATAAAGTTTCGGGTTAATTTTTTGAAGGCTTGGGCTATTAATAGTGATAATATAATTAGCGAAAAAGGAAATGCTTCGCGATTTTTCAGTAGTCGAAACTTTTTTATTGAGGGATTAGAAACTGAGAAAAAATTGGTATTTCAACCAAACACCTATTTTAGAATAAGCGGTATATATAAATACAATCAAAAAGAAAATAAAATTGAAGGTGGGTTTCAAAAAGCAATATTAAATACTTATGCTTTAGAATTAAAATACAATCAAGCCGAAAAAGGAAGTTTAACAGCCCGAGCTGATTTTATAATAATTTCCTATAACGATTTGCAAAATTCTTCTATAGCTTATGAAATGCTAAATGGTTTAAATGTTGGTCAAAATTACACGTGGGAAATTAATTACCAGCGTAATTTAAACAGTAACATTCAAATAAGTATAAATTATAACGGACGGAAAACACCAAATGCCGGAGCTGTGCATTTGGGCGGTGCTCAGATTAGAGCATTTTTTTAGAATTAAGAAGCTTTAATTTTTTTGGTGAAATTGATCGGGATTATTTTTTTATTATAGGCTTTGCTGGATTTCCAACAACTATTTGATTATCATTAATACTTTTTACAACAACAGCAGCCAAACCAACCGTCACGTTATCGCCAATAGTAATACCATTAATTACTGAAGCATTTGGAGCTATCCAACAATTTTTTCCAATTCTTGTACTACCACCAATAATTGCATGGGCAATTACAAGTGAGTTTTCGCCTACTATCACGCCATGTGCTATGTGAACAAGATTATCTATTTTACAATTTTGTTCTAATACAGTGCTTCCTAATACTGCCCTATCAATACATGTGTTGTTCCCAATTTCAACAAATTCATTTATTATAACATTGCCAATATGGGGAATTACTTGATACTTTCCATCTTCATCTTTTTCATAACCAAAACCCACACCACCAATAGTATTATTCGAACCAATTTGAACATTATTTTTTATTATTGTTTTAGAAAGTATAGAATTATTATTTACAATAATTACATTATCTCCTATTTCCACATCGTCTTCAATTACTGTATTGTGTCCAATATATACGTTTTTTCCAATAATAACATTTTTACCAATGTATGCCGAAGATGAAATAAATTCGTTAGGTTTTTTTTCGACAAAAAAATTAATTAATAAATCTTGAAAAGCTTTACGTGAATTGATATACAACAAAAATGTACAGTTAACTGGTAGTTTTAATTCATCAACAGTATTTGGGCAAATAATTACACCTGTTGTAATTGAGTAAACTTTTTCAATATTTTTCTCATTTACCCAACAAATTGCATTCGGATTTGTGTTTAAACTATCAAATTTAATTACTTCTGTAATACCAATAGTAGAACTACCAATTATTTTTATTGGTGGTATTTTATTAATTATTTCTGTAAGACTAAGCATAGGATTAAAATTTAATTCTGATTAATTCAAAACATTCTGCAAACGCTTCGTTTATTTGCGTGCCTCTAACCCGCGCCAATGATCTAATGAATTCTTCGTTAGCATAATTTCTATGTGCCTGCGATTTGTATTTATTTATTGCATTTATTTTTTTTTGGAGATTAGCTTCGGATAGTATACTAAAGGCAGAGGTAGAAAAAATCATATTATTCCAAGGCAACTCATAACTAAAAATGTTACAAAACTTAAATGCTCTTAATCCTTCTTGAGCTATTGTTAAATGATCCTGATGGAGGTCATTTAAAGTTGGCATAAAAACAAATGAGGGATTAATTTGATTACGAATATTTAATATATCATCTAAAATTTCTTGTCTTCTATAATTAAAAGTTCGTACGGCATAATCTAATAAAATTAAATTATCTTTTTTTATTCCGAGTTCTACAGAAGCTTCTTTAACTTCAGTAATTAAAATATCTTCGGGAAATTGTTTTAAAACAGATTGTTTACAAGCCGAAAATGCAACACTGTAAACATCGTTTCCTTGTTCAATTAATTTTGCAATGGTACCGCCACATCCAAATTCCGCATCATCAGTATGCGGTGCAAGTATTAAAATTTTTTCATTTTTTATATTAATCATAATTTATTATTTCTATTAATTTAGTAGTTATATTTTGTAAGTTAAACGTATTTAATAAAGCATTGTCAATTTTTTTTCTTGTTAAAAATGCTGAATTTAGTTTTTCAAAAAAGCTAGAGTCGCTATTCATATCATAATGTAACCCAATTTTATTAGATTCTATAAATTCAGCAAAATCTCCACGATACCCAATCGAAACTATAAATAAATCCAGATTTAAAAAATCCCCAAATTTAGTAGCAAAAGAATTTTTATACTCATTAGATAAATGAATTAATCCTATATCTTTTTTTAATACGTGTTTTTTATATTGTTCAAAGGGTAATATTGTGTTGTTACAAAATACATTCTTTAACCCTAACTGTTTAATGGCATCTAACAGTTGGACATCAATATTGCTATTAATTTCTATTGTTATTTTATTATATAAATTTATATTATCTATACTAAGTTTATAAAAACTATTTAAAAAATTTGTAAAGATTTCATTTACATCTGATGATATGTTTCCGGCAAAAATTAATTTTAAGTCGTCATTATTATAATTATTCTTTTTTATTATAGGATCATAATCTGATTCGTCAAATCCATTATGCAAAACATATGTTTTAATAGTGGTATTTGTAATGCGTTTTTTTACTGTAGACTCCAGCCCTTTATCAACAAACAAAATAGTGTCGCAATTATTTACGGCATAATTTTCGGCAAATTCAAAAAAACGTTTTTGTTTTTTTGTAAAGCGAATATTTTTACCGTAAAATGAATGGTCATTCCATAAATCTCTGTAATCTAAAATTAAATTAAAGTTTATTTTTTTTTTTAATTGTGATGTGTAATAAAATAAATAAGGATCACCCGAAACAATTACAGTTTGTATATTATTTTTAGTGATATGTTGTTCAACGGCTTTATAAATTTTTCTGTTAGGAAAAGAAGTAATTATATTAGGATTAATTTTTAAGAATTGACAAATGGAAAAAATTAACCGTTTAAATACTTTTTGTGTAAAGGAAACTGGATTAACAATTAGTTTTTGTAAAAAAAATAAATGTGAATAAATAGTAATGGCTGCATTATTTTCAACATCTTTTAACCATAATGATTTATAATTATCAATTAATTTTGCATTAAAAACATCTATACTATAATTTTCTTTTGTTAAAAATTTTGAGAATTTTGCCCAACGTCTGCCACCAATACCTGGATTAGGTGGAAATGTATAACATATTAAAAGTATATGCTTCAAAGAAAAATTTTCATTATCAAACTGATTTTTAATTCATTTTTGTATAATCTGTTTCAATTTCATATTTTTGTTTTGCGTGTGCAATAAATTTTTCAAAGCAATAAATATTATGTCTCGATATCATTTTTGGATGAGAAATAAAATGTAGAAAATCATTATAATTCAAAAATTTATGATATGTACTTAATTTTACTGTTGTCATTAGTTCAATTGATGTCATTTCATAATTTTGTTTAGAACGGTAAATTTTTTCTGATGTTTCATCTATATTCATTTCGTCATTAACACGTTTTGCTGATTTACCATCGCCATAACTTATATAATTTAATTTAAAAGCAATTTTTAAAAATAGTTTATTAATAAAAAGTTTAAAATTAGTGAAGGGAATACTGGTTATAGTATATTCGGTAAACTTACCATCATTAGAAATTAAACTAATATCATCGTTAAATTTATAGATAGCTTGCTGTGGAAATGATTCGAAATTATAAAATGAATAGTTATGATTTAAACTAAAATTTTTAAGAACCGAAAAATCATTTTTTATGCCATATTTAATAAAATAAGGTTTAAAATCGGTAAAGGGTTGAATACACCAACCTCCTGCTCTGTAACAATCAATATCATAATAAATAGCAGCGTCTTTTTGTATATTTTTAATTATATCAATTGAAAATTGAAAACTTTCATCTTGTTTTTGGCTATCAAGAGCATGAAAACGATATTGTCTTATGTCGGTTAAATGCCACCTATTTGTAAGTTCGTTATAAACTGCGCTGTACCAATGTGCGTGTATATGTGGGTAAATAAAATGTCCGCTTTTTAAAATTTGCGTTAACTGTTCACGTATTCTTTGATAATCGAGTTGTGCTTTATCAGTATTAATAGTTTTTAAACGGTATAAATACAAAGTATCTACAAAAAAAACGGCATTAATAATATTTAATTTTTTTAAACAATCTAAAATAATATTTGTAGGTTTTAAGATACTATTATAGACCGACCCCGAGTTTTCTCCTAAAAATAACTCATAATCAAAAGTAAACAGAATGTTTTTTTTAGCTTTTGAATAATTTCTTACAAACGAATTATTTTTAGATAAAATATCGTTAATCTGAATACCAATATTTTTTAGTTCATATTTTGAGATATTGATATTACTGTTAAATTTAAAATTATTTTTAGAATAAATCTCTAGCATTTTAGTGTCTAAATTAGTACCATCAACACGAAAACCTAGCGAATTTTTTTCAAGGTATTCGCTTGCATAACCAGGTTCAGAACAAATAATAATAGGCGTTTTTGTATAAAATATTTCAAAAAATTTTGTTGAAATATTATGTTTACCATAATTTGGTGTCATAATAAATACAAAATCATAATCCGAAAATTTACTAAACAAATTTTTTATATTCAGTTGTGCAAATGTTTGAATATTGCTAGCACCATATTTTTCAATATATTTTAAATGGTGAGTTTTATCTGTATAAATATCAAAAGTAAATTTATCCTTGTGTAAAGCCAAAAACGAAATTACTCTGTCTAAAAAGTGTTCGATATTATGATAAATATTTCCATAGTACACCAATCTTATTTTATTTGAGGAAGTTTTTACAGGGCTAACTAATTCTTCCGGATCGAAAAAATGAGTCAGTTCTATTATTTTATTTTTATAATTTGGATAATGTTGGTGTAAATAGTTCAACATTTCCTGAGTAGGTACAGTTATTAAATCAGAGTTTTTTATTGTTTCTGCTTCTTTAAATTTTTCATAATTCATGCGCTTTTCTGACAAATCTGGAAATCCCCAATTTGGACCCCATGTCCAAGGGTCACGCATATCATTTAAAATAAAAATATTGTTAAACCATTTCCGTAACAAGGTAGAATAATACATAGTTCCAAAAGGACCACCAGTAGAAATAACATGCTTTATATTATGTTTTAAAATAATTTTTTTTGCAGTTTTTAATAATTTTCTTTTCCAAAAAATAGTTCTGTCTAAATAGGATCCTCTGGTTAAAAAAGGCAGAATAGTAACAAAGCATTTATATATAATCTTCTGTAAAAAATTATGATTAAAATTAACCAGTACTTTTGGGTACATAGTTGGTAACTGATACAATATAATACTAGGATTTTTTAGCACACTATCTGTCCATAACGATTTTTTTTTAAAAGGATTACGTGCACAAATAACATGTACTGTATAGTTTAATTTTGTTAGCTCAATAGCATGTTTAGCCCAACGCCTACCACCTATGCCGTAATGTGGGGGGAAAACATAAGAAATTAAAAGTATGTGTTTAGAATTACTTTGCACTATTAAACTTAAACTTTAATATATTTAATAGTTTAAAATAATTTTTCCAAAGTTTTGTTTCCGTTTTAAATAAAGTGTGTGGGCGTTCCGATTCATTCATTAATTTATCAAAATCAGCTAAACTTAATCCTAGTTTTTTAAGTACATAGTCTTTTTCATTCAACAAATCATTTTCATTATAAAGTGGTTGTTTTAACTCAATTAAAGCTTGCTCTTTTGTAATTTGTTGACTGCAAATTAAATTTGAATAATGTGCTAATCGTTTATCAATACCAAAACGCGTAGGTAAAATATAGGCTTGATAAAATTTTGTGAAAATAGATTCGTAATGTTTGCCGCCATAATCACGCCAGTTTAATTTTTCGGAAATTAACTTTTTTGCTTCACCTTTATTGTATGGAATATAATTTAAAACTTGTATTGATTCTAATTTTAAGAACCAATGGTTGTAAAGTTTTTTGTAAAAACTGATATGAGGAAAGGATTTAATAGATTTTCCATTTCCAAATTTTTTATAAATATCTTTAATATTAGCCCAATCACCTTTATCAAATACCCAACCTTTTGGCATGATTGCTTCTGTAGCATAATTAAAGCCACTAATGGTATACTTTAATTTATATTTTTTTGCAATATTATAAATTGTCGCCATGATAGCATGATCTGTTAATGCCTCAATATCAACTACACCTGCTTTTAAATATGCCAATTGCAATTCCTTAAATTCTTCCCAGTTAATTACATACGTGCTTAAAGAGTATCCTAATTTATTACAAATATTTTGAATATTTTCTGTTGCTAATTCGCTATTCCAGCCATTATCAAAGTGAACAACCAAAGGCCTTAATCCATTTTCCTTAGTCCAATTTGCTAAAAAAGTACTATCTACTCCACCACTAACTCCCAAAATACAATCAAATTCTTTTTTTAAACCACTAAGTTTAATTTCATCAACTTTATTTTTTATCCAAAGTTGTTTCTGCTCAATATTGCCGAGTTTTGCAGTTACTGTATCGTAATATTCACAGTAGTTGCAAAGGTGGCTAGCATTGAAAGTAATATTTTTTACATTTTCTGCATTTAACAAACACCGAGTACAATTTTTTATTTTATTAATCATTTTTAAATTGTAGTTTTTTTAATTACATTAGTGTCATAATTTATTAACGAGATGAAATTTTCTTTAATAAATTTAAGCTTGATTTTCAAATTTTGATTGCTTGATACAAGCTCAGATTTTTTTATCAAAATATCATTTAAAAACAAAAAAGATTTTAATTTGTTTTTTTTCCAAATTCCAAATTGATTTAAATAATTAATAAAGCTATTATCAGCTTTTGAAGTAATTGAATCGGAATTTAACACTCGCAAATAAACCGGGTTCATTTTATTTGAATTAATTATTTTATGACTTGGTTTAAAATAAAAATGAAAGTCATTATGTTCATTTTCAATTAAGCGTATTCTTTTTTTAAATCTTTTATAATCTCCCGTGGGGAAATTTCCTACTTCTGCAAATGCGTGTGAAGATTTTATGATAGAGGTATTAGGGAACCAATATTTTATTAATTGCGATATTTTGCCATTATCCATATTCAAAAAGCTATGGTATTTATCAACATAAACATCACATGAAGTTTCTGCAAGCGTATTTAAAAGAAACGGATTAAATACATCATCATCATCTAAACGAATGATATAATTAAATTCCAAGTTATTATCCAAATAATATTGCGTTGCCATTTGAAGCTTTTCTTCTTTGTGTCCTTCAAAATCTAAATATATAAAATTATCATGGTGCGTTTCATTATTCAACGGAGTTCCTATTAACAGGGCTTTCCAGTTAGTGTAATTTTGAGAAATAAGTGCATTAAAACACAGCTTTCTTAAAAAAAGTCTGCTTTTAGTTAATGAAACGGGCGGAGATAAAGGAACAATGAAAAGAAAAGAGTTTGACAATTTAAAGTTCTTTTAATTTATTTTTATAATAAGAAGTTGATAAACCATGGCTTCTATTTGTATAAAAAATTTCTATATTTAAGTTGTTGCCTGTAATAGGTTTACCTTTATAGTCATCTCCTAAAAAACGAACGTTAATACTTTTTGTTTTTAAAATTTGTAACAATTCTTCTTCAGAATTATATACTAAAACCTCATCTACAAATTTGCAGCTTTCCAGTATTAATTTACGTTCAGTTATTGTAAAAAGCGGCGATTTTTTATCCGGGTTTATACTCTTATCAATATTTTCAGCTTTATTTAAAGCAACTATAAGGTAATCGCAATGCGCCTTGCATTCCTGAAGCATTAAAACATGGCCTACATGAAACAAATCGAAAATACCGCATGCAAAACCTCTTCTCACTTATAAATTATCTTTAATATACTTTTTAATATCATTTTCGGGTAACCATCCTAAAAGCGTTTTTGCTTTTTCTACATCGGCAAATGTTATTTCTGATTCACCTTCTCTTTTTTCTATAAATTTAAAATCGGGAGAAATCATTTTAGCTAGTTCGAGTACTGTTATTGTTGAACCATTCCCGATATTAAACGATGTATTTAATTTTTGGGAATGTATTGCCGCAAAGTAATTTGCTTTTGCAAGGTCATGCACATGTATAAAATCACGCTGCTGCATTCCATCACCCGTTACAAGAGGCGGCTGACCCGTTTTATACCTGTGTAAGAAAATACCTACCACACTGCTATAGGCGTTAAATTTATTATCAGGATTAAAACTACGTGGGCCATATGGATTAAAATAACGCAAACAAATATAATTTAGAGGGTATCGTGTACTCAACAGTTCAAGATATTTTTCTACTTCATACTTTTGAAAGGCATATGGGCTCAAGCAATCTATCTTTTCAGTTTCAGGGGTAGGGATAGTTTCAGGAGTACCGTATATTGCACTAGAACTACTGAAAATAAATTTCGGAAAATTATTTTCTTTAATCATTAATTCAATTAAGTGCATTGAATTGGTAAGGTTTTCAGTAATATGTTCTGTTACAAATTCAAAACTCGGCTGAATTCTAGGTAAAGCCGCTAAATGAAATATACAATCATATTGTTTTAAGCTTTTCAAATTTCCGATAGAATCTTCTGTAAAAGAAAAACGAGAGTTATCTATATGGCTTTGTATATTCTTTTTATTGCCTGTACTAAAATTATCAATACCTGTTATATTCCAATTCGTTTTTTCAATAAGGTAATCCAATAAATTTGACCCAATAAACCCGGCAACACCGGTAATTAAAACATTATTTATTTTCTTCATTAATAATATCTAAAATAGTATGTAAGATGGTTTGGTGGTAACATTCTACAATGCCATATGATGTTGAATTAAGATAAAAATTGATTTTACCTTTATTTACTAATTTATTATCACTTTTAAAACCAGAAAGTGTAATAACATTTTTATTAACGGTATTTGCATAATCAACCGCGTTATTGATGTTAGACGAATTTCCTGAACTGCTTATTGCTACAAGTAGGTCATCTTTTTTATAATATACTTTCAGCCATTCCACCATTGCGTATTCATAACCATAATCATTAGAAAAACATGTGATAAGCGATGCATCCGTAAACGAAAAAGATTCATATTTTAAAACCTTGGCAAAGTCTTCCATTAAGTGCGAGCTGATAGAATTAGAACCACCGTTACCGATAAAAAAAATACGTTTATGGCCTTGTATTAATTTAACCGACTCGAGTATTTGTTCGTCAATTGTTTTAGAATTTAAAAATTCTATAAATTTTTCTTTATAAGTATTGAGCAGCATGGTTTAATAATAATTTTTTTGTGACAGATTTTTCATTGCATAACCAAGTTGTAGATAAACTCGCAGCCAAAGACGGTAAATATAAAGTATTCTTTTCTTTTTTTAAATGCGACATTACGCAAGCAAAAGCGAAAAAAGTATCTCCAGCTCCAATTGTATCTACTACCGTTGTTTTAAAAGATGGATGTGTTTCTACAACTATTCCGTTTGTAAAAGTAGAGCCTGATTTGCCAGTTGTTACAAATAATTTTTCACAGTTTAATTCATACGAAAAAATTTCCAATATGTCTTTATCCTTCGGATTTTCTATACGTTTATTAACTTGTAAGCTTGCTTCCCGCAAATCAATGCATGCACTTTTTTTTCGCTTATTTTTCCATTTTGAGATTCGGTTAAATCCATAATTATTGGAATTTGTTTGGCACATTAAATGAAAGCCGTCAGTTATTTCTAACTTATCACAGAAACCATGCCCAAAGTCAGCAACAATTACAATATCATAGTCAGCGGTGTTAACTGAAATGGTTTTAAAATTTTCAGTATCAAATTTATTAATCTCTACATGTTTTTTCTTATCACCCACGTCCACATAACGCGTTTTCACTATCTCTCCTTTTGTATTTGTAATCACGTTAACTTCTTTCACAAAATCATATAAATGATTGGCAATAGCTTGTGCCCCTCCTTGCTGAACTGTTTTTTCGCTTTCGAGTTGAAATACCGGGCAAAATGATTTCATGGATTGGCCTTCATAAGAAACATCGATAAATTCATCAATAATAGTTTCTCCAACCACCAATACTTTTAAATCTTTTATTTCTTCGAAAATTGTATTTAAATATTCTACCATACTATTTATAAAGATACTGTTTTATGTATTCTAAAATTTGTTGTTCATTAAAAGCATATGCGATTTTTTTTTTGCTCAAATTTTTTCGGAACCTAATTGTATCAATTAAACCTTTTATAGGAGGTTGACCATTAAATATTAATAAAACATTTGTATTTGAATAAATTCCTATATGAATGGCTCCTGAGTGTTGAGTAATTATAAGATTAGCATTACAACATTTTTCTATAATCACTTTATTATTTGTAGAAAGGCAGGCCTCTATATTTGCTTCGGAATGTAATTCAGTACTCATGCTTGGATGACCGGTTATATACACTTTATCAAAATAAGGTGATACTAGCCTTGCAATTTGGATATAGTCCCAAGGTCCGCCGTTATTTGCGGTAACGCCGTTCCCCTTTTTTCTCGGAAAAATAACGCAAGAGTTTTCAGTTGTTGTTTTATACACATTTCTAATATTGTAAACTGATTGCCTTCCTTTTTTTAATTGCCAGTTTCTAAAAATATACCAATACATATTAGTATCGGCAATATTTAAAAATGCTTTTTTACTTTTTAAAGCAATATCAAAAAATTTATCAATTTCTTTTTGCACATCAGTTGGAGGGATAGTTTCATTTGAACTGGACGGTACTTCTGCAAAAAAATCCCTAAGCGGATAATATTTATAGATAATAGAGTTTCTCTTTTCATCTACTAAAAATGCCTTATGCAATTCCATCCCACAATAATGAATTTTAACACCTTGCTGATGTAAATGGCTTAAAAATGGTAGGTTATGTAACAAAAAATGCCCGAATTCTCCTTTAAAAGGACCATAGAAGCATTCTTTATCTTTTAACGCTTTTTTATAAAATGTGCGAATGTCTTTATAGGCTTTAAGAACTATTTTTAAATAGTGTAGTTTGCCTAACACATTTAGTTTTTTTTGTCCATTCCACACTGTGGTGGCTTCGTTTGAAACTATATAGTCTGATTCTGAACTCAATTTAATTCTTGCAAAGTAGTAATTAATTGGTTAGTATGGTAGGCAAACGTGTGTTTTGAAATATCGTAGGATTTGTTAGGTATATTGTTGCTTTTAAGGTTTTCAATTAATGTAATAATGTTTTTCTTAAGGTTTTGAGATGTAATATGAAAACCAAGATTTTCCTTTTCAATAAATTCAGACACTGCCCCCGCATTGCCAAAATAAAGAATTGGTTTCCTTAAGGCAACTAGTTCAAAAAATTTAGATGACATAGCATTTACCCTATCCTCAGCAAGAATAAGTATAACATAATCCGATTGCCTAACTTCGTTAAAATAATCTACCGAATCAATAAACCCAAATCGTTTAATGGCAGGATGATTGAGCTGTTTTTCATAACCTTTAAGAGAAACATAAAAGTTACACTTAAGATCTTTATGTTTGGATAGCCCATCTATTAAAGATTTTATAAGTTCAAGGCTTTCCTCAATGCGGTGGTAAAAAGCACCACCATATGTTAACACCACTGTATTATTTTGAGTTAGTAGAGGTTGTGTAACCAATTCCATATCTTCATCGTCAAAACAATGGGGTAACAAAAAAATTCTTTTGTTGGAGATGCTTTTATAATACTCTTCCATTTCTTGATTAGGAACCAATATTAGGTCTACTATCTCCAACAACCTTTGTTGTTGCTGCTTTTCAAACTTAACTTGATTCGCGGTTAAACCCTGAAAATCATCCTCCCAGTAGTCCCTGTAATCAATTATAAACTTTGTTGAAGGAAATTTTATTTTTAATTTAGGAATTATATTGCTGTAAAAAAATGGACCCATACTAATAAGCACATATTTATAGTTTTCAACACTCATAAGGGTTTCCGCCTCTTTATAAAATCTATTTTCATTCCCTCTTGATACATCTCTGTAATTACCCCGTAACCACTTTTTTCTAATTTGCCAAATAATGTATGAAATTTTCCAATAAACTTTTTCAAAAAAACCCACGGGCAATTTTTTCATAAAAAAAGGATAATACTTCCTTACCATTTTAAGCCGCTTTATGCTTTTTTCAAATAACATAATATCTTTATCCCATGCAGATTTACCAAAAAATGCTCCACAAAGTACATTAAAATCTACTTTTTCTTTTTTTAGGTATTTGCAGTGTTTTGCCCATCGCCTCCCACCTACCTTACCATATGGTGGAAAATAAAAAGAGATGATAAGCATTTTTCCTAAAAAATGACTCATAATTTAATTTTATTTTATATAAATTACCATTATAATTAATGTAAGCCAAACCACAAACTAAATTATTTTATACTTTACCATGAAATAAATAGTGAAGATTAATAGTAGTTAATGTATCAAGATTTTCTACAAATCCCGCTTTAAACAATTTAAGATTATTAAGTTGCTCCTTTTTATCCTTATCTAAAAGTACCAATTTAGGTGATTTAACCCAATCAGACTGAGGGGTAGCGAAGCCAATTTTTTTCTTTTTCCAACAAATTTCCGGTGGCAAATACTTATCTTGAGAACTTCGTAAAATAAATTTTGACCATCCGTCTTGCATTTTAAAATTAGATGGTAAGCTAAAAACAAACTCCACTAATTTGCGTTCGAGAAAAGGAAGTCTTACTTCTCTAGAACTTGCCATAGAATTTCTATCTGCAAATCGCAAAAGATTTTGGATGCCATTTTTAAAAATAGAACTGTATAAAACATCATTTAGTTTATCCCAACTCAACTCACTATTATTTTTAACAACCAAAGGTTTAAAATAATCTTGTTGCAAAGGACTTTGAAACGCTATTGGCTTTTTAGAAACAATGTTATTTTTTAGATAACTTAAGCTTTTGTGTAAACTAGGGTAGCGCAACAAGAGGGCAAGATTTTTATCAATGTTTTGAGCACTACCTATTAGTTCTTTTGATCTCATTTTTTCTGCTAAATAGTTTTTATCACGTTTAGCAAACATTTCGCGTAGCTTTACCGGCCAATATTGATAATAACCTGCTAAGTATTCATCAGCGCCTTGACCATCCAATAAAACAGTTACATTATTTTGCTTTGCCAATTTCATTACTCTGTATTGTGCATAAATACTTGTGTCTGGTATAGGCTCATCTTGATGAAATAATAATGTTTCTAAATCATCTGTAAATTCCTCAACATTTGGTGTTACGTAATGGTCAGAAATATTTGTGTATCTATTTTTAAAAATGGAAATAAACTCTGTTTCATCTTTTTCAAAACCTGGGAAACTAGCAGTAAACGTATTTAATCTTACTTTTTCATTGGAGCGACAAATAATTCCTGCAATGGTTGTAGAATCTAAACCTCCACTCAAACTGGTTCCTACTTTAACGTCAGATCGAAGCCGACGTTTAACCGACTCAACCAGCAAATGATTAAATTCTTCAATAGCTTTATCAAAAGATAAATTATAATTAACATTTTTATAATCAATGTCCCAATACTTATCTGTAATTAATTTTTTATCGGCGGTAATTGTTAAACAATGACTGTGTTCTATTTGAAAAACTTTTTTATAAAAGGTTTCACTTAAGTCGTACGGATTTATAAGTGTTTGAGCAGAACAGTAATAGTGTAGTGTTGTAGGGTTTACTTCTCTTGTTATACCATAACTAAACAGCTGTTTAATTTCAGAGCCAAAAACAAATTGTTTACCATCGTAATAATAATAAAATGGTTTTTCTCCGAATCTGTCTCTTGCACAAAAAAGTTCTTTTTTATTGTTATCCCATATCGCAAAAGAAAACATACCATCTATTTCTTTTAAACAATTCTTACCTTTAAAATGATAGGCTGCTAACAATACTTCCGTATCCGATTCTGTATTAAATTGATACCCTTTTGCTTGAAGTTCTTTTTTAATTTCGAGATAATTGTATATTTCGCCATTAAAAGTAATAGTTAAATCCATATACGTCATAGGCTGATGCCCTGCTTCACTTAAATCAATAATTGATAAGCGTCTATGACCAAGCCCTAAAGATTTATCATCGTTGTACCAATAACCAAATCCATCCGGCCCACGATAACTTATAATATCTGTCATTTGATGCAAAGTTTCTTCGTTTACTTTACTTCCTTCTAGATTATATATTCCTGATATACCACACATACTTTTTTATAGTAATTGCAAACTTAAGTCATTATAATTTTTATTTGCCATATAATTTTCTTCCCAAAACAATCGGGTACTATTCCTTAATTCTTTTTTTGTTTCAATACTAGCATTAATATAACATTCTATAATTTTAGCTACTTTCATTGAATTAAAATATTTTTCTATTAAAAATCCCGTTTTTTTGTTTACAATTTCGGCTACACCACCAACATTAGTAGCAATTGTAGGAATGCCGAAGCTTATTGCTTCCATTATTGAAACTGGAACTCCTTCTGTTTCGCTAACGTTAATAAACAAGTCGATATTATTTGTTTGGTAATAATTCAAAATAAATTCATTGTTTTTAAAACCCATTGGTGTAAAAGTAATATTATTAGGGAGTAATTTCGCCTTTTTTAAAACGTCATCTAATAAATCACCATCTCCAAAGTGAATCCAATTAAGGGGTGTAGTAATATTTACTAAAACATCTATTATTAAATTAACCCTTTTATGTAAATTTAAAGAAGAACACGATACAATTGTAAAAGTAGTTGCTGAAAATATATTTTTACAACCAAAATCTATTGTACCTAAACGAATAATCGAAACATTGTTTTGATTTAAATTATTTTGTTTGATTAAATGATTTTTACCATTTAACGATATTGCAAACACTTTTTTTATTTGTTTTAGTTGAAAGGTTCTAAATTGAAAAAAGAAATCTTTTTCAGAATGCTGCTCTTCATACACATCCATACCGTGGATACGTGTGTATATATTTAATGGTTGATATTTTAAATTAATTAATGTTAATATAAATGTCCACTGATTAAACCAGTAAGTGTAAGCTACTGCATTACTAGTATTTATATTTTTTAATACCTCATTTAATTTATCGGAAATTGCTATTTTGTGTATTATGTTATTTAATGTTTTTATAAATTGCGTAAAATATTTTGATTTAGTATTACTGTGTCTTAATTCTGTATAGTAGATAGATGTAATTAATCCAATATTTTTTATAAGTATTTTAATACGATTATATGATTGAAAAGCATTAAAATTAATTATTTTAACGTTATGTGGTAATTTGTAAATTATTGTTTGATTAGCTAAATCTAGCGGGAAAATATAAATGGTTTCAAATTTTTGTGATAATATTTTAACCTCGTTATATAAAAAAAATTCGCCTCCACTATATGGAAATTGAATTGTAAATAAAAAAAGTTTTTTATTAATTATCATTTTGCAAGTAAAGCACGTTTTATTTTAAAAATAAATAAAATAAAAAAAGAGTACGTTGAATTAGATATTTGATAAATTTTTTTTAATGAAACTTTCTTATTTTGATTAATAAATAATGAAATATAATTTCGAGCCATCATTCTATCAGCTAACTTATAATTTTTATTTAAAATATCATTTTCTCTACCTAATATTTGTTGGTTTAGGTAATAAACAACAGTTTCAAAGCCAGCAATAGATTTAAACGATTTATTTTGATTAGATACCGAAAGAGGATTTGAACGGTAATAATATAAAGGTTCTAAAACATTTGAAACTTTATATTTTTGAATTATTTGGCTAAACCAATAATAATCTTCCCAACCTATTCTATTGAAATACATATCATAAAAACCAATTGTTGTTAAAACTTCTTTTTTAAATAATAAGGCCGATCCTATTATTGGGTTTCTGAAATTAGAAAAGCTTTCTAAAATTAGATTATGTTTAAGTGGGAAATTACTAGTAGATAAAATAATATTATTTTCGTTAATGGTACAAACGTTTGAGCCAACAGCAAACAAAGTGTCAACAGAACTTATTTCATTAACTAGGATTTCTATTCTATTTATAGAGCAATAATCATCCGCATCTTGAAAAACTATATAATTGCCTTTTGCCTTTTTCATTAATAAATTAGAAGCAACCAGATAACCTTTGTTTGTAGTATTATGAAATGTTTTTATACGTAAATCTGAATATGAATTAATAATATTTTTTGTGTAGTCGGTCGAACAATCATCTGCGATTAATAATTCTAAATGAGAATATGTTTGATTTAAAATACAATCTATTGCCTGATTAATATACTTTTCACAATTATACGCAGGCATTATTACAGAAACTAATTCCTTATTTTCCATATTAATTTAATAATTCTAACCATTTTAAAGCAGCTGTATTAATGGAATATTGGTTAAAAACTCTTATTTTATTTTCTTTTTCTATTTTATTGCTAAGTTCTTTTTGCTCAAATGCTAAAATTATTTTTTCCGAAAAGCAATTTTCATCTGTTGAAGGACATAAAAAGGGGTATTGGCTACCTAATAATTCTTTAATTGGGTCTATATCTGAAGCAATAATAACTTTTCCACAGGCCATAGCTTCAAGCACAGCATTTGGGCTTCCTTCGGATAATGAACTAAATACAAAAAAATGGTTTGATAAAATTTCAGTGTATACATCCTCTACACCCGGCAATATCTCAATATTATTTTCAAGATTTAACTCTTTAGTTAGTTCCATTAATTTTTTTTCAGCTCCGTCAAATCTTCCTATTAGTTTTAATTTTGCATTTTTGTACCCAGTTTTTTTAATAATTAAAGCCCAAGCTTTAACTAGAGTAATATGATTTTTATTAAAATGAAAATTAGCAATCATAACAGCAGTTTGATAATCAATATTTTTTTTTTCTATTTTATTTATTGCTTCAATATCAATACCATTATTAATAATCTCAAATTTGTTTTTACTACTTAATCTATCCTTCATGAAATCAATTACTTTTATAGAATTTCCAATTATTACAGTAGAAGAATTAAGAGCTTTTTTTTCTGCAAATGAATTCGAAAACCCTTCCGTTCCAAGATCTCTTTGATTCCATATAATAGGATCAATTTTTAATTTTTTGCAAATCAAACATGAAATAACGTTTGGATAATAAGTAAAAGGGATAATTTTATCTGGGGCTATTGTTGATATTATTTTAGTTGCTCTTTTTATTTGATTTTTAAATTTATAATAATAACTAACTGACTTTTTTGATAGTGAAATTTTATGGAAATTATTAATTATAAAAGTATCAAAATTAAGATAGTAATATTCTATTTGCTCGCTTTTGAGTTTTTCAACTAAATTACCTTCACTGGAAACAGATATAAAACTTATCTTATGATTTAATTTATTTTTAAGATATTTTGCTAATTCGAATGCTTGCTTCTCTGCTCCACCAATATTATAACTATATAAAAAAAACAATATATGCATTAACAATTGTTCTTATACCACTCAACTGTTGTAGTTAGCCCTTGAATAATATTTATTGTAGGTGAAAAATTTAATAAATTTTTAGCTTTATCTATGTTTGCAAAACTATCTTTTATATCCCCTTTTCTTTCAGGTTGGTAATTTGGTTTTAAATCCGAGTTTAACTCTTCTGAAATGTATTTATAAAGGTCGTTTAAGGATGTAGTTCCTCCATAGGCAATGTTAAATACTTGATTAATAGCATCCTTATTTATTGTTAAAGCTGAAATAACATTAGCTTGAATGACATTTTCTATAAAAGTAAAATCTCGGGTGGTAGTTCCGTCTCCAAAAATATTTGGAGATTCATTTTTTAATAATGAAGTAATAAATATTGGAATAACAGCGGCATAGGCTCCTGCAATATTTTGTTTTGGTCCAAATACATTAAAGTACCTTAAGCCAATTACTTCTAAACCATAAGTTCTGTAAAAAACATCCGCGTATAATTCATTAGCTTTTTTGCTTACAGCATAAGGCGATAAAAGGTTTCCGGTAATATTTTCTTGTTTAGGCATTGTTTTATCATCGCCATAAACCGAAGAGGATGATGCATAAATAAATCTTTTTACATTATTTTTATGGGATGCAAAAAGCATATTTACAAATCCACCAACATTTACAGAGTTGGTTGCGATAGGGTCGTTAATACTTCTCGGCACACTCCCTAATGCAGCCTGATGAAATACGTAATCAACTCCATTTGTTGCTTTAAGGCAATCTTCATAATTAGTAATATCGCCTTTAATAAAAATAAAATTTTCATGTTTTTTAAATTCGTCAATATTATCTTCAAATCCTGTACTAAGGTTGTCTAGTATTACAACTTTTTTTGCATTATTTTTTAAAAGAAAATCCGCAATATTACTACCTATAAATCCGGCACCACCTGTAATAAGAAATGTATAATTGTTAATTGGCTCTTTTAGTCTAAATTGATACTCCATTTTATTTTTTAAATTGATTTAACCATTCTTCTAGAAATAACATTAACCACATGCCACCAGTATTATCTGTTTTTAGTAATTCATTAAGTGCATTAATATCAAAATACTTAGATAAACTTGAATTAGATGACAGAACGCTATCATTTAATTTATTTCTTAACTCTCCTTCATTCGAAAACCATTTTTTTAAAGGAATTGCAAATCCTTGTTTTTTTCTGTAAATAAATTCGCTAGGAAAATGCTGTTGAAGTATTTGTTTCAATAATATTTTGCCTTCCCATTTCCCGTTATACTTTCTTATATTAAATTCTTCAGGAATAGTGGCGGCAAACTCCCAAACTTCTTTATCAATTAATGGAGTTCTAACTTCTAAGCTATGGCACATACTAGCAACGTCTACCTTAGTTAAAATATCATAAGGCATGTAAGTTTTTAAATCCATATACTGAACTCTATTAGATGGCGAAAATTTTTTAGACAGTTTAAATTGTTCTTCAAATCCGAAGGGAGAACTTTTTATATTATTTTTAAATTCCTTATTCCATAATTTATTTCTCCAATCTGAATCTAAATAATTAATCCAGCTCAACCAATTTTCAAGAGTATCTTTTTTTTCATATTTATTAGGTAAATATTTCTCAAGGTAAGGATATATTTTTTTCTTAAAACCTGTACGGTAATTTACAGGTAGGGTTTTCATCCAATCAATGTAAGAATTATAGCCAGCAAAACATTCATCTCCACCATCTCCGCTTAATACCATAGTAACATGTTGTTTAGCCAATTCGCACACATAATATGTGGGAAGGCAAGAACTGTCGCCAAAGGGCTCCCCATAATGTGTAACAAGTTTTGGCAATAAACTTAAAGCATTTGGCTTAACTACATTCGTATAATGCTCAGTCCCAAAAACTTTTGCTGCTTGGTCTGAAAATTTAAGTTCATTATATTCCTCTTCTTCAAATCCTATACTAAAGGTTTTAACTTTTTGAGGTAATATTTCACTCATATACTTTACTACTAAAGTAGAGTCAATACCACCCGAAAGAAAAGCACCGAATGGAACATCAGAAACCAAATGCGCTTTTACAGAATCTTTAATTACACTACTTGTAGCTTCAATCCATTCGTCTTCGGTTTTTATTTGTTTTTTAGAATATGAAATATTCCAATATTCTTTTTGTTCAGAAATATTTCCATTAAATGAAACGGTAACATAATGTGCCGGTTTTAGTTTTTGTACACAATTAAAAATAGTTAAGGGAGCCGGAATGTATTGTAACCATAAATAGTTATCTAAAGCAATTGTATTTATTTCCGAATCAAAATTTGGCAATGCTTTAAACTGCTGCAGTTCACTAGCAAAAGCTACAGTATTAGTATCCTTATAAATGTAAATTGGTTTAATTCCAAAATGATCTCTAGCAATTAATATTTCGCTTTTATTGACATCTACTAATGCAAAGGCAAACATACCTCTAAACTTAACAAAACAATCTTTGCCCCATTTTTGATATGCGTAAATAATTACTTCAGTATCTGAATTAGTTTTAAAAACAACTCCAAGTTTTTGCAATTCCGTTTTTAATTCTAAATAATTATATATTTCCCCATTAAACGTTATCCATATTTTTTCATCAGCACTGCACATAGGTTGATGACCAGCAGCAAGGTCAATTATAGACAAGCGCCTGTGCCCAATTGCAATATTATTAAATAATTTATGTCCAAAGCCATCGGGACCTCTATGGGCAATAATGTCGGTCATACCCTTAATAATATGATCTTCGGCTTTATTATTTAAACTTATATATCCTGCTATTCCACACATTAGTTTATTACTTTTTTATATAAATTCAAAACCTGATTTAATACTATATCCGGATTTAATTTTTTTGATCTCTCATAAGCAAGATTTTCCATCTTATTTTTCTCCTCAGTTGATAAATTTAAGGAAATTTTTATCTTATTAAATAGTTCTTTCGAATCATCAATATTTATAAGATATCCGTTAACTCCATCTTCGATTAATTGATCAAACCCATTTCCATATGTTCCGATTACAATTTTTTTATTAGCCATAGCTTCAATACAAGTATTAGGAAAATTATCTGTTCTTGAAGGCAAAACCACAATCTCGGAACCAATGATAATAGGAAATAATTTATTGTGTTTTAATGAATCTAAATGAATAATCCTGTTGGAGTTTGCGCCGGCTTTATTTATTAAATATTCCCAAACAGTTTTATTACCTATGTTATTATCTAATTTTTTACCAATAAATACAAAGTATAAGTCCTTGTAATTTTCAAATATATCATTTATAATCTCAGCAATAGTTCCTACACCTTTAATTAGCCCAATAGATCCAAAAAATAATAAATATTTTTTATTGTTTAAAAATTCGTTGTAAACACTTGGATCAAAGTTTACATTAGGGGGTATAAAGGGTGTTTCAATCAATTCTATTTTTCTTCCTACTAACTTTTCAGTTTCTTGAATTACCATTTTACTTGGCCCAAAAACTGCGTTCGCTTTTTTCATTGCTTTAATTTCATATTTTTCTTGAATTTTTATCTTAATATCAGAATCTCCATACCCACCCATTTTTTGGCATAATGCTGTAGAGCTCGACAAACGGATAACACCAGATATACCCTTAGGCTTAAAGTTTAACAGTCCACCAAGATGCGGGTAATGTATTACATCAAATTTATTTAATTTATTTTGAGAACTTATTTCTTTATTTAAATAATAAGCAATTTGTTTAAAATAAATTTGATGTTTAAGTTTTTCAGTATAAAAAAAACCAATTTTAAATTTTTGAAAATAATATTTTACTTTCCATCGAACATCCGGAACATGTATTTTACAAACAGAAATAGCATCAAACTCATATTCTATGGTTTTATTAAATTGTTCATCCATATCTTGAGTTAAAAAAACCTTAACAGAATGATTCTGTGATAAAAGCCATTTTGCCAATTTGTATGTATAATTGGCAAGCCCACCATGAAAATTATCTTCACTAACAAATTCTGATGTAGCAATAGCTATTCTCATTTATTTAATAGTCTTTGAAACCAATTTTTATTAGACTCCAAATCAATTATTGAAGTTAATTTTTGTAAGGGAATATCTATTATATATTTATTAAACCAATTTTGGCTTTCTGAAGCTCGGTGCTTGTAATAGGATGGATCATTTAAAAAATTATTAAAATGTTGAAGACAACTTTCCTCTGAATTAGCATGGTTAACAGGGTATAGTTCTGGATAAGCTTCTTTAAACGATTCAACACTACAATTAAGTATAAAAGGCACTTTCATCATCATAAATTCTCCAACAGTGCCATACATTAAAAAACTAAGTCCGAGTTCAGCTATACCAAGATCAACCATGCTCAGCACTATCATTAATTCTTTTCTGGGAGATTTTGGTAACCAAAAAATATGGTCATTTAAATCAAGTTCATGTATAAGTTCTTTAGTGGCGTCTATATCAATACCATATTCAAGTAAAATGAGTTTGGTTTTTTTGTCAGGATGTTGGGAGACAAATTTTTTAAAAGCTCTAATTAAAATATCATTTCTTTTGTTAGAAAATTCATCTTGCGGATTTTTCCAAGATTGTCTACAATGTTGAATGAACAATAAATCATTTTCTAACCTTAACTTTTTAATTATTGGATAAAGTTTTGAAAATGAATAAAATTTTGAAATTTCTATATCATTAAATTCTCGGCTGTAAAAAACCGGCGGAAAAAAGTAGTGTCGTTGACCTTTTAAATTAAATTTTTTAAAAACTGGCTCTTGATCTGTAGTAAAATCAAAAATTACGTGTCGAGAATTCTCAATTCCTCTATATTGTAACTTTGGGTATATTTGATCAAATTTAGATTTATCATATACTTTTACATTTTCAAAAGGTGCCCAATAAAAATCAGAACCATATGGAATAAAAATATCTAATTTCTTATTAACTAATTCTAAAAATGCGGGAGTATAGCCACAGCCAATAATTAAATTATAACCTTTAATTTTATTTAAAACATTGTTTTTTGTAACTGTACTCATCCATTGCTCATTATCAATCCAACCTGTTTTAACTATTTTAATATCGTTCTGTTCACTAAAAGTATCATTTGAAGGTTGAAAGTGTTCATCTTCATTCACTAATAACACTTCGGTATCATACCCTTCATCTTTTAAAAAACGCGCAAGGGTAAACATGTTGTTGTTCATGTTGTAGATGCAGGCAATTTTGATCTTACTTTTATCGATCATAGCTACACTAATAATTTTTTATTAGGAAAATTAACCAACACACCAAAATCTTTTTTCTGATACACAACCATACTTCCCATAGCAATGGCATTTGCGCCGCCATCTTTAATTCCGGCAATTAAATGGTCTACATTTCCGGCACCGCCATGTGCAATAACAGGAACTTTGGAAATAGAAGTTACCTGTTTTATTAATTCAATATCTAAACCATTCCAGGTGCCTTCGTTATCAACGCTAGTTATAAGTAATTCGCCAACACCCGCTTCCTCTAATTTTTTAACCCATTCTTCAATCGTGTATTTATGTTTATCATTTGCAGAATTAGAAACGATTTGGGCTTTACCAAAAAAATTCTTCTTCACATCTATCACACCAATTACTGCTTGCGAACCGTATACTTCTGAAATTTGAGTTATTAAATTTAAATTAGAGTGTAAGGCACTATTAATAGCTACCTTTTCGATACCAATGTTGAATATTTTTTGCGCCTGTTCAAATGTTTTTATCCCGCCCCCATAAGCCAATGGCATAAAGCATTCATTAGCAATTTCGCCAAGTAATTTATAATTTGGTTCTTTATTTTTAGGAGTTGCTTCTATATCCAAAAAAATCAATTCATCAACTTCTTTCTCGTTAAAAATTCTTACCGTATTTATAGGATCGCCAACATATTTAGGGTTTTTAAAATTTACTGTTTTAACCAAACCGTTATCTTTTAATAACAGGCAAGGTATGTAGCGGATCATTAACATCTATAGTTTTGCGAAATTAGTTAATAGTTGCATCCCGTATTTGTGGCTTTTTTCGGGATGAAATTGTGTTCCGTACACATTTTCGTTTTGAATTGCGGCATCAAAATCGCCTCCATAATCAGTTCGTAATATTGAGTTTGTATTTTCATCGCAAACTACTTTATAAGAATGCACAAAATAAAACCTATGATCGGTTGTAAAACCATCAGTTAATTTACTGGGCGTATTTTGTTTTGCAAAATTCCAACCCATGTGTGGTATCTTAAGCCTTAGCTTGTCTTTTTCCAACTCTTGAGTAAATTTAAACTTTATAGTTTTTGCAGGTATCAGGTTTAACCCTTTTAGTATTCCTTCTTCGCTTCCTCTAGTTAATAGTTGCATTCCTAAACATATACCAAGAAAAGGGATCTTATCTACCTTAGCTTTATGAACTAAAACAGAACGTAAATTTAATTCATCAATTTTTTGAATGGCAGAATCGAATGCGCCAACACCCGGCAATAAAATTTTTTCGGCATCTTCTATTTCTTTTATATCCGATGTAATTTTACTTTTTACACCAATGCGCTTTAGCATGTTTTGCACCGAACCTAAATTACCCAAACCGTAATTAATTATTGTTATCATTTGGCGTGATCAACAGGGAAACAATATTTCATATAAAAACTTTTTGGCACTAAATTTGATTTATATAGAATAGCAAATAATGGGCGCAAACTTTCAAAACGCTTTTTGTAGGTGGGGTATTCATACCAATACTTTGGTTTTGCAGTTATTACTCTTTGATATTCATCGTCACTAAAACTCATTCTTTTTTTAATATAATCAACTAAGCCTTCTTCAATGTGAGGAAGTGTTTCGAAATACTCTTTTATAGCAAGTTCTCTATTCATTTTGCCATTTCTTACTTTTCCAGATAATGTATTATTTCTATAATCTATCTCAAATTTTTGCGGGAAATAAACACTATGGCTAAATGCATTCATTCGGTTTTCTAAATGATGCCCTCCATAATCTTGCCAATCATATTCTTTTACCAATAAAGTTTTTGCATCTGCTTTTGTATAATTCATGTACCAATAAGGACGGATCTTCTTAATTCGCAAAAATAAAACCCATCTCATAAACCTCCAAAATGTCATTAACGGATAGGTTTTAATTTTTAATTTGCCATACTTTTTATGTATGGAAGAAATATACTTACCATCAAAATAATTTTTACCTAATGGTGAAATACCCTCTTCTAAGAAAGAATGGCCTTCCAATATATATTTAATATTATATTTTGAAGCTATTCTATACAAAATTTCGGCTACAGCAAGATCGGATGCTGCGTCAATTTCAGGCACATCTGCCATAAAAAACGCACGGTATATATCATCCATTTCTGTATTATCAACAACATGTGTATAAAGATCTATCTTTAATTTTTGTGTTATTTTAGTAATATTTAATGTAGCAATTGCAGTATTATATGTATTATCATAGTGAACCGCTAAAGGCTTTAAATTATTTAAAACAGCCCAATGCAATAAGTAAGAAGAGTCTGTTCCACCGCTTACACCAATAATACAATCATACTTTTTGCCTTTACCGGTTTGTTTTATATCCTCAAGTATTTTCTCAAGTTCTTTCTCTCCGCTTTGTTTACCCGTACCATATTCCTCAATTAATGCATCGGTCATTTCGCAATAACTACATACGCCGGCTTTATTAAAAGTGATGTATGGCACAGATGTATCATATATACAACGCGAACACATTTTATAATTAGCTTCTAAACTTCTTTTTTTTGTTCCCTGCATAAATTTTAAAGATTGTTTTTTAATTTTTGTATAAATTTTGCATGCGGCACCGCAAAATTACCTGTTACCTTTTCGCCTTCACCTACATTTTGCGTTACAACGCTACCAATTGTTAAATAAGCGTTTTTTTCAATTGTCAAGCCATTTGATACAGTAACACCCGGACCTACCCAAATGTTTTCTTTTAAAGTTGTACTTCCCGAGATCATGGAGTTACCTATTAAAAAACAGCCTTTACCTATATGCACGCCATGTGCTATATATACCAGGTCGTCGATCTTAACTTCGTCGGAAATTTTGGTGTGCCTAAAAGAAAATCCTTTATGAATAGCGCAATTAGCGCCTATTTTTACATCATTACCTATAATTACTTTTCCGTCGTGTATAACATTAACTATTCCTTTACTGGTGCGTTTTAATTCAAACCCTTCTGATCCTATAACGGCTCCCGATTTAACGTAACAATCATTTCCAATTTCTACATCCGCTAAAATAGTAGCGTTTGGCCCGACGTAAGTATTGTTTCCAATAACCACATTGTGCTCGCAAATATAAGCTCTTGGATGAATAATGGCAGTTGGACTTATTACTGAAGGATTTTTAACATAATTACTTTCAACTATTTTATTTAAAAAAGTATAATAATAATATCGTGGGTCATCGCAAGTTATTGTGATCTTATTTTTGCAATGCTCTTTTAAATGATTGAAGCAAATAACCACAGTAATATTTAAATTATTATTTATTTCGTCAATAAATTTTTCTGTATCAACAAAAGCAATTGTATTTGGATCTATTGCATTTGACATTCCGAAATAGCTACATTCAAATTCTTTCTCAGAAATTAAACCGGTATATTTTTTTAAAGAGGCCTGGTCTATTTTTTCCATTATTCTATAAAATTTTCCGCTTTTAAATATTCATGTACGGTTAATGAATTATTAAAATGTGTATGGTGATTTTCAAGCACATTAATAAGTAGATCTCTTGTTCCAGGCACCTTTGTATTCCTATATTTTATTAATTCTTCTGCGTTTTGATAATGAATTTTAGCGTTATTGTATGTTTGTTCTGTATCTGTATTCAAGAAGATGTGAATAGGATGAATGCAAAACACATTTAAATTATTAGTAAACGTATTAATTTTAGTATCGTTAAAAGAATGCTTGTACATAAAATGAATATCATCTTCAAAATTATGCAATACCTTAACTAATCCATTCCAAAGTTTATAAGGTGTAATATCGTTTTTATATGGCAAATTAGTATTAGCCTCATATTGTAAACCATAATCTTTAAAGGTTTGAAACAGGGGAGTACTTTGTACTAAGGAATGAGAACGAACACCTTTAGCATTTGGAACAATTTCTAAAACTTTTTCAATAGCCTCATTAATAGTTCCCTTTTGTTGATGCATTAACGGCAAAAAATTAGGATGGATGCCCAGCTCAAAATTTTTATCTTGTCTTATGGAATCGATCACCGATGATTGATGTGTACAAAAAAAAGTACATTTAACATTGTATCTATTAAATAATTCTATTGTATCGGCTATAACTGCTTCCGGTGCCCAATCTATATCACTCGTAAACAGATTCATATTTTAATCTTGTATTCTTGCTTTTTCAATTATTAGTTTTTTTCCATCAATTGTTCTTATAAACGCCCCCGGATATGGTGAGCTCTGCGCTCTTATAAAATTATAAAGTTCAAAAGATGTTTTTGTGAGGTTCATTTCACCATCATCAGGTTTTCTTTGCGGATATATTTTTAGTTTACTTTTATCCTGCGCTTTAAATACTATACCATCTATATTTACCAATGACTTTAATAAAATATGTTTTGAAATATCAGTTACTTTATCATATACTTCTTTAATTGTATCGCTTTCTTCAATAACAATTTTTTCTTGCTCAATAATGTCGCCATCATCTACCCCTTCGTCTAGCCTGAACAATGTAACACCCGTTTCCTTTTCGCCATTTATTATTGCCCAAACCAAGGGGGCTCCTCCTGCATAATCAGGAAGCATAGATGCATGAATTCCCCATGCACCGTAAAGCGCTAAATCTCTGATTTTTTTTGGAATCATATAATACCAACCCATTATTAAAATAACATCGGGTTTTATATCATTAATTATTTCAAAATAATCAATTGTCTTTTTTCCGGATTCACTAGACTCAATATAATAACAGGGAATATGATTTTTTTTTGATATCAGCTCTAAGTCAGAATAATTATAATTTTTTACTTTGGTTTGGCTATAAGAAATACTAAACTCTTTTGGAATAGTAAATAAAGCACTAATACTTATTTTATTACATAAAAGATGATTTAATACTTCCTCACTGAACTTTGTTGCGCCAAAAAAAACTACTTTCATTCTATTTTTTCTCCATTTAAAAATATACGGCACCACCATTCAAAGTTTAAAAAACTCCAAATCAATAAACGATGATTAATTTTATCATTTATATGCTCATTCACAATTTTTTTTACGTAGTCGGGATTTATAAATTCCGATGATACATTTTTTTTTCCGAGTAATAATTCTTTTACATAATCGGCATTTTCTCCACGGTACCAACTTTCATCTGGTGCACTAAAGCCTTGTTTTTTTCTATTTAAAATAGAGTCAGGCATAAAGCTGCTCATGGCTTTTCGCAAAACATTTTTACCATCATCAAAATCACGATAACTCGCTGTTTGCCTCGATTTTGAACTATCGTTCTCGTTAATTTTTTTTATTTCAGCTGTAAAGTTTCCAAGCTTGTGTTTAACGGGAATTTTTTGGGCAAAATTTACAAGGTCATTATCCATAAAAGGAAAACGTTCTTCTAAACCATTAGCCATACTTAATTTATCACCAACTAAAAATAAACTCGGCAAAAAGGTTTTTATTTCAAAATATAAAGAATTATTGATGTGTTGCTCGGGCGTTTGATATTGTAATTTATTATTAAAGGTAAAAACACGTTCAAAAATTTCGCGTGGCTCGTTAATATCTATTTTATTATAGATATTAGTATTAAATAATTGTTGTTTTTCGTTGTCGCTAACTAATCGCTGCCAAAAACCATAATATTGATTAAAAAATTCTTTTTGATCGAGCGCATTAAACACTCTATAATAACGCCAAGGATAACCTCCATACAACTCATCGCCGCCTGTACCTTGTAAACAAACTTTTACAAATTTTGAAGCTAATCTGGAAATATAATAATTAGGGTAACTCATTCCAACTTTTAGATCCTCTAAATGATAAACAACTTTTGGTAAACTCCAGGCAAGATCGCCGGCATTTATTACTTGTTCGTAATGTTCGGTTTTAAAGGCATTGGCCATTAACTCGGCATCTCTTCTTTCGTCATAATTTGCTTCAACACCTGTAACGCCACTCATATCAAAACCACAGGTAAAAGTTGCCATGCGCGGTATCATACTTGAACCAACAGCAGTAATAGCACCACTATCCATACCACCCGATAAATAAGAACCTACTGGTACATCGGCAACCATTTGCCGTTTTACAGCTTGTTGAAATAAACGAAGGGTTTCATCTTTTGCATCGTTAAACGACATTGACTCGTCGGTATTTGAAAAATCGTAATCCCACCAACTATTATGAACCAATTGTTTAAAATCATTTCCAATTTCGATAGTGTTAGCCGTTGGTATCATGGCCACGCCTTTAAATAAAGTACGAAATGAAAATAAATTTTGAAAGGTAAAATATTCGTTCAATGAACTTAGATCAACATCTACTTTAAAATTGGGATGTTTTAAAAATGCTTTTATTTCAGACGCAAACAAAAAGGTATCGCCGTTATGCCAATAGTATAAAGGTTTAATACCAAATTTATCGCGGCTTAAATATATTTTTCGATTACTATGATTAAATGCAGCAATTGCAAACATGCCATTTAAACGCTGAAAAAATTTAGGGCCGTAAGCCTCTAATCCTTCAACAATAACTTCGGTATCTGTTGTAGATGTAAATAAATGTCCCTTATTTAGAAGATCTTGCTTAAGCTCTTTAAAATTATAGATACATCCGTTAAATATGATCGTCCAGTTTTTTGATTTAGAGTGCATTGGCTGAGAACCTTTTTCAGACAAATCGAGTATCGATAATCGTCGATGGCCAAGTGCAATGTTACCATCTATAAATATTCCTTTTCCATCAGGGCCTCTATGTGCAATTGCATCTGTCATAGATGAAATTACAGATTCATCAACTCGTTGGTTATTAAAATTAATTATACCTGTTATACCGCACATCCTATTTTGAAACTATGGAAGTATGAGCTGCTTCTTCACTTCTAAAAAAATCAATTTTTAAATTTAATTCATTAGCCCATTCTTTATATTCTTCTGGCGTATATCGCTCAGCATTACTGGGCGAGTACCAATCAAAATTGCAGGAATCATTTTCTTGTTTTGTCCATGTAGGATGGTAAAAACATTTAATAAAATTCCAGTAAATAAAACGCTGTATATCATAGTCGCCACCTTTTATTCCTAAAGCCGGAATATCTGGGCAGTTAAACTTTACATTTAATTCGGTTAAGCGTTTACCTAATTCCGTCAATTGATTTGAAAATTCCCACATCTGTTCATGCGATAAATTATGAGTAGCTTTTCTAAAATGATCGTCAACTAATTCGCGTGGCAAGGCCTTTTTTGCATATACGTAACAAGCAAATTTACCTGTAGGTGAAAGTAAGGACGAAAGATGAGCAAATGTTTTTTTAGGGTTCTCGGTATGGTGAATAACCTGATCGCATAAAATAAAATCTAAAGTTTCTTTTTTAAATGGAAGGTTAGCAATATCGCCTCTTAAAAAAAACACATTAGGAATATGCTTATATCTTTTAGCTGCTACAAATGCTGCTTCCGAAAAATCAATACCAAATACTATTGCATGAGGAGCTAACTCTGCTAACCATGCGCTTTTATAACCAATACCACAACCTGCATCAATAATTACTTTTTTGTCTTTTAAAAATGTTTGCAGGCCTTCTATGGTTTTAAAGCCATATAATTCTAACACCCATTTTTTTTGAAACTCCTCTGATTCAGATGTCGCACTTTCTTTATCCAACTTTACCCATTTTTCTGAAAAAGAATCGTTTGTTTGTGATTGATTATGATATTCGGAAGCATCAGTGATAGTGGCAATGTTATCATTAAAAATTACCGGAAACGAAAATAAATGTTGTAATTGATCAGTTGTCATTATTTAATTGATTTAATTTTTTCAACTACATAAAAAAAATCTTCTGCTACCATTTTGTTGTGCAACGGAATAGACATAGAATATTCGTTACATGCATATGCTCCGGGAAAATCGTTTGGTTTTAAGTTGTAATTTTTAGCGTAATAACCCAACATGTGCACAGCATGTGTGCCGGGACGAGTGCTAATACCATTTTGCTGCAGGTACTCCATTATATCGTTACGTTTCATAGGCGAGCTAGTTTCATCAATAAACAAAACATAACTTTGCCAACCATGCTTATAACCCTTTGCAACTTGGGGCGTGCGTAACCACGAAATGTCACTTAACTCCTTTGTATAATAATCGGCCCACTTTTGGCGCTCATCAATAAACTTATCCAACTTTTTAATTTGAACTACACCAACGGCACCTTGAAGATCTGTCATACGGTAATTAAATCCGGATAAATTAAATTCAGGTAAAATATAAGGCTTAGGTCCTTTATGGCGCTGCTCTTCACTTATAGATGCGCCGTGATTGCGCAACATATCCATATAATTTGCAGCTTCCTCATTATTAGTAGTTAACATTCCACCCTCGCCCGTTGTAACTGATTTGCGCGGGTGAAGAGAAAAACAACCAATATCGCCTAAACTTCCTGCGGGTTTACCATTTAAAGCAGACCCGGCGGCACAAGCAGCATCCTCTACAATTTTTAATTTTGGAAATTCAGCTTTTATTGTTTCTATATCTGCGCATAAACCAAAAAGATGTACCGGAATAATGGCAGTAGTTTTAGAAGTGATTTTTTCTTTTATTTTTTTTAGATCAATATTAAATGTAATAGGATCAACATCCACAAAAACCGGAATGGCATTGCAATAAAGAACCGCGTTGGCTGTGCTAACCCAGGTAAAAGCAGGCACTATAACTTCGTCGCCCGGTTTTACACCAACGGCTAATAATGCCAAATGCAAAGCTGTTGTACAATTACTTACTGCTAAAGCATGTGTTACATTATGCCTTTCGGCAAATAATTTTTGCAACTCAGCAACCTTTGGTCCTTGCGTTAACCAGCCACTAAAAATAGGTTCCTTTAATGCTTCCCACTCTTCTTGCCCCATCATGGGCTGCGAAATTTGAATGATGCGTTTTGTTAATTCCATAATTATTTTTTTAAAATATTTTTTAATGAATCTGCTAATTGTCTTGTAAAGATATCTGTTCCATAAGCATTCAGATGTGTTTCGTCATAAAAAAATAAATTATCATTGTAAGTTTCGTCATTCATAAAATTATAATATTTAATGTTATTTAATTGAACATAATTTAATAAAGACTTATGTAGATTATCAGGTTTATATGCTAAATAACTTTGATGATGCAAGGGTGAGGAATAAATTACAAACTGAATATCATTTTTAATACAAAGATTTTGAATTTTATTTAAGTAATAAATATTCGATTGGTGTAAAGGTATTTCTTTTTTGATGTCATCGTACTTAGCAGTTGGAAAACCTTTTTTATGTTTTTGTTCTAGTTTACTATATCCTTTATACCTTAAGATACTTGAATCAAATTTTGAAGGGATAAAATATTTTTTTAAACCATAATAATTATTAAACTCGGCATATTTAATAAAAGGAATATATTTCCATATCCAAAATTTTAATAAGGATACATTATTTTTATAACACTCGTCTACATTTCTGTCTCCTATATAAGACATAAAAAAATATTCATAAAAGGGATGGGTATATCCAATTACTGGGTCAATTAAAAAGTTATCCTCTACTTGTTGAAGATACGTTTTAGTTTTATTGCCATTTTTTAAAAACAAATATAAGGTAAGATAGTTTTGGCTCATTGCGCTTCCGTCATACCCTATATTAAAACCATTGAGATGACATATTGAATCGAACAGTAGGGAGTTAAAATTATTATGCACTCGAGAAGACCCCCCTACTACATAGTCGTAATTTTCATTTGTGAAACTAATAATATAACTTGGTTTATCAATATAATTTTTTTTTGCCTTTTTTTCATAAAAAAAATTTACAACAAATAAGCCCGAATAACTAATAACTATAAATAAAAATAGTTTTGTGAAAATTTTCATTAAAATTGGAAATAAATAAATTCTTGTTTACTGTGAAAAGCTCCAAAAACAAAAAAAAGAAGAATAAGAAACTCATAAAATCCCCATTTTAAAACCCTAGGTTTATTATCCATATAATTAATAAATTTTGTTTTGTACTCTATTTTATTAATGTAAAATAAAATGCCTAATGAAAGTCCAAGGAGTAAAAAATCTATGAAATATTGATGAATATCCTTTTTAAATATTAAAGGTTCTAGCCACAAATATCCTTTTTGTGTTAGATGGTATAAATAAGATGGAATTCCAAATATGTAAGCTTTTGCTATAAACATTGCCTTTGAAATATTATCAGCCCTAAAGAATATCCAAGCAAAGCAAACTAAATAAAAAACCACGCCACGCTTAACTAATGTTGGTAGAAGTTTTTGACTTTTATGATAAAATTGTAACGGGAAATTTTTATTCGCAATTATTTCAATTATTGTATATACACCGTGTATTATACCCCATACAATAAATGACCAACTAGCACCATGCCAAAACCCGCTTAATAAAAAAACTATAAATAGATTAAAAAACAATCGTAATTGCGGCACCCTATTGCCACCTAAAGGTATGTTAACATAATCTTTAAACCAAGTAGAAAGCGACATGTGCCATCTTGACCAAAAGTCACTAATACTAATGGCTCTATAAGGAGCTTTAAAATTTTGCATTAATTCTATACCCATAATTCTTGATGCACCTAATGCAATATCTGAATAACCCGAAAAATCACAATAAATTTGAAGGGCGAAAAAAATGGTAGCTATAAAAATAGTTATAGGTTCAAAATTTTCCGGGTTATCATATACCTGGTTTACATAGGGTGCAAGGTTATCCGCTATTACAACTTTTTTAAAAAACCCTAATAGCATTTGTTTTAATCCATTGCTAAATAAATATGGATTAAATTTATGTTTAGTATGAAACTGTAGCAACAAATTTTGAGGTCTTTCAATTGGACCGGCTACCAATTGCGGATAGTACATTACATACAATGAATATATCCCAAAATGCTTTTCTGCTTTTTGATTTCCACGATATACTTCAATGGTGTAACTCATTGCTTGAAAAGTATGAAAAGAAAGCCCAATGGGTAAAATGATTTTTAGTAAATCTAAACTATAATTCCAGTTTAAAAAGTGAAATGCAGTATTAATATTATCTATAAAAAAATTAAAATATTTAAAAAATGCGAGGATACCGATATTGGAAATTAAACTTATAACAAGTATGTATTTTCGTCTCTTTCCTGCAAACTTCTCAATATAAATTCCAGCAAAATAGTCAATTATAATTGTGGCAAATAATATTAAAATATAAATTGGAACAAAAAACATATAAAAAGTACAACTGGCTATTAATAACATTAGCCAGCGTAACTTATGGGGAAGCAAAAAGTATAACCCTGTTACTACAACAAAAAATATAACAAACGAAAAGGAGTTAAATAACATGTATTAAAATTTGTTGGTATCTCTCCAATCAATTAATTTTTTTAAACCAGATGTAAGATCATACTCATACTTAAAGCCCAATTCCTTCTCAGCCTTAACCACACTGCCTATTCTATTTTGCACTAACGATCGAGCATCGTCGGCACTATAAGGTTTATATGTAACTTTTAAATCAGATTTTTTTAATTCTAAAATTAAGTCACACAATTCTTTTATGGATGTTTGTACTTGTGTACCTACATTGTAAAATCCATAATCTATATTACTTTTTAAGGCATCTACATTACAGCGTGCAACATCCTCCACATAAATAAAATCATATGCTTGGCTACCATCTCCGTTTATAATCGGCGCTTCGTTAGCGTCAATTTTATTTAACATAATTGGAACAACGCCTGTATATGCAGCGGTTTGGTCTTGATGAGGACCGTATACATTCATGTAACGCAAACCAATTACATTTAAGCCATAACGATCGTTAAAAGCGGTTGCCATAGCTTCGCCGGCTATTTTAGTAGCGCCATAAAAATTTTTGTTATTAAATGGATGTTCTTCTGTCATGGGTAATTGAACAGCATCGCCATACACTGACGCGGACGAAGACCAAATTAATTTTTTAATATTATTATTTACACAGGCTTCTAACACGTTAAAAGTACCGGCAATGTTCACTTCAAAAGCGGTTCTTGGAAAATCTTTACAATGCAACAACCACATAGCCGATAAACAAATTACATAATCCATGCCTTTCATGGCAGTATTTAAAATATCTATTTCACGTATATCTCCACCTATCGGAAAAATACTACAGCGTTTGTCTTTAAGCGATTCTGATAGATATTCTTTTTTACCGCGAGCGAAATTATCATACACTATTACTTCGCCCACATTTTCTTTTAATAATTCAGCAACAACAAAACTTCCAATAAATCCGGCGCCGCCAATTACTAATATTTTAGAGCCCATAATTTTCATTACTTTTTATTTTTTTAAATTGTTGTAATTTCTACATTTTTTATTTTCATGTAGGCATTCCCATGCTTTTCATTCCATTTATAATTATGCGATCCATCCTCAGAATCAGCTGTCACTTCAAATTCAGCAATTTTTTCAATAAGATCAATAGCTTCTCCGGTATAATGCATAAACGCTGGAGAAATATGATATTTACCAGGCAAAAAACTATCGTGTAATTTAATAACGAGTTGGTGTTTGCCTTTTGGTAAAGATATAGTTTTAGTGCTACTTTCGGGATATTCAATATATGAGATTTTTTGCATATCATCGTTTAGTACTGAAAAAGAAAAAATAAGATCCTTCACGTCTTCAATCAATTCAAAATTCATTATAATATTGATGGTCTCTCTAAAAAAAAACTTTCTACTAATTTCATTTGCTTTATTAATTGTAGAAATGAAATCAATAAATCCTTTACCATTGTTATATAATCGTTTATAATTTCTAGGAATCTCTCCAGTTATTAAGGTTTGATCGTCTCTGGAAAAATACTGGTTTATAACTTCATTAGTTTTTCCATTAGCTTTTAATAATCCATTTTCTAAAAATACTGCTCTAGTGCAAAGTTGTTTTACAGCTCCCATATTATGGCTAACAAATAAAACAGTTCTACCTTGCCCACTTACATCTTTCATTTTGCCTATGCACTTATCCTGAAATTCCTGATCTCCTACTGCCAACACTTCATCAACTATCAAAATATCCGGTTCAAGATGTGCGGCAACTGCAAATGCAAGTCTAACGTACATACCAGATGAATATCTTTTTACAGGGGTATCAATATAGCGTTCTACACCACTAAAAGCAATTATTTCATCAAACTTTTGCTGTATTTCTTTTTTTTTCATTCCAAGTATAGCTCCGTTTAAAAAGATGTTATCTCGCCCTGAAAGTTCAGGGTGAAATCCAGTACCAACTTCTAATAAACTGGTAACTTTTCCTTTTATTTTATACTCACCAATAGTGGGGCTTGTTGTGCGCGAAAGTATTTTAAGTAGGGTTGATTTTCCTGCCCCATTTCTACCAATTATTCCAAGAACTTCGCCCTTTTCAACCTTTATATTTATATCATTTAAAGCCCACACATAATTACTTGAAGCTTTTAAAGTACGGTCGTTTTCTTCTCCAATTTTTAAATAAGGGTCTTCTTTTCCTCTAATTTGGTACCACCATCTGTTTAAATCTTCGCCTACCGAACGAGAACTTAATTGACCTAGCCTGTATTGTTTACCTAAATTATTTATTTCTATTACTGTTTCGGGCATATTATACTGTATCCATAAATGTTTTTTCTGTTTTATTAAAAACTATAACAGAAATAAAAAAAGTTATTAGTATAACACCAAAGCCTATAAATAAATAATGCCAAGAGAATAAACCATGACCTGTTAAAGCAAATTTTATAGCCTCTAAACAAATTAAAATTGGATTATACATCAATATATGTTTTACTTTATCAGGATATATTGTAATTGGAAAAACTACACAACTAATGTACATTATAAATTGCACCCCAAAACCTAATACAAAGGTTAAATCTCTATATTTAGTAGTAAAAGAAGAAAAAATAATACCTATACTTAAACCCAATATTCCTAAAAAAATAACGATTAAGGGAATAATCAACATGTATATGGGCTGAGGAGTTACATTTTCTGAGGTTGTAACATAATAAAAATAAACACATAGAAATAGAATAATTTGTAAAATTAATTTAAAGAGGTTTGAAATTATAATTGATATAGGCATGACCAAGCGTGGAAAATAAACTTTACCAAAAATTGATGCGTTTGCAATAAACGTATTTGAAGTTTTGTTTAAACAATCTGCAAAATAGTTCCAAAAAGTTTGACCCATAAGATAAAACAGTATTGGTGGTATGCCATCGGTACTAATTTTAGCGCTTTTACTAAACGTAAATGTATATATAGCTGTGGTAAACAATGGTTGTAATAACATCCATAAAGGTCCTAAAACAGTTTGTTTATATAGTGATGTAATATCTCTTTTTACCATTATCATCACTAAATCTCTATATTCCCATACTTCTCTAATATTAAAAGTAAAAATAGAAGTCTTAGGTTTTACAATTATATCCCATTTTTCGTCAGTATCTCCCATTAGTTTTTATTTATTTTATTTCTATAATTTCTGCTGGTACCTTAACTTTTAGAGAAAAGCCAATACTTATAATACAAATAAAAAAAGTATCCTCATTATTGCCTCTTTCAACAATACCCATTAATCCCTTAAAGGGTCCGTGTTTAATAATAACCTCGTCACCAATACTTACTATTTTATTAATGTCAGTTTCTGTATAATATCCTTTTTTCTCAATTAATTTTAATATCCTTATTTCATTTTCTGAAATAATTGCATCTATTCCATTAAACCTCACATACTGCACTACACCCTTAATTCTAAATACTAAATCTCGTTGTAATTCAGTTATATTAACAAATACATATCCATTTATTAGTGGAGAAATAACAGTCATTTTTCTATCGCTCCATTGTTTTTTTTCCGTTTTTAAGGGTATATAACTTTCCAATCCTAACTGTTGAAGTGCTAAATTTATTTTTTTTTCGGAGCGCGAGGCAACGTATAGAGCTTTCCAATATGTTTGCATTTTACACAGCTTCGCCACCTCAGTCCCATATTGGAAATGATAAATGTTTAATTATAAATGATTTAAATTTGGAATGGATTTTAATTTGCCATTCAAAATTTAACATTTATAATTTTATTTGTTCCAAATGAGCAATGGATGCACATCAGGTTCTTTAATTTTTTCTAAATCAAATTCACTTTCGTTATAAACAATGAATTTTATTTTTTTGTTTATTTTTTTTTCCGCCTTAACTATTAATTCAGCTAAATATACCTTATTAATATCTCCAACCAAAACCAAATCAATTATATCTGAATCTAAACCCTTTGCCAATTTACCAATTAAATATACTTTTTCTAATTTACCAATACGCTGTAAAATATAATCAATTACATAATCAATGCCCACCATTTTTTTTACAATACTATTAATATCAAAAAATAAGGGGTGAGAATTATTTGCTTTAAATAATTTTTTATTGCCTTGTAAAAAAGAAGTTAAAAACCCTGCTTTTTCAAAACGATTTAATTCAATACGAATAGAATTAGTAGATTCGCCAAACTCATCTTCTAAACTTCGTAAATATGAGGTAGAATTAGAATTTAAAAAAAACTTTAAAAGAATTTTTACACGGGTTTTAGAAGATATTAAAGTTTCAATCATTTATTGAGTAACAATATTACTCATTATTGTGTAATATGCCAAATTATTTTTTATAACCATACCCTTTGCCATACCCATAGCCATATCCATATCCATAACTATAGCCATAACCCTGATAATAATAACGTTTACCCATACGGTGTGTTCCGTTTAAAACTAACAACATATTTTTAATGTTATTATCTTCAATTACAGACTCAATAAATGTAATTACCTTTTTAGTGCTAGTTTTTGTGTTTAATACAAAAATTGCCGAATCAACATATTGAATTAAATAAATTGAATCAGATAAAATACCGGCTGGAGGGGTATCAATAATAACAAAATCAAAATTTTGTTTAGCCAAATTTATAATTTCTTTTAATCTTTCCGATAAAACAAATTCAGATGGGTTAGGAGGTATAGGCCCGCAAAATAAACAAAATAAATTTGGAATTTGAGTGGGTGTTATTATTTCTTCAAAAGTATTTTGACCACTTATGCACGTAGTTAAACCAATAGTTTGCACAGGTAAGCCAAAACGTTTATAAATACGTGGTTTGTGTAAATCTAATTCTATTAACAACGTTTTTTTACCGCTACGCGCCATTATGGTAGCCAAATTTATACTCGTAAACGTTTTTCCTTCTCCCGGCGAGAAGGAAGTGATCAAATAGGTTTTGGCTTGCTTATCTACATTTGTGTATTGCAGGTTTGTTCTAAAATTTCTAAAAGATTCTGATATTAAAGAGTTTGGTTTTTGCTCAACAATTATACCATCGTTGCCTCCATCTTTTACATACGGAAAAACGCCTACCAAAGGCAAATCCGTTAATTCTTTTAAATGATCGACAGACGTTATTTTTGAAAAGAAAAATGCTCTAAGAATAATTATAACAATTGAAAGTAATAAACCAAAGGACATAATTTTTTTTTGGATAGCAGCCTTATCCGGCTCTACTACTCCCAAATTACGCGGCGATTCAATCACTTTTATATCCGGTATTATACTTGCTTTTGCAATTTTTGTATTAGCTCTTTTTTGTAATAAAAAATTATACAAATCTTCATTAACATTGGCTTTACGCTGTATGTTTAAAACATCGCGTTGTTTACCGGGAATTAATTTAGCTTCAGATATATATTTATCTATTTCCTTCTCAATATTTTCCATATTTAATACTGTTGCTTTGCGAGTATTATTTATGTAAACCAATAAATCCTGTTTTATCTTTTTTATGTTGGATTTTAAATCACCTATTATAGGATTATTTTCTTTTGCAACATTGTATAATTTATTTAATTCAATTTGTTTTGAATATAGCTCTATAATTGCTTGCCCCATAAAACCGCCTTTTTCTGTAATAAAAACTCCAGGCGGTAAAAACTGTGGGTCTTTATCTTCAATAATATATTTTTCTAAATCGGACAAAGAGGCTAACTGTAGTTGTTGAGAAGATTTTTCGTTATCATATCTCGAAATTTTACCTAAAAAATCGCTTTGCTCCCAGTTTAAATCAATAATGGATTTTTTTTCCTTATAATTTTGCATAGTATCTTCTATGCTTTTTAAGGAATAGCTAATTTCGTCCAATTGCTTGTCAATGTAAACAATGGTTCGTTCATTTAACTCAAATTTTGTTTTTAAACGATTACTGGAGTAAACTCTGTTAAGTGTGTCTAATATTAATACTGCTCTTTCTGCAATAACATCTTTTAATCCAAGTTCTAAAATATTAGTATATTCCGGATTATTGATTGTCATTTTAGATTGTATATTACCTATTAAATAACCTTCGCTATGAAACGAGAATTGATAAAAAATACTTTTTAAGGCATCAACTGTTTCTATTGAAAAGTTTCCTTCTCGGCTAATATTTATATTAAAGTCTAAGTCAATTAAATCTGTATTAAACTTGCCTTTTTTTACTTGCGAAACGCCATTTTGGTCAAACGATATTTCATAATTGTTATAATCAATTATTTTAAAATCAAATACTTGTTCATATAAATTAGAATTAATTAAGCTTACATTAATTTTAAACGGCATACCACTAAATTGTTCCGTTTTGCGAACTTTGCCTACAATAAAATAGGATACCTGCAGCTTATCTTTTAATTTATTTACTACTTGACTAGCTAAATCATAAGATTGTAAAACCCTAACTTCGTTTAAGTTATCAACGTACGAGCCATAGCTGTAAAACCCTTCCTCACTTAATACACTTGCTTGATTATAAGTATCATTTACTTTTAAAAGTAATTGGGTAGATGCTTGATAAACATTTGTTAATCTGTACACATAAAAAGTACCAATTGTGTACAAAATTGGTAAAATTATTAACGGCACCCACCAATTTGATTTAACTATTCGCCATAAAAGGTTTAAATCTTTTTGGGATATTATAGACTGTTTTTTGGTTTCCGCCACAAAAAAATATTAGTCAACAAATATAGATGTTTTTATTAAATATTTTTTTATGTAATTTAATATTCTTAAATTTACAAATCACAAATTAAAAAAAATGAAATCAATTTACATAATCTTATTTCTATTTGTTTCAAATATAATTTTTTCAGCACCACCACCACCACCTGCAGGTTCGCCAGGCTGTTGGCCACCACCTTGTGTACCTATTGATAATGGTATAATTTTCTTAATAATAGCCGGTATACTTTTTGGGTTTAAAAAAATTTACGATTTTCGTAAAAAACAACAGGTTATTTCTTAATCTATATTTATAAAATGATTTCGCTTAAACAAAATGCCTTTACAAGGTTTATTGTTTTAGCCTCTTTTTTATATTTAGTGTTATTTTTTGTTTACCAATTTGTTATTAAAAAATACACCTATTACGATCAAAAATTTATAGGTCATATAATCTCAATGGCCGATTCTGTTTTAAAATTTTTAGGCTATACAACCTTTTACGTTCTTCAAGATAGAGATGTGCAGGTTGTTGGCATAGATGGTTCCGGTGGCGTGTGGGTAGGTTCAAACTGCAATGCTATAAGCTTATTTGCTTTATTTGCAGTATTTGTATTGGCATATCCCGGTCATCAAAAAAGTAAAATTTGGTATATTCCATTAGGCATTGTATTAATTCATATTTTAAATTTAGCCAGAGTAATTTCATTAGCTGTAATCGCTTTTTACTCGCCACTTAGCCTAAATTTTAATCACACGTATACATTTACATTCATTGTTTACGCTTTTATATTTTTATTGTGGATGGTATGGGTAAACAAATTTTCAAACAAAAATAAAAAAGTCATAATTAAACATGAAACTTAAAGCCATTTTATTTTTCGTTATTTTATTTGGTATATTGGGCTATTGCCGCGAGTTTTTTTTTGTAAATCTTAATAATATTATGTTTGAAAAGTATTACAATCACACTACTCTTCCTATACCAAGTATAATGAGTCTTTTTAACTCTTATAGCTATAAAACATTATACTATTCAAAATATTTTTATACTTTAATTTCGATAATCATTTTTTACCTACTCAGTTACGTTGCTATTAAAAAAATTGGTAGCGAAAAAAAATTATTAAAATATCTTACCATTTCTTATTTGATTTTGTTTATTTTAGCCGCATCAATTATGGCTTTTGGATTAATAATAAACCAACGTTTGCAAGATGATGAATACTCAATTAGTCGTTGGTTAATGGGCATAACTCAATCGCCCATAATCTGTTTTATATTATTGGCTTCACATAATCTATATAAAAAATCATTTCAATCTTAAAAAAATAATTATGCTAAAAAGAGACACAACAATATTTAAATTAATTAAAGAAGAAGAGCATCGCCAAACACAAGGCATTGAACTTATTGCCAGCGAAAACTACGTTAGCAAACAAGTTATGCAGGCTATGGGTAGTGTGTTAACCAATAAATATGCCGAAGGCTTACCCTTTAAACGCTACTACGGTGGTTGCGAAGTTGTAGATAAAGTTGAGCAATTGGCCATTGACCGTGCAAAAGAATTATTTGGTGCGGTTTGGGTAAATGTACAGCCACATTCAGGAGCACAAGCCAATGCTGCTGTTATGCTTGCTTGCTTAAAACCCGGCGATACTATTTTAGGGTTTGACCTTAGCCATGGTGGACATTTAACCCACGGTTCACCTGTAAATTTTTCCGGAAAACTTTACCGTGCTACTTTTTACGGTGTTACAAAAGAAACAGGGTTAATTGATTATGACAGTATTGAAAAAACTGCAAAAGCAGAAAAACCAAAAATGATTATTTGTGGTGCCAGTGCTTATTCTCGAGATTGGGATTACGAACGTTTTCGTAAAATTGCCGACTCGGTTGGCGCTATTTTATTAGCCGACATTTCGCACCCAAGCGGCTTAATTGCTAAAGGTATTTTAAACGATCCTATTCCGCATTGCCACATTGTAACTACAACTACGCACAAAACATTGCGTGGCCCCCGCGGCGGTATGATTATGATGGGTAAAGATTTTGAAAACCCGTTTGGCGAAAAAACACTAAAAGGTGAAACTAAATTAATGAGCAATTTGTTAGATATGGGTGTATTCCCCGGCACACAGGGTGGCCCGTTAGAACACGTTATTGCCTCAAAAGCCATTGCTTACGGCGAAGCGTTAACCGATGATTATATGCACTATTGTGTTCAATTAGTAAAAAATGCAAACACAATGGCAAAAGGCTTTATGGATTTGGGCTACAACATTGTTAGCAAAGGCACCAGCAACCACATGTTTTTAATTGATTTACGAACTAAAAACTTAAACGGCAAAGAAGCCTTAGCAGCTTTAGAACAAGTAAATATTACGGTAAATAAAAACATGGTACCTTTTGATGATAAATCCGCCTTTGTTACTTCGGGCATTCGCATTGGTTCGCCGGCAATTACTACACGCGGCTTAAAAGAAAAAGACTGTTTAAAAATTGTGGAATTAATTGACAATGTTTTAAAACATAAAGACAGCCCAAAAGAATTAGCGAAAATTAAAAAGAAGGTAAATACTATGATGGAAAAATATCCTTTATTTAAGGATTAATCGTTAAAAATACGATCATTTAATTTCTTAAGAACTTTTAGGTTTCAACCCTAAAATGTAACATAGTTTTAAACGTGAGAAAATTGTTATTTACTCTTTTGATGTAAATTTTTTAAAATCTCGTAAAATGTGCGATAAAACAAAACCCTTTTTAGCCTTTACTATTTAAATGCAAGTAGGTGCTAATTAACACCCATGCAAACATTTTTAAACCTTTATTACCAATACACTAATTTAAGAAATCAACAATAGATAGGGTTACGAAATAGTTTGTTGCAAGTTGGTTTTGTATAACGGTCTGCAATACAATCACACCTTTAAAATCTCCTCTCCACAAATGCTGCCTCATAACTAAAAACATTTACAAAATGTTTTATTAACGCACTGCCCTGCTTCGCTCAAACGAGGACGAGCGGGGCCATCAAAATGTCAATAGACTAATTATCCATTCCACCACCTTGATATAATTTAATACTAAGAATTTTAGTCCATATTTTTTGCAACTCAAAATTTATTTTTGAATTTACAAAACAGCATACTAAAAAAGTACTTAAAAAAATAAAATATATTTCATGTTTATATTTTATTCCTTTATCACTTTTAAACTGGTTCTGCGGTTTTTTGATTTACCAGCATCGTTAAAATTATCAGCAATTGGTTTGGTATGGCCATATCCTTTTGAAGTTACCCTTGCTTCGGCTATGCCTTTAGTTATCAAATATTTTCTTACCGCATCCGCCCTACCCTGCGATAACGCAAGATTTTCGTCATCTTTACCTACATTGTCGGTATGTCCCTGGATCTCTACCACCATAGTGTTTTTAATTTTTAATATTTCAACAAGATCGTTTAATGCTTTAAAAGAGTTTGGTTTTAAAGTAGATTTACCGGTGTCAAAATAAACATTATCCAAAACAAAATCTTTTGGCGGATCTATTTTAATGCCTACTTCATAGGTAGCATCTTTATCTGCCGGAACATTCATTTTGGTATAGTCCATATCAGTTATAAAATTTTTATACTTTAAACTATATGTTCCATTTACCGGCACTAAAATTTCAAACTTTCCACTTGCATCGGTTGTAACTTTAAAAACAACTTTTGTTTTATCATTTGAAAACATTATAATTTCTTTTCCCAAAGGTTTCCCTTTAAAATCGGTTACTACCCCTTTTAACAGAGCCAATTTATCATTAGGCACAAGGTTTTGAGCGATGCCGGAATTAATTACAAATAAAATAATTAAAATGGCAAAAGTTATTTTTTGTTTCATACTTAAAGTTACTACTTTTCTGGTCTACAGCCTATTTGAAATTCACTAATTTTTATATCGTTTTACAGCTTTTCCAGATAATAAAAATGTTTCCCCGTTTAAACCCTAACGCCTATTATTAAAACATCATCTACCTGTTCTAATTTGCCCTTCCATTCTTCAAAGCGCTGATCTAAAACATTTCTTTGTTCAGATAAGTTTAGTTCACAGACAGACAGCATTATTTCTTCCATTTGCTTGTACTTAAATTTCTTTCCTTTCGCGCCACCAAACTGATCGGGATAACCATCAGTAAAAGTAAATATCATATCTCCTTTTTCGAGAGCAATTTCATTGTAAGTAAATAAGGTATCGCCCCCGTATGATTTTCCAACCGGCATTTTATCTGCTTTACAAACTAAAATTTTACGATTACGGATAATATAAAAACTATTGTTCGCCGCTGCAAATTCCAACTTCATATTTTTAACATCAAGTTTGCAAATTATTGCGTCCATTCCGTCTTTACTTTCCTCAACGCTGCCCTCCGGGTTTAAAGCGCTGATTATTTCCGAACGCACGTCATTCAAAATCAAGTCAGGACGTAAGATCTGCTTCTGGTTGATTGACTCGCTCAGCTTGCTAATATTTAACAAACTCATAAAAGCCCCCGGAACCCCATGCCCGGTACAATCTGCTGTAATATATAAAAATCCTTCCGGCGTTGGCGCCGCCCAATAAAAATCGCCGGCTACAATATCTTTTGGTTTAAACAAAACAAAGTATTCAGGTAAATTTTTCCGCAGTAAAGTATCGCTGGCAAGTAAAGCTTGCTGAATGCGTTTCGCGTAATTAATACTATCGGTCATTTCCTTATTCTTTTCTTCTACCAACTCTTTTTGAAATACAACTTCGGCGGTTCTTTCATCTACCTTTTGCTCAAGCACTTTCTTTTCACGGTTCAGTTTTGACTCTCTGTATTTTATGAAACCAAAAATTAGTACAATACCTGTGATGATACACACAATAAAAAACCAGGTAGTTTTCCAAAATGGAGGCGTAATAAAAAATTTGATAAGCGCTCCTTTTTCATTCCATAAACCATCGTTGTTGGATGCTTTTACTTTAAAAACATAAGTTCCGGGTAATAGATTAGAGTAATGTGCAGACCTGCTGTTAGCGTTATAATTCCATGCTTCATCAACTCCATCGAGCTTAAATGAATATTGGTTATCACCCGAACTTACATAGTTTAGTGCCACAAAATCAAAGGTTAAGTTGTTCTGGTCATAAGGCAGCGTAAACTCTTTTACTTCAGCCAAAGGCTGATCAAATTTTATCTGCTCCTCAAATTTTTTAATTCCTGTAATTATTACCGGCGGAATATATTTATTGTATTCCATACTGTCGGGATAAAATGCGTTTAAGCCTTCGGTGCATCCGAAATAAACTTTTCCGTTTTTAGCTTTACAAGAAGCATTTGGGAAAAAAAGCCTGCCTTGAATTCCATCACTCACATCGTAATTTATAAACGTGCCCGACTTTTTTGTAAATCTTGAGATGCCTTTTTTTGTGCTGATAAATAATTGCTCATGGTCGTTTTCTTCAATTGCCATGATCATATTATCCGGCAAGCCGTCTTTTACAGTAAAGTGCTGGAACTTTTCTGTTAAAGGATCGTATTTATCAAGACCGTTCCTTGTGCCGATCCAAAGAATGCCGGCATCATCTTCATACAAAGTATAAATAGTGCTGTGTGCAATACTTCCGGCATCTTCAGGATTATTAAAATATTTTACAAATGTTTTTTTATTCTCATTGTATTTATTCAGGCCAACATCGGTTCCAATCCATACTGTTCCGTTTTTTGAAACGTAAATAACATTAATTGTATTATCACTAACATCGTTTTTATTTTTCGGGTCAGCTTTAAACCGGAAAAATTTATTTGTTTTTTTATTATAAATATTTAATCCTTTTAATGTTCCGACCCATAAATTTTCTTTTTTATCTTCGGCTATTGAATAAACATAATTATCACTGATAGAGTTTATATCAGCCGGATCATTTGAATGATACGTAAATTTACCCGTAACCCTGTCAAATTCAGTTAAACCCCCTCTATATGTTCCAATCCACAGCTTATTATCTTTATCGCAAAAAATAGTTTTGATTTTATTTAAACCTGTATTATTTCCATCTTTTGGATCTTTTTTATAGTTAGTTATTTTATTAGTTACCGGATCAAATTGATCAAAGCCATCCCATGTGCCTACCCATATTTTGTCCAGTTTGTCTGCTGTTACAGTGCGCACAGAGTTATAGCCCAAGCTTAACGGATTGCCGGGCTCATGTTTATAAAAATCAACTTGTTTTTTTATATTCACATATTTTGATATTCCTCCTCCTTCTGTACCTATCCATAAAATGCCTGAGCGATCGATATGCAGCGACCATACATCATTAAAATTTAAACTGCTCTTATTATTCGCATCGTAAAAATACCTTTCAAATGTTTCTGTTTGCGTATTGAAGCGGTTGATGCCTGAACCATAAGTACCAATCCATAAACTACCGTCATTATCTTTAGCAATTGGCCAGGTTAAATTACTTCCAATGCTTTTTTTGTCTTCAGCATTGTATTTATAACTTTTAAAGGAACCTGTAATAGTATTAAATTTATTAAGTCCTCCACCCCACGTTGTAATCCATAAAATATCTTTTTCATCTTCAAAAATAGTCCCAATTATATCGCAGCTAATGCTATTCGGCTTTTTGGGATCATGACGGTAATGCGTTAGCTTATCAGTTTTTGGATCAAGCCTTTCCAAACCACCGCCCCAGGTAGAAATCCAAATAATTCCTTTTTTATCTTCATGAATATCCCAAATCGCTCCTTTAGATAAACTATTCAGATTTGAAGGATCGTTTTTATAACGTTTAAGTACCTTTCCTGTTTTTTTATCAAGCACATTTATTCCGGCCTCAAAAGTTCCAATCCATATTTCACCATTTCTTAATTCAAGAATATTGTAAATGTTATTGCTGCTAATACTATTTGGATCTTTTTCATTGTGAATGAAACGAGTCACTTTTTCTGTAATAGGATCAAAACGATTGAGTCCGCCATTTTCTGTTCCAAGCCATAGAAAGCCTTCTTTATCCAATATGAGAGAAAAAATATTATTGTTTGAAATGGTTGTTGAATCTGAAGGGTCATTTTGAAATACCTTAAACTCGTAGCCATTGTATTTATTAAGTCCGTCCTGGGTAGCGAACCACAAAAATCCCTGTGAATCTTCTACTATTTGAGGAATTGCCTTATTTGAAAGGCCATGTTCTAGCGGTACGGCTTCAAACTTATAATCTTTTTGCTGCGACCATAATAAATATGGAAAAACAAACAAATAACAACATATGTATAACAGTATTTTTTTTACTTGCATTATCAATCCGGAAGTTCAGCAGACTAATATAATGAAAAGAATTTACACGGAATTCGATTTTACTTTTGATCACAAAGAAAACCCAAAGAAAGCTATTTCTTGGAAAGGAATTATTTATAAAAATTAGGCGTGATAATTTGCTAAAGAATGAAGATTTTTTTCTTGAATTTACCCGCGTATATCGGCGAAAAGATCTTTAAATTTAAGGAATCAACAATAGTTAGGGTTACGAAATAGTTTGTTGCAAGTTGGTTTTGTGTAACAATATCCGCTCATAATCTAATATTACAATAATTGTAATTTATTATTGTGCGATATAATCACACCTTTAAAACATCCTCTAAACACAAAGGCTGGCTCATTGATAAAAACATTTACAAAATGTTTTATTAACGCGCTTCCCTGCTTAGCTCAAACGAGGACGAGCGGGGTTGTTTAAGGATTAATTTTGCCTGCCTGCTAATAAAAACATCACAGCCATTCTAACTGCTACACCATTTTCAACCTGGTTAAGAATTATTGATTGTTTGCTATCTGCTACATCGCTGGTTATTTCTACCCCACGGTTAATAGGCCCTGGGTGCATTACAATTATTTTTTTAGAAAGGCTGTCTAATAATTCTTTATCTAAGCCATAAAGCATGCTGTATTCACGTAACGAAGGGAAGTATTTTATATCCTGCCGTTCCAATTGTATGCGCAACATATTTGCTACGTCACACCATTCAAGCGCTTTGCGTAAATTTAATTCTACCTCAACACCTAAACTTGTAATATATTTTGGTATTAAAGTTAATGGACCGCATACTTTTACTATTGCGCCTAATTTTTGTAAGCAAAATATATTTGAGAGGGCAACGCGCGAGTGTAAAATATCGCCAACAATTACTATTTTTTTACCTTTTAAATCGCCTAATTTTTCCTGAATAGAGAAAGCATCTAACAAAGCTTGCGTTGGATGTTCATGTGCGCCATCGCCTGCATTAATAATTTTTGCATTTACTTTTTTCGATAAATAAACTGCGGCTCCTGCACTGGCATGGCGCATCACAATCATATCTACCTTCATTGCTAAAATATTATTTACAGTATCTACTAAGGTTTCGCCTTTTTTTACAGAGGAGTTAGAAGCAGAAAAATTTATTACATCGGCGCTTAAACGTTTTTGAGCTAACTCAAACGAAAGACGTGTACGTGTACTATTTTCAAAGAATAAGTTAGCTACTGTTATATCGCGAAGCGAGGGTACTTTTTTAATAGGACGATTAATAACTTCTTTAAAATTTTGGGCAGTGTTTAAAATTAAATCAATGTCGTTTTTAGTAAGATTTTTTATACCGAGAAGATGATTTACGCTTAAATGAGTCATTCGTTTTTTTGAAAAGAAATTTCAAAAGTTAAATATACAATTTTTTATTAAAAAAGTTTGAATTATAAATATCTTTCTTTAACCACATTTAGGTGGTGCAAATTATGCCCACACATAAAAAAACCTATAGCTAAAACCGATACTTGGCCAATTGCCATATTGCCCATATTTAAAAGGGTTTGAGAGTTGAAAGTTTTATATAATGCTATTGTTGCGGCGCGTACTGTTTCAAATTCTGTTACTACATCGTTTATACTGTAATTACTTAAATCGGTATTAGCAACATATAAATTTTCGTCAAACGATAAAAGTGCTTGTGGATCTTTACGCGCAAAACGCAAAGCACGGTAACTTAAAATACGCTCTGTATCAATGGTGTGGTGAATTACTTGTTTAATCGTCCACTTGCCATCGGCGTAAGCATAATTTTCTTTTTCTTTAGGAATAAATGCTGCAAAAATTTTAAGGTATTGTAAATTATTTTGTAAAGCATCAATAACGGTTTCTTCATTTATTAATGCAATGTATTTTTCAAAATAGGGTGGATAGGTATTTGGTTGTGGACGCATAATTTAATTAGAGAATGAGTTAATGTGACAATGAATTAAATAAAACGAATTTACATATTAATTTGTGTTAATTCGTGAAATTTGTGTCTAAAAAAAATCAATACATTGTTTTAAAAAAATAACGAACTTGCAAAACTAAATGCACCCATTATTTATAAATTTTATTTCGTTTGGTATAACCGATGCTATTGATATTTTATTAGTAGCGGTGCTACTGTATGTAGCTTACAGCCTTGTAAAGGGTACATCTGCCATTACTATTTTTATTGGATTAGCGTTAATTTACGTGGCATATATTGTTATTAAAGCCTTTGATTTAAAATTACTAAGTTCTATTATTGGAAAGTTTGTAAACGTGGGTGTAATTGCTGTTATGATTGTGTTTCAGCAAGAAATACGTAAGTTTTTATTGTATATTGGCTCTAACGATTTTATTAAAAAACAAAACTTTAAATCGCTTTTAAAATTAAAATTCAACACCGATCAAAGCAATCAAATTTATTTAGATATTGAAGCAGTTGCTACTGCTTGTTTTGCAATGAGTGCTACTAAAACAGGAGCTTTAATTATAATTTCTCGTAAATCGGATTTAAAATTTTATGTTAACACCGGCGATACAATTGATAGTGCTTTAACAAGCCGTATGCTTGAAAATATTTTTTATAAAAATTCGCCGTTGCACGATGGAGCTGTTATTGTTGAAGATAACCGCTTAGTAGCCGCGCGATGTGTTTTACCTGTAACCGAGAAGGAAAATTTTCCGGCACACTACGGCATGCGCCACCGGGCCGCGGTTGGCATTACCGAAAATACCGATGCGCTTGCAATTACGGTTAGCGAACAAACAGGCGCTGTATCCTTAACCATTGCCGGCGAAATAAATGCCAATTTAAGCAGAGAAAAATTAGTATTTCTGTTAGAAAAAAATTTAAAAAATTTAAATTAATTTTCAATTAAAATAATAAATTTAAAAAAAATTAAAAAATGAAAATTTCTGAAGATAAAGCTGTAACCGTAAATTATTATTTATCGGCAAGCAAAAATAACCAACCCGAAGAATTAGTTGAACAAACAAGTTCCGAACACCCTTTTGCCTTTTTATATGGCTTTGGTGGCGTGTTACCCGATTTTGAAAGTAATTTAACCGACAAACAAAAAGGCGATAAGTTTGATTTTAAAATTGTAGCCGAAAAAGCCTACGGAATTTACGACAAAGAATATGTTACAAAAATTGATAAACAATCCTTTGTAGTAGATGGCGAATTTGATAGCAAGCGCATTAAAATTGGCGAAGACATTGAAATGAATGACGCGGAAGGAAATGTTTTAGTAGGTAGAGTAATTGAAATTGATGAAACTGTTGTTACAATGGATTTTAATCACCCTTTAGCAGGTTTTGACCTGCATTTTATTGGCGAAGTATTAGAGGTACGTGAAGCTACTAAAGAAGAATTAGACCATGGGCATATTCATGGCGAGCATGGGCATCATCATTAAATCTTTAAATCTTTTAAAAAAAATTAATATATTTAGGTTTTATTATTCTACTTGATGAAAAAAATTATAATAACACTTTTTATTTTTATTTATTTTAATTCTTTCTCACAAGTAGCATTAAAAATTATTAATTTTCGCCCAACGGGTGAATTAGGTATGTTAATGAAGCCTGCTATAACTGGTGAGTTATTTTATAAAGATTTTGATGAAGAATCGAAATTAATTCCAAGATTTGGATTGGGTTTTATAAAATGTACTCCAAGATTAGATACATTTTTAGTGCAAGGCTTAATAGTAAGTCAAACTACTACAGTAAGTCCTGGTTATATTACCTATCAAAAGTATAATTTATTTTATTTGTACGGAGGTGTTGATTACAAAATAAATATTTATAAAGGCTTTTCTATATATCCAGGTGCAGATGTAAATATTGGAGGTACTGTTGTGGAATATAAATCTGAGTACCCAACTATTAGTAGCAATGATTATTCGGGTGGGTCTCCTTACGTAGGTATAAGGTTAAGGATTGGAGCTGAGTATGAAATTAAAGAGGGAAAAGCAGCTGTTTTTATTGAAGCAACCAGAAATATGAATTTAATTCCGCGAGAAGCTTTTTTTGCTTACAATGATTACGGAATTGGTTTTAGATATAAATTTTAAAATATGAAAAAGCAACTTTTATTCATACTGATCGTACTACTATTTAGTGTAATTTTTTCGTGTAGAAAAGCCAAAAAAGATATGAAAGATTATTACCCTAGCGTTAATACTGTTTCTGCAATTATTAATGAGGATGGTGATGTTATAGTTGAAGCTGAAATAACATCGAGTGGCGAAAAATCATTAGAACATATTGGTTTTTGTATGGATACAATTCCTGCACCAAAAATGTTAAGCAATCAAATTGTGGTTTCTACAATTAATGGCGGTAATTTTTCAACCAAATATAGCAACATTAACTCCACTCTATCTTACCAAAGTTTTAACCCTAATAAAACATATTATTTTCGAAGCTGGGCAACAAATGGAAATGGTTATAATTATGGGAATACTATTAGTCTTACTAATATAAAAGGTACACCCATTATTCCAACTTGCTCACTGGCTCCAAGTTATTTAAATCTTGGCACTGGTAATCCAAGCAGTACTTATTATAAAGTTAATTCACCAAGTCAAAGCGGTACATGGGATTTTCAGGCCTCAAGCTACAGCAGTGGAACTTTAAATTTTAAATTCGGATCTCAACCAAGGAATAAGGTATTTACAACTACAACAAGTACGCCTAACAATAATGAAGTAAATGTTAGTTTTTATTCGGGATTTATTTCCGGCACATTAAATAGCGGCACATACGTGTATGTTTACGAAACCTCAACAGGCATTTATGATATTACTATTTGCCAAGCACCATGGTTATATAGTTCAACTACGTTTTACTTAAATACCAGATTTACCTGCCCAACATAATTTAATTTACTCCAACAACAACACAGTACCTTTTAATTGTTGGTATTCGCCACGAGAATTTTTGTAATTTATTAAATACACATACGTATCAGGTGGGGAACTTTTACCGTCCCAGCCTTTTGTATCATCATTGGTTTCAAATAATTTTGTCCCCCACCGGTTATAAATACTAACGTTGTAATCTGTTTTATCTATAAAATGTGTAATGGGTAACCATATTTTATTTTTACCTGTAGGCGCAAATGCAGTAGGAATATATAATCTGCCTTCTATATAAATTTCTTCTAAATTGGATTTACTTGTTTCTAAAAAACCATACACATCACCAAGGCCTTCAATGGCTTCAATTACATATTCTATTTTACTGCCATTGGGTGCTTCTTCGTTAACATCATCAGTAAACGTAGTATCTGTTGGACCTTTACTGGCAATGGGTGTAGCTTTTTGAACATCGTTTATAACACGGTAAATATTATAGCCGCTTACGTTACCATTAAAGCCTAAATAATTTGTCCATTGTAAATGCTTGGTAAAAATTTCTTCTTTATCTTCTTGTACAGTTAATAATATTGTTTTAACTAACTGGCTTTTCGTTCGCTCGTTTCCACAACCATCATTTACAACCGCTCTGTAAAAATAAAAAGTATGCTTTGTATCTGCTTGCTCATCCAACACCTCATAAAAAGGGGTGCCGTTAAACCCAACACTGGCAACTTTTGTAAACGTAATGGCATCTAATGAACGGTAAATTGTAATGCCTGTACTTGTTTTAGTTGTATCTAAAAATAATTTTAAACGTACCGATTTTTTATCGACTACGGTTGCTGTTTGAATGTAAAGAAAGCCGGGCGCCAACAACTGCTGACTAAAAAAACAACTGCGATTACTGCTTGATGTTATGTTTTTTGTTGTATTTATGGCTCTAATAAAATAACAGCAGTTTGCACCGGGTAATGTATTTGTGTGGGTAAACGCTGTTAAAGTTGTTGATCCTACTTGCAAAAAAGCACTGCCATTAACCGAATAATAAATACGATATTCCAATAACCCATTTGGAATATTGCGATAAGGGGTCCAACTTAAATTTGTTTTGTAGGCGCAACTGTCGTATTTACTTGTTAAAAACATAGTACGGGGCAAGCTGTCATAAGTAGAAATATTATTACAACTGTCTTTAGCCGAAACATACATTCCTACCCAACTGCTATTAGCTACATTTATTGTATATGTAAATGATGTGTTATTTACTCCATTTAGTGTAGGTGTTAGGGCAACATCTATACCACTTGTTTTTTTTAATATTACATAACCTACCACATCTAAATCGCGAGGTACATACCAGGCTATAACTGTATTACCGTTTGGTAAAACACTTATCGAATCGACAAAAGGTTGATTAGGGGCTTTTTGATCTTTGTACAAACCACCCTGTATGTTGGAAGTTGAAACACAACCGCTATTATCTTGCAATGTAGCCTGGTAATTTATACTTGCAGAACAAACACTAATTGTATCAAAATAATTTAAAGCTGAAGTTATTGCTAAATTATTCCAAACAGCCGCCGGAAACTCTTTAACCAATACAAAAGACGCAGCCGTGCTCGCTAATTTTGGTTGATGAATAGCATTGTAAATTAATTTTACTGCCGGGGAGCCTGTATTTTGTATACAATTTAAAAAAATAGTGCGCAGTGTATCTGAATTAAAAAAACTATTGTTGGTGTTAAACTTAGTTTTCATGTAATAGTAACGGCTTTGTAAATTTGCGTTAGCACCCGCATGCGTATATTGTGTAGTGCTTAAAGCCCCAATTGTACCAACTAAATTAAAGGGGCCGCTTAAAGATGTTGATGACCAAACTTCAAACGATGCAAAGCTAAAAGTTGGGTCAGATGGCGAAACCCAAGTTAATTTTACATCGCCATTAGCAAATACTTGTAAACAACGCAAACTAGGCGGATTTACCTGCGCAGCCAATTGCATAGATAAAAAAATAAGTATGACTAAAATTACTTTCAAAAAGAGTTATAACGTACTAATTTACAAAATATTATGCATATTTATATGTAAAATGAGTGAAAAGGGTTAGTTTTTGATTGAATTATTTAATAATTAACGCTTTTGTAACTCGAGAACTTATGATTGTTGCTATTTTTGAAAAATATTTATCAATAATTTTTTTGGGATTATTTAAGGTGCTTTCAAATTCTTGTTCGGCAATGCCTGAATTTATTTCTTTTGCATCGTGGTAGGTGTACACCGTATAATGCACTATTATTTTTCGATTTGCACTGCCTTCTCCAACTTCGCCCGGTTGTTTATTGCCACTTGCCTTAATTTCAAGTTGATTGATAAACACAAACACGTCGGTTTTGTATTTGCCATATAAAATAGTGGTTACTTTGGGATTGGTAACCTTGGCATTCATAAACCGGGCATCGGTATTGGTCTCAACATTTAATTGTCCCTTTTCAACCTGTTTTTTATCTTTTTCTTTCTTTGGTGGTTGGTAATTGTCCTGATTTGGAATTTTTTGAAACTCGTAACTTAAATACTGATAAATACCCTCAATGTCTTTTTTATATTTGGCGGTATCTTCCATTAAATCTACCACATTGTATTTTACAGCTTTAAAGGCATTTTGTAATTGCTCGTTTAAACCATCTCTAAATTTGTGTTTAATTTCTTTGGCGCTTAATTTAGTTTCGGTATTAATATTATAATCTATTTCGCCTAAATATAATTTTGGTTCAAAAGGTATAAGCATTACTTTATGCGATGATGAAGTTTCGCGTTCGGTTTTATCTTTTTTATTTATAGTAGTATTTTGCCCAAAGGCATTAAAAAAGAAAAAAATAGAAGTTAAAAATATAGTTATTCTGGTAATCATCACTAAGCGTATAACTTAAAATTAAAAATTAGTTACGAAGCCAATCGGTATTAGCAAAAATCATTAAACCTAATACAATAAACAAGCCAACATTGTTAGCATAATAAATTACTTTATCGCTTACTTTTTTACCGGTAACCATTTCCCACAAGATAAACATAATGTAACCACCATCTAACATAGGAATTGGTAAAAAATTCATAAAGGCTAAAGCCAATGATAAAAAGCCTGTAAACATCCAAAAATGCTGCCAATCCCAGGTTGGACTCATTTGTTTTACCATAGTACTAAATCCTCCTACTTGTTTATAGGCATCTTTTACTGTAAAAATTACCACAAATTGTTTGGCTTGCATAACAATTTGTTCCATACCATCTTTTACGCCTTCGGTAAATGAACTAAAAAAACCGAATTTCCTTTCTACAACTTTAATATCCGGAGGAGATTGATAAATGCCCAATAAACCAGCCTCGCTAACATTACATGAGGTTGTAATCGTATCTTTATTTCTTAAAACCGATAATTGTATTTTTTTAGAAATATTTTTAGATAACTGAGTTTTGTATTCGTCAAAAAATACAATAGGCGTACCGTTTACGGCAATAATTTTGTCGCCTTTTACGAAATTAGCATTGGCTGCAAAACTTGTTTTATCAACCGAATCAACAGTTCCCATTAAATAACGTGGAGCAATAAAGTTAGATTTTTTTATGCGTTTTAAAATTAAACCTCTGTCATCGTTTGTAATAGGTAACGAAAATTTTTGGCCGTTAGCATGTATTCCTTCCATGGTTTTAGCGCCGTTCATAATTAATTCAATAGGTATACGATTTACAGACGTTACCTGCTTATCGCCCAGCATTGTTATTAAATCGCCATTTCTTAAACCCATTTTATAGGCAGTGCTATCAACAGCTAAGCCGTATTTTAAATTTGCCATGGGTAAAGTTTCCTTTCCCCATACAAAAATTGCCATCCAAAAAATTAAAATACCTAAAACTAAATTTACTATAATACCACCCATCATAACTAATAAACGTTGCCATGCCGGCTTACTTCTTAATTCCCATGGTTTTGGTGGCGAATCAATAATCGATTTATCCATTTGTTCATCAACCATGCCGGCAATACTAACATATCCGCCAAACGGAAACCAACCAATGCCGTACTCGGTATCGCCAATTTTCTTTTTAAAAATGGCAAAATTGGCAACGTTAGCAAAAGGAAACAAAAAATCGAAGAACAAATAAAATTTTTCTACTTTACATTTAAAACGTTTTGCAAACCAAAAATGACCGAATTCGTGAAGCGTAACAAGTATAGTAAGACTTAAAAAAAGTTGAGCAATTTTTATAAACATAAGTTAATTTATTATTAAGGACGTAAATATACGCAGAAAAAAACGTTGTTAAAATTAAACAAACCTCCTAATAAATTGTTATTGATTCTATTTATGAAAAAATTTAGTTAAATTATTGTAAGAATTGATTTTAGCTTTAATTTTTTGTAACTTTATGTGATAATATAAAAAATCCAATGAAAAAATTAATAGTATTCTCTGCAACAGTAATTATTTTTAGCCTGGTTTATTCTTTTTCAACCAAAAATGTAAATTTTGATGAAATTGCCATTGCTGCTACCTTACCACAAGCCGACTTAAAAATGAAAGATGTAAGCGGAAAAGATATTAGTTTAAATGATGCTAAAACAGCTAAAGGCTTATTAGTTATTTTTAGTTGTAATACTTGCCCTTATGTAAAATTAAGCGAAATCCGTATTAAAGAATACAGCGATTTTTGCGCGGCTAACGGCATAGGTTGTATATTAATAAATAGCAACGAGGCGCAACGTGCCGAAGATGACAGTTTTGATGCAATGGTAAAATACCACAGTGCACAAAGTTTAAAATGTTATTATACAGTTGATGTTAAAAGTGCATTAGCTAATGCTTTTGGGGCAACACGTACACCACAATGTTTTTTATTTAGCCCTAAAGGTTTAGCCTACAAAGGTGCTATAGATGATAACGTAAAAGATGCCGCTGCAGTTAAAGCAAATTATTTAAAAGATGCCTTAAACGCAGTTGTAAAAGGTACAAATCCTGCTATTCAAGAAACCAAATCGATTGGGTGTAGCATTAAAAGAGTTGAATAATTTTTGTGCTTAAATAAACCTTGTTCCAGGTAAAATATTTATAAATTACCCAACTTCGAATAGAGTAATTAAATTAATCTCTTAATTTTGCTGTAATGTTTAACAAACACTTAGAGCCCAGCGAATTTTATTACAGCCCCGAAGGGTATATTGTGTTTACCGAAAAGTATCACTTAAAACGCGGGCATTGTTGTAAAAGCGGTTGTAAACATTGCCCTTATGGTTACAATAAAAAAACAGGTGGTTTTGATAATGAGAAAAAAACTTAATAATATCTTTACAATTTATTTAACCAACTTATCAAATTCGATTTAAAGTATGTTTAATTTTAAGCATGATTAAAAATATATTCTTAGTTTTATTTGTAATAATTTCTATTTCGGGGTTTTCGCAAACTGCCGCTACACTTTATTCTGTATGCTCCCTACCCTCAATTCTTAACGAATCATCAGGCATTGAAAAAACAGGCCCTAACACATTTTGGTCGCATAACGATAGTGGCGGGCAACCAGCAATTTATAAATTTGATTCGAGTGGAACATTACTAAAAACGTTAACCATTACTGGGGCTACTAATTTTGATTGGGAGGATATTGCCCAAGATCATTTTAAAAACATTTACATTGGCGATTTTGGCAACAACAATAACGACCGTTCGGTGGCAAATAGCAACAGATTGAGAATATACAAAATTACCGATCCTGATTTAATTGCCGGCACTACTACTACTGCTGGCATTATAAATTTTGAATATGTAGATAGAAATTTTTCTGCTCCGGCGGGTAATCACAATTTTGATATGGAGGGCTTTTTCTTTTTTAACGATTCGTTGCACCTTTTTACAAAAAACCGCACCAGTCCTACTAATGGTTGGATAAAACATTACATACTTCCCAGTATTTCCGGCACTTACACTGCAATGGTGGTTGATAGTTTTAATAATGCCGGCGTACGAATTACTGCGGCAGATATTAGTCCAAATAAAAAAACTGTAGCGCTATTAGCTAACGATAAAATTTGGTTATTTTCTTGTTTTAAAGGTTCTAAATTTATTTCTACCGGAACAAATACTGTTTTAACGTTACCAATAACACAAAAAGAAGCTTTAGTTTTTTCAACCGATTCTATTATCTACATTACTGATGAACTTACAGGCTCTATTGGTCAAAAGCTATACCGTAGCAATATTTCGGCGGCATTTCCTGCACCCGTATATTTAAACATAACATCCTCAAATAGTGTTGTATTATGTGTTGGGCAATCAGCTACACTAAGTGTAAGTGGAGCGAGTACTTATGTTTGGAATACTTTCGTCAGTAGCGCATCTATCATAATTTCACCAAGCGTAACTACAAACTATTCGTTAACAGGTACAGCTGCAAACGGTTGTCAAAATACTGCAAATTATACTCAAAATGTAAGTATATGCAGTGGTATCGAAGTATTAGGCAAAGTTGAAGCTAGTTTAAACATATATCCAAATCCTTTTAACGGTAAATTTACAATCTTATTAAATCACGAAATTTCGTTAGTTGAAGTTTACAACTCATTAGGGCAATTGATATATACTACAAAAACTATTACCACAAACTTAGAAATTGATTTAAAAAATCAACCAGTAGGAATTTATAGTGTTTGTATTAAAGTAGATGATCAAGTCATTGCAAAAAAAATTATAAAACACTAATTTTTTAAAGTTTTATAATTAGCAGAATTTCAATAACAATAATGTAATTTTACAGATATTTGAAATTTTATATGGAAAAATTAATCGATAACCCTACTTTAACTTTGTTTACAGATTTAATTTTAAAAGGTATTCCTACCGAATTGCCGGAACCAAAATCTTTTGATACAACTATTAATCATGCCCCAAAACGCAAAGCAATATTAAATACCGACGAAAAAAAATTGGCACTTAAAAATGCCCTTCGTTATTTTGATAAAAAACACCATCCAATTTTAGCTAAAGAATTTTTAGAAGAATTAAACACCTTCGGGCGAATTTATATGCACCGTTTTCGCCCCGATTATAAAATTTATGCTCGCCCTATTTTAGAGTATCCACATAAAAGCTTGCAAGCAGCGGCCATTATGCACATGCTGAGTAATAATTTAGACTATGCCGTTGCCCAACATCCACACGAACTTATTACATACGGTGGTAATGGATCTGTATTCCAAAACTGGGCGCAGTATTTATTAACAATGCAATATTTAGCAACTATGACAGACGAACAAACTTTGGTGATGTATAGCGGACATCCCATGGGTTTATTTCCTTCGCCTAAAGATGCCCCACGAGTAGTTGTAACTAACGGAATGATGATTCCGAATTACAGCAAACCCGACGATTTGGAAAAATTTAATGCTTTAGGAGTAACGCAATATGGGCAAATGACTGCCGGAAGCTTTATGTATATTGGTCCGCAAGGTATAGTACATGGTACAACCATTACAGTGATGAATGCGGCTCGTAAAAAATTTAAAACTGAACAAGAACGTAAAGGGAAATTGTTTGTTACTTGTGGTTTGGGAGGCATGAGTGGCGCACAACCCAAAGCCGCTAAAATTGCAGGTTTAGTATCTATTACTGCCGAAATAAATCCAAAAGCAGTTGCTACGCGCCATTCGCAAGGTTGGGTAGATGAAGTGTTTACCGATTTAGATAAATTAATTAAAAGAACAAAAGAAGCTCAGGCTAACCTGCAAGCCGTTAGTATAGCTTATCAAGGGAATATTGTTGATTTATGGGAAAAATTATTACACGAAAATATAACGGTAGATATAGGCAGTGATCAATCTTCACTTCATAATCCTTGGTCCGGAGGGTATTACCCACAAAGTTTTTCGTTAGAAGAAAGCAACATAATGATGGTTGAAAACCCTGGTCAGTTTAAAAAAGAAATTCAAAAAACATTGGTAAATCACATTAATGCAGTAAACGCTCTAAACCAAAAAGGAATGTATTTTTTTGATTACGGCAATGCTTTTTTATTAGAAGTTGGGCGCGCCGGAGGCGATGTATTTAAAAACGGAAAAGATGGTGATTTTAAGTACAACTCTTATGTGCAGGATATTTTAGGGCCTATGTGTTTTGATTATGGGTTTGGTCCGTTTAGATGGGTGTGTACAAGTGCAAATCCTGAAGACCTTGCTATGACAGATAAATTAGCGCAAGAAGTATTGGAAGAAATTTATAAAACAGCTCCCGAAGAAATTAAACAACAGCTAAACGATAATATTGAATGGATTAAATATGCTGGTCAAAATAATTTAGTGGTTGGCTCGCAAGCACGTATTTTATATGCTGATAGCGAAGGGCGCATAAAAATTGCACAAGTCATTAACAAAGCTATTGCCGAAGGAAAAATTTCGGCACCTGTAGTTTTAGGTAGAGATCATCACGATGTAAGCGGCACGGATAGTCCTTACAGAGAAACATCAAACATATACGACGGAAGTAAATATACGGCGGATATGGCTGTACAAAATTTTGTGGGCGACGCGTTCCGCGGTGCTACTTGGATTAGCCTTCATAACGGTGGCGGGGTTGGCTGGGGCGAGGTAATAAACGGCGGATTTGGTTTAGTATTAGATGGCAGCAAAGATGCAGATCGCAAGTTAAAACAAATGTTGTTTTGGGACGTTAATAATGGTATATCGCGCAGAGCTTGGGCACGTAACGATGAGGCGTTATTCGCCATTAAGCGGGAAATGGAGCGAACACCAAATTTAAAAGTTACTTTACCAAATTTGGTAGACGAAGCAATTTTAAACAATATTAAATTTTAATTACAATGCGACTTTTTTTATTTTATACAATGATACTCTTATACATTGCAGCAGGTATTAATCATTTTATAAATCCCGAATTTTATTTAAAAATAATGCCTTCTTACATTCCTTGCAAAATGTTTAACGTTTTTTTTAGTGGGATATTGGAAATAGCGTTCTCGGTTTTATTACTTTTTAATTCTACCCGAAAAATTGCTGCTTGGTTAATTGTAATAATGTTGATTGTATTTTTTACAGTTCACATTCAAATGCTGGTTGACAATTGGAGTAAAACCGGCATACTGTTTTGGTTACACTTACTACGCATATTATTTCAGTTTGTATTAATTTATTGGGCGTATTACTACACAAAATTTACTAAAAGTAAACAATCGCAATATTAATTAATAAATACTATTTTTCACAGCCGCCCGAAAGTTTTAAATTTTCAGCAATAAATTCATTGTATTACCAATTAGAAACAATATAGTCTAATTTGGTGGTTTAAGTTTTTTTTTGGACTATATAATAAATCGATATGTCATTACCAAAATCAATTGTAATTAAAAAGTGTGTTAAAAGTTAGGAATTAAATTTAAAATTTGGCGAATAAAAGGTTTACTGTTATTTTAGGTTCGCCTGTGAAGTGAAAGCATATTGAGAAATTTTTGAAACTTTTTTTCAAAAGTATGCTTTTCACAGGTATTTATTTTTTAGCTAACTTTAGGATAGTTGTGATAAATTATTTAATATTATACCACTGGCTTACACCCGAATTACCGGAAGTAACTTTTATACTTTTAAAAACTATATTTTTTGTCTCAATAACAGAACTTGACCCTGATTTTACAAGTAATGTTTTTAGTGTTTGAAATGGTTTTGAAATTTTACCCGAAGGCAAGCCGTAAAATTCAATCTTGTAGCTATCCGCTTCACCACCTTCATTAAAAATTTTTACAGATTGTGTATTGTTTTTGTTTATTGCTACGGCAAAATAAAACGGATAAAGCGAACTGCTGTAATACGCCCTATACTGCGCAAAAATACCAAAAGGGAAAATAGCTAAGCTTTTTGCCTGTAAAAATAAATCCCAAACGGGTTCTTTATTAGCGGTTACTTCTAAAATACGTCCGTTCATGCCACCGCAAATTAAAATATTTCCATTTGTTAATTGTTCGGCGCTACCATATTTAATGGCTTTACCGGGTATGGTGTCAATATCCAAATCTAATTCCCATGTTTTTTTAAATACTTCTTTTTTGTTTTGTGGTAATACAATTTTTATAACGTAACTTTTACCTTTTTCGGTTTCTTCGCCATTATTAAATACCAGTACTTCGTTTGTGCCTATTGGTTTTACATCGTGTTGGCGCGAAAATAAATTTGTTTCATATACTTTTGTATCGCTTTCTGTTAGCTTTTGTCCATACTCCGCAATAATTTTTTTTGAGGCCTTATCTATTTTAATAATGCGGTTAAAATCACGGCATCCCAAATACAAGTGTTGCCCGGTAGAGTCGTAACTTACCGAATTGCAATGTATCATTACCGATAATTTATTATTTTTAGCTCCGTATTTTTTTAAATGATCTTTAATAAGTAAGGAGTCAAAATACTTCGAGAATTCCCAATGCCAAATAAGTTTACCCAGCGAATCAAATTCGAGAATACTACTATTATCGTAGGTATGTGTGGCAGCATCTTTTATATCGAGTTTAAATTTTTCGGTTCTGGCGCCCAGTGCAATAAAATTGCCATTAGGCAGACGATTAAACACATGATGAAAATTTTCTACTTTTAAAATAGGTTTTAGCATACTCACATTACAATGCCAAATTAACTTAAGGTCGCGGGTAAAATAATAAAGTGAGGTATCGTTTGAAAAAGAAAGATTACCATTGTTATACATATGCAAATCAACCATATTTAATGGCGTAAATTCTCCTTTATAATTTTTAGGAAATTCCCAAACAACGTTTCCATTTCTATCTAAAGCACAAAAATATTTATCTAACCAAACTATACCATCGGTATATTTTTGAGGATTATTAATAAATTGTTTTACAGAATAAACTTTCAAATCGCTAAAATCGTTTTTTAATAGCGAAAAATTATACGAAAGCGATGTAGATAATAATTTACCGCTTTGCGAATATGCCTCTCCTTTCCAAACATATTTTTTACCAAATTCTAAATTTTTAACTAAGGTGCAGGTGTTAGAGTCATTAATGGTAGTATAACTAGAGTGCGAACGTGCGTTTAACGAATCGTAAACGTCTATTTGTAATTTATAATAAGCGGCATCGTTTACTTCGTTATATTTAAACATTACTTGGGTATAATTAAGCTTAGCACCATCGGGTGGCAAAACCTGAGCAAAAACATTGCTACATAAAAACAATATTATTGCCAAATTTTGAGCAACACTTTTAAATGAAGAAGTTATGTTTAGAAATGAATTAATATTACAAATTTAGTGAGATGTTTTTAATAGCAACCTATCTTTTATAAAAAAAGATATTTTTCCATACGCAAGGGTTTTACAAAATCCCCTCATCGGCAAAACTAAAATAATTTCTATCACCAATTATTAAATGGTCAATTAGCTTTACATCAAATACTAATAATGCTCGTTTAATTTTTTCGGTAATTGTTTTGTCTTCGTTACTTGGTGTTAAATTTCCGCTTGGATGATTATGCGCTATTACAATGGCACTTGCATTGTTTTCAATAACCGATTTACATATTAACCTTACATCTACAACTGTTCCGCTAATGCCACCTTTGCTAATAAACTCGTGTTTTACCAATTGCTTGCGCACATTTAAAATTAGCATCCAAAATTCTTCGTGAGGCAAATCGCTTAACCGGGCGTTTAAAAATTTATAGGCATCGTTACTTGATTGAATGCTTATTTTTTCATCTACCTCAAAATCATTGCGCCTTCTGCCCAATTCAAATGCCGCAGCTATGTTAATTGCTTTTACGGTGCCAACGCCTTTGTATTTTTTTAACTCGTTTACACTTAATTTTGCTAACTCGTTTATATTGTATTTGTGTTGCGATAATATGTACTGCGCTAATTGCACCGCGGTTTGCGTTTTATTACCCGACCCTAAAATAATTGCTAATAATTCAGCATCACTTAAATTTTGTTTGCCTAAAGCCAACAATTTTTCTCGTGGGCGGTCATCTTCAGCTAATTCTTTTATGGAGAGATGTTTTATTGTTTCGCTCATAAATATATTTTGAGGTAAATGTTTAAAAAACAATACTAAAAATTCACTTTATATTATAGTTATGTTTACAAATACAATTAGTAAGTATAAATAAAAAAATTAAATTTGTTAAATAAAAAAATTATCGATTGAAAAATTTAAAAAAATCTCTTTTAATTTGCTTTTTAGCAATATTCTTAAAAAGTAATGCTAATACTAAAGCTCCTACTTTATTTGAAGAAAATAAAGGACAATTATCTCAAATTTCGTTAGTCTCGAATAAAGTATTATTTCAGGCAAATTTGCCCAATTTAACCATTTGGATTACTGAAAAAGGATTAATTTATAATTTTTATCAAGTTGCAAATAATGCTGAAATTTTAAATGCCTCTCCTGTCGAAAAAAGTAAAACTATTCAAACTATAGATTGGTTTAGAAGCGAAATGCTTTTAAAAAATGCGGTTATTTCATCTCAAAATTTAATAAAAAAAAATAAAGCTAATTTTACAAATAATTACATTAGAGGTAAAAATGCAAATCAACTACAAGCTGATTTATATGAAGAATTATATTTTGTAAATGTTTATGAGGGCATAGACTGGCGATTATACATTGAAAACAATCAGGTAAAACAAGAGTTTATTGTTAAACCACATGTTAACAGTAATTTAATAAATTTGGAATACGTTAGTACGGGTAGCATTGATGTTAAAGCTGATGAAATTAAAATATCCAACAAATTAGGTGTTTTTACCGAAGGCAAATTAATTTGTTATCAAACAGATAAAAAAAATAATGTAAAAGCAAAGTACACCTATTCAAAACAATTTAAAGGCACCGGAAATAACAAAATAAGTTACTATAACGTAAAAATTAAACCCGAAAATTATAATACAAACGAAGTATTAGTAATAGATCCAATTTTACAATGGAGTACTTTTTACGGAGGTTCCAGTGACGAGGATTCCCATACCATTTACAGCGATGGAACAAACACTTGGGTAGCGGGGCACTCACAGTCTTTTAATTTTCCTACCCTTAATCCGGGTTCATCTGCTTTTTATCAAGGGTCAAATGCGGGTGGGTTTGGCGATGTTTTTATTTTAAAATTCAGTTCAACGGGTGCTTTAATCTGGTCAACTTATTTTGGAGGCAGTTCTAACGAAGAAGGGGTATCTATTTACAGCAACGGTATTAATGTATGGGTAACCGGTTATACGAGCTCTACAGATTTTCCCTTATTAAATCCGGGCGGTGGTGCGTATTATCAAAGTACAATTGGTGGAAGTTCTGACGGGTTTATTTTAAAATTTAATACATCTGGGGTATTGCAATGGAGCACCTACTTTGGCGGATTAAATTCTGATATTTTTACAGCTTTGCAATATAAAAATAACGAATTGTATGTTGTAGGTACTAGTGGCTCATCTAATTTTCCGGTGCTAAATGCCGGTACTTTTTTTCAAAATTATACCAATGCAAATGATGGTGTAATTTTAAAATTTAATTCGGCCAGTAATTTGGTGTGGAGTACATTTATAGGCGGTACCGGTAACGAATACATCAATACAGTTCAAGCCAATGCTACCCATATATTTATTGGTGGCTATACTAATTCAAGTAATTTTAACCTTTTAAATGCAGGCAGTTATTATCAAGGTACTTTGGCTGGGGGCTTTGATGGCTTTGTGACTAAATTTGCTTTAAACGGTACATTGGCTTGGTCTACTTTTTTTGGTGGAAATAATACTGATAAAGTTAATTCACTTACGCTTGATAACAATTCGGTATGGCTTGCAGGCACAACAAGCTCTACAACTTTACCTGTTTTTAATGCGGGCGGTACTAGTTATTTACAAACCACAAATAGCGGCGTTAGTGAGGGTTTTATAACTAAATTTAATTTGTTTGGGGCATTAAAATGGTCTACATATTATGGAGGTACCTCAAGCGATTATTTTACAGGAATTGCCAACGACGGAGAAAATATATTTATTAGTGGTTACACCAATTCAACAAATGTTCCTGTTTTAAACCCTGGCAGCGGCTCTTTTTATCAAAATACTAA